>JBBREI010000199.1:0-5570 GCA_038203035.1 Burkholderiales bacterium
GACGTTCGAGCCTGCGCGGCTCGATGTCGACCACACACGAGCGGCACAGCTTCGCCGCCTCGGGAGAAAGCAGCACGTGGTCGATGCGCAGGCCCTTCTTGCGGCGAAATGCGTTCATGCGGTAATCCCACCAGGTGAACGAGCGTTCGGGCTGCTCGAACAGCCGGAAGGAATCAACGAAGCCGAGCTCGACCAGGCGCCGCAGGCCCGCGCGCTCGGCATCGCTGCAAAGGACCTGGCCGGCCCAGGCCGCGGGGTCGTGCACGTCGCGGTCTTCGGGCGCCACGTTGAAATCCCCCATCACGGCGATCCGCGGATGGGCGGCGAGTTCGCCTTCGAGCCACGCGGCAAGCGCCTCGAGCCAGCGCAGCTTGTACGCGTACTTGTCGCAGCCCACGCTCTGCCCGTTGGGAACATAGACGCTCACCAGGCGCACCGCGTCGAGGTCGGCGGCGATCACCCGGCTCTGCTCGTCGGCGAAACGCGGGATGCCGCGGCATACCTCGATCGCCGGGTTGCGGCTGAGGATCGCCACGCCGTTGTACGCCTTCTGGCCATGATGCAGGCTGTGATATCCCGCCGCCAGCAGCTCGTGCATCGGGTAGGTGGCCTCGTCGCATTTCGTTTCCTGCAGGCAGACGGCATCCGGTGAATGGATGGCGAGCCAGTCGAGCAGGTGCGGGAGCCTTACCCGGAGCGAGTTCACGTTCCAGGTGGCGATTTTCATTTACGACCCAACATGGCTCTCGCCCTTCACAAAATGCCGCCACCGGATCTTACCGACCGTCTCCACCGATATCACCCCAGGTTCTCCCCGCGCCACGAAGCACGGGGGTCTATCACACCGGGAGTGGTCAGATTTGCGCGCCTATCACCCCCAGAACCTGATCATAAATCCACGCCGGTTTGCCGTTCGGGCGCTTCGCGCGTGAGAACCGACGCCGCCGGGGGCAAGGCAACCCGGGACCTTCGACTTCCCGGGCTTCACGCACTGCCACAACAGCACAAGAAAGGGCAAGTTCATGGTCTTTAGGCTGACCCTCGCCAAACGGCTGCGGGCCAGGGTTCACGTAGTCAAGGACGAATTGCGAAAGCGAGTGCGCCGCCCCATCGCCGAGCAGGGTCAGCGCGCACTGCGCGGCGTAAACGCGCGTGGCCGTTATCGACCTCGAACTTGACGCCGCAAGCTCGTCGTTGGGGCTATGCAGACGGCCACAGGCGGGGTGCTCGGGGAAAGGAACCGGATTGATTTTCCTATCGCTCGAATCTGTGGCGCTGCCCGGGAACGACGGTACCGGCACCCGGTCCGTATACTTTCGGTACGGCCAAGCGCCACCCGAAGCGAAACAGGAGAAAGCCATGTTCGATCCGATCAGCGTGCCGTTCGGCGCCAAGATGCTGTTCAACACCGTCAAGCTCAAGCCCGGCGTCACCTTCGAGCAGGTGGAGCTCACCGTGGGCGAGATGTGCAACGTCGTGAAGGAGACCTACGGCGGCGACAAGGGCGGCTTCATCGCCGGCCAGGTGTTCAGGTTTTCGGGTTTCCTGTCCGAGGAGGGCTCGCTCGGAAACACCGCCCCGCAGGACGAGCATTACGCCATCGTCACGTACTGGCGCTCCTTCGACGAGCACGAGAGGTCGCACGCCGACAAGATCTTCACCTCCAAATTCGAGGCGCTGGCGAAGATGTGCTCGGAGACGAAGGAGCTGGGCTACGACATGCTGTGGCAGGGCGCGCCCGAGGAAGCGGCGGGCGCCTGACGGGGGCCGAGGGCGCCCCTCGCGGGCGACAGCACGGGGTGCTCGGGGAAAGGAGCCGGATTGATTTTCCGATCGCTGGTTTTCACAACCCCCCCGAGACTAGCGGCATCCCCGGGAAACGCAACGGAAAATGCCTACGCCTGCGGTCCGGCCGAGGCGATTGTCTTCGGTGCCGAAGCTCACCCCGATTCCCTGCGCGCGGCTACCGAGGAAGAGCCCGCTCACCGAATAACGTTCGAGGATGCCGCCGGTGTTGTTGCAGGCACAAGACCAGCTGACCTATCCCAACCCAAATGTCCTAAACAGACTGCTTCACGGCCTTGAACCACTCTGGCAAGTCCTCGGCAACCCATACCGGTTTCCCCAGTTGGTAGACAGCGACTTCCCGGTACACGTCAACAACTTCACTGTTGTCGAGAACGATGACCTGGTCGAGGAAGCTCAATGCGTTCGCGACATTTGCCATGACGCGAGGGTAGCGGTCCCGAATCCGGTCAGCCGGCACGTCGTGGCCACCGTCCGCGACGCGCTGCTTCACGCGCCGCGCCGATAGTTCTGCGGAGGCGAGGCCGATGAATATCATCGACACCGTGTATCCAGCAGCCTGGGCCTTCCGAAAGTACCGGAGCTTGTCACCCACGGGATCGGAGAAAACCGTCTCGACGCAGAAGGACACGCGGGAAGCGAGGAGCTGCTCGCGCATGAGCTTGGCGGCCTCGAATGCCACTTTGTCCCGGCTCGGCGCGTCATGCTTCTTCGGCAGCGTTCGCGCGATTCGGTCCGCATTCACGAATGGCACGCGGAGCTGGTGCTCAAGGCTCGTCTCGAAGAATGTAGTCTTGCCCGCGCCATTGGGCCCGGCGATGACGATGAGGATTGGGTCCGCCGAAGTCAGCAGCTCCTTCAGCACGCCGATGGCATCCACCGGGTGCCCTCAGCCGCGCTTGCGCTTCTTCGAAGCAGAGTAGCTGGCCGCCTTCTCCTGGAGGGTTCTGGACACTGGGATGGCCGCGCTCGAGTACTTGACGATGACGTCCGGCCGCGCCCGTTCAACGCCGTGCAAGGGCGCCTTTCCCGAGGCGATTCTCCGGCGCAGGGCATCGCGGTCTGCACTGCGAACCGCATCCAGAATTGCCCGAGTGACCGACTCGCGGCGCCCCGCATCCGGTATGGCGATGGCGAGCTTCCCGCCACTTGACTTGAGTGCGGTCAGGCTTGCGTGGTCGAGCGCGCTTTCAACTGCCCGGCCGATGAGTGCCCAATGCTCCACCTGAGCGGTAAGGGAGCGCGTGGCATCTTCGGCTGCGCGCCGGGCCAGTTCCAGCAGTTCGTCTGAGAGTCGGACGGGCATGCCCATGGGGCCTCCGGGAGTGTAGCAATATGCTACAGAGGTCAGGTTTCGATGGCAACTCCACTCTGGATCAGCTTGGGGAGATTGATTTCCGATATACGCCCCCGGCATTTGGGCCGAGGGCGACCCTCGCGGGCGGCAGCACGGGGTGCTCGGGGAAAGGAACCGGATTGATTTTCCGATCGCTGGTTTTCATAACCCCCCCGAGACTAGCCCTAGCGGCATCCCCCGGAAACGCAACGGAAAATGCCTACGCCTGCGGTCCGGCCGAGGCGATTGTCTTCGGTGCCGAAGCTCACCCCGATTCCCTGCGCGCGGCTACCGAGGAAGAGCCCGCTCACCGCATAACGTTCGAGGATGCCGCCGGTGTTGTTGCAGGCACAAGACCAGCTTCCGGCGCGCTCCCCCACCACGTTGAACCCGATGAATCCCCGTCCCACGTTAAGCGCGGTACCGTTCGGAACCGGCAGCGAATAGGTCACCGCGTCCACGGAGTAGCTCACCGTCCCCGAGATCGATCGCTGCAGAAAATTCACGATGAAGGAGCCGGCAAGGAATTGGCCCGCGTTGCCGCGCTCGTCCGTGGGACGCGGCCCGCCCGCATACTCGTAACGCACCGCCGTCGCCGCGGCAGGCACGACGCCGAAGAGCGACTCCGGCGTGAGCGCGCCGAAGAAGAAGTGCACGCCGGTGGAAGGCGCTCCGGTGAAGCCGCCGGCCGATACCACGGCGCCGGGTCCCCAACGGCCCCAAATCGCCCCGCCATCACCCTCGATGCGTCCGCTGTCGAGTACCGGCGCGGTCTGGCGGTCCCCGGCCTGCGCACCGTCGTTGAAGGAGAATCGGTCGACGAAACCACGCTCGGCATCCAGCTGGATGACTGTGCCCTTGCCCCCATCGACGACCGTGTAAGGTGCGTTGACCGTCGAGAACGCCACCCCGGCACCGAGGCCCACGCCGAAGAGCGCGATGTTGCCGGATGAATCCCTCAAGTCGGCCACCACGATCGGTGCGCTTCCCGCTCCGGCGACAGCGACATTGCCGAGGCGCGCATCGAGCACGGCGGTGGCCTTGGCGACCTGCTCGCGACGCTCCATGATCGCCTGCTGGCGCGCCTCGATCTGCTCGCGCCGTTCCTCCCGCCGCGCTCGCGCCTCCAGGCGGTCGCGCAGGAAACGCGGCCGCGTCGCCAGCGCCTGCGCCGGGGTGCTCGCGTCGGCCACGAAGAACGCCTCCTCGGGGCCGAACTCGCGCTCGCCGCCGGCGTTGGCGACCGCCACCCGGCCCTCGAATACGAGGCCGTAGGCGCCATCCGCGGCGATGCCTCCCTCGTCGTCCTCGCAATCCTTCTGGCAATACACCAGCGCATACGTTGTGCCGCGGATTCCCACGCTCGCAAGGGGCGTGGCCATGCGATAGCGGTCCTGGCGCCCGCGGCCGATGAGGCCGGTGAGGGTGCGCAGTCCCCCTTCGAGAAGCGCAAACGTCGCGCCCGACACGCCATCATCGGCGCCGGTGAAGCGGTAGTCGGCGACGTGGAAGCGGCTCTTGGCGCGCATCGCCACGATGCCCGCGTCGGTGAAGCGCAGCTGGGCGCTGCTTGCCTCGCCGGTGCGCACGATGTCGCCCGTCATGATCTCGGCGCCGGTTGCCAGCGCGATCTCCGTGCCTGCCCGGAGGACGGAGACTTCTCCGGCCGCGAGCAGCACGCGGCCCGCGGTCTGGGCCGCGGCGTGCGTACCCGCGAGCGCAACGCCGAAGAGGACCAGCGCACGCAGCCAATTTGTCCTAGCGGAATTCATAACGCCCCCGAAGAATGGTCGTACGCCGGCGGTACTCGTAGAGCGCGAGGTTCGAGTCGTTCTTCGCCTCGGTGACCTCGGCGCGGATCACCAGGCCGCGAAAGGCGTTCCACGACAGGGCCAGCTCGCCCGCGAGATAACGGTCGTCGCGCACGGTCTGCAGCAACGCATCGGGATCGTGATAGCGGCTGCGCTGCCAGGCGCCTCCCGCGGCGAGCGTCCAGTCGCCCACCACAATCAGCGAAACGCCCAACCGCGCACCGAACATGTCGCGCGAAAGGTCCTGGCGGTCGTCGTTCACGTTGCGCTCGCGGCCGAGGTTGGCGGCTGCCTCGATCTGCGCGCGCGCGAGGCCGGCGAACGAATGCCGCCATCCGGCGGTCACCGTCGCAAACTCGCTGTCGCGGACCACGTTGAAGCCGGAGAACGCGTTCCTGCCTAGCTGGATTCCGATCGAAGCCGCATCGCGCTCGTTCACCGGCACACCAAGGTCCGCGAACGCGCCTTCGGTGTGGCGATAGGCAACGCGATCCAGCGTCTGGTACGCGCGACTCAAGCCCCCGCGCCAGGCGGCCGCACCCCACCGGCCCTGCAGCCCGGCAGACCCGGCATAGATCGCCTGGTCGAAATCGTCCTGCGTCGGATACCGCGCCACA
>JBBREI010000200.1:0-5558 GCA_038203035.1 Burkholderiales bacterium
CACGTGCAGGATGCCGTTGGCATCGATGTCGAATTGCACTTCGATCTGCGGCATGCCGCGCGGGGAGGGCGGGAAGCCATCCAGGTTGAACTGGCCCAGGCTCTTGTTGCCGCTGGCCACTTCACGCTCGCCCTGCAGCACGTGGATGGTCACCGCGCCCTGGTTGTCGTCGGCGGTCGAGAAGACCTGCTGCGCCTTGGTCGGGATCGTCGTGTTCTTCTGGATCAGCTTGGTCATCACGCCACCAAGCGTTTCGATGCCGAGCGAAAGCGGCGTCACGTCCAGCAGCAGCACGTCCTTCACATCGCCCTGCAGGACACCGCCCTGGATCGCGGCGCCCACGGCGACCGCCTCATCCGGGTTCACGTCCTTGCGCGGCTCCTTGCCGAAGAATTCCTTCACCTTGTCCTGCACCTTCGGCATGCGCGTCATGCCGCCGACGAGGATCACGTCGCCGATGTCGGACAGCTTGATGCCGGAATCCTTGAGCGCGATCTCGCACGGCTTGATGGTGCGTTCGATGAGCTCGTCCACGAGCGATTCGAACTTCGCGCGCGTGAGTTTCATCGCCAGGTGCTTCGGGCCCGTGGAGTCCGCCGTGATGTACGGCAGGTTGATGTCCGTGGCCTGCGAGCTCGACAGCTCGATCTTGGCTTTCTCCGCGGCTTCCTTGAGGCGTTGCAGCGCGAGGACGTCCTTGGACAGGTCCACGCCCGCCTCTTTCTTGAATTCGGTGACGACGTAGTCGATCACGCGCTGGTCGAAGTCCTCGCCGCCCAGGAACGTGTCGCCGTTGGTGGAGAGCACTTCGAACTGGTGTTCGCCGTCGATCGCCGCGATCTCGATGATCGAGATGTCGAAGGTGCCGCCGCCGAGGTCATACACCGCGATCTTGCGGTCGCCTTCCTTCTTGTCGAGGCCGAAGGCGAGTGCGGCCGCGGTCGGCTCGTTGATGATGCGGCGCACGTCGAGGCCCGCGATGCGGCCGGCGTCTTTTGTCGCCTGGCGCTGCGAGTCGTTGAAATACGCGGGCACGGTGATCACGGCTTCCGTGACCGGTTCGCCCAGGTAATCCTCGGCGGTTTTCTTCATCTTGCGCAGCGTCTCGGCCGAAACCTGCTGGGGCGCGATTTTTTTGCCACGCACCTCGACCCACGCGTCGCCGTTGTCCGCCTTCACGATCTTGTAGGGCATCAGGTTGATGTCCTTCTGGACTTCCTTCTCCTCGAACTTGCGCCCGATCAGGCGCTTGACCGCGAAGAGCGTGTTCTTGGCGTTGGTGACGGCCTGGCGCTTGGCCGGGGCGCCCACGAGGATCTCGTCGCCATCGGTATAGGCCACGATCGAGGGCGTGGTGCGCGCGCCTTCGCTGTTCTCGATGACCTTGGGCTTGCCGCCCTCCATGATGGCCACGCACGAGTTGGTGGTGCCGAGGTCGATGCCGATGATCTTTGCCATGACGGTCTTCCTTAATCCTGGATGTCTGAAGTTATTGGATAAATAGGGTTGTTCAGCGCGCAATCAAGCGCCAGGCGCCTTCGCAACCACCACGAGCGCGGGCCGCAGCACGCGGTCGTGGATCAGGAAGCCCTTCTGCAACACGCTGACGACGCTGCCCGGTTCCTGGTCGCTGTCGACCTGGCTGATGGCCTGGTGGCGGTGCGGATCGAACTTCTCGCCCTGCGGCGAGATCGCCTTCACGGCGAACTTCTCGAAGGCGCTGTCGAGCTGGCGGGCGGTGAGCTGGACGCCTTCCCTCATCGATTCGACCGAGGTGTTCTCCACGGCCAGGGCCGCATCGAGGCTGTCCTTCACCGCGAGCAGCTCGCCGGCGAAGCCTTCCAGGCCGAAGCGGTGCGCCTTGGCCACGTCTTCCTGCCCACGGCGGCGGACGTTTTCCGTGTCGGCCTTGGCGCGCAGCCATTCTTCGCGCGCTTTTTCGGCGTCCGCGGTGGCTGCGGCAAGTCGCGATTCGAGGTCGGCGACGCGTCCCTCGATGCTGCCGGCCCCCTCCGCGACGGGCGGCGGCGGCTGGCCATCGGCGGCGCGGTCCGAAAAGCCCGCCATTTCAGCGTCGGTCACTGGAAAATCCTTCTAAAAACATGGTGTTGAGGCAAACATGGGGATTGCCCCCAACAATTCAAGGGGTAATCGAGCCTATTTGCGGCGCGGGAAAAGCAGCCAGCTGGTCACCAGCGTGATCACGCTGTAGAGGATCGAGCCGATCATGGCGGCCCAGAACCCCGTCACCTTGAATCCCTGCACAACCTCGGCCACGAACCAGAACAGCAACGCGTTGATCACGAAGATGAAGAGCCCGAGCGTGAGGATGGTCACGGGCAGGGTCAGGAGCAGCAGGACCGGCCTGATGACCGCGTTCACCAGCCCCAGCACCAGTGCCGCGATGAGCGCGGCGAAAAAGGTCTCGACCAGGACGCCGGGATAGAGGTAGGCCACCAGCAGCAGGGCGGCGGCGTTGATGATCCAGCGGGCGACGAGGGTGAGCATCTTCAGAATTCCTTCTTGCGGGGTGGGGGTGTCCAGCCGTTTTCCAGCTGTTCGAGGGTGATGATCGCGAGCGCTGTCATCCAGGCGGGGGTGTCGTTCGTGGATGGGATGTAATGGAATTCCTTGCCGCCCGCCTCCAGGAAGGCGTGTTTGCCCTCGATGGAAATCTCCTCGAGGGTCTCGAGGCAATCGGCCGTGAATCCAGGGCAAACCACGTCCACGCGCCCCACGCCTTCCTTGCCCAACGCTTCCAGGGTCTTGTCGGTGTAGGGCTGCAGCCATTCCGCCGCGCCGAATCGCGACTGGAAGGTGACCTTGGTGCGGTGGTCGTTCCAGCCCAGCTCGGCGGCGATCAGGCGCGCGGAGAGCAGGCACTGCGACTGGTAGGGGTCACCGGCATCCACCGATTTCCTGGGGATGCCGTGGAAGCTCATCACCAGCCGGTCGGGGCGGCCATGTTTCATCCAGTAGTCGTTCACGTTCCTGGCCACCGCTTTTACGTAGGCGCGGTGCTCGTGGAAATCGTGCAGCAGGCGCAGCGGTGGGGCGGGTTTCCATTTTTTCATCGCCCGGGCGATGCTGTCTTCCACGGATCCGGTGGCGCTGCCCGCGTATTGCGGGTACATCGGAATCACCACGATGCGGTCGCAGCCCCTGGCCTTCAGCTCGGCCAGGCCCGCGGCGATCGACGGGTTTCCGTAACGCATCGCCGCCTGCACGTGCACCAGCGCCTGCAGCCGCTCGCCCAGCGAGCCCTTGAGGATCTGCGCCTGGCGCATCGTGTAGACCCGCAGCGGCGAGCCGTCGGGTGTCCAGACCTTCTCGTATTTCTTCGCCGTCTTCTTCGGGCGAAAGGGAAGGATCACGCCGTAGAGGATCGGCAGCCACAGCCAGCGCGGCAGCTCGACCACGCGGGGATCGGAAAGGAATTCGCGCAGGTACCGGCGCACGGCGCCCGGCGTGGGTTCGTCCGGCGTGCCGAGGTTGACCAGCAGCACGCCCGGCGCGGGCGCGCCAACATCATTTTCAGCCATGGTTTTCCTAGTTCTGGGAAAGCGCGGAGGAAACGAGCTTGGCCGTGACGTCGACGATCGGGATCACCCGCTCGTAGGCCATGCGGGTGGGGCCGATCACCCCCACGGTGCCGACCACCTGGCCGTCGACTTCGTAGGGTGCGGTGACGATCGAGCATTCGTCGAGCGGCACCAGGGTGGATTCGCCGCCGATGAAGATCTTCACGCCGTCGGCGTGTTCGCTTTGTTCGAGCAGCTCGAGCAGCTGGGTCTTGGTCTCGAACACATCGAAGAGCCGGCGCAGGCGCTGCATGTCGCTCGACAGCTCGCCCACGTCCCAGAGGTTGCGCCCACCGGAGATCACCACGCCGTCGGCGGGCGGGCGCAGCGCCTCGCCGCCCATCTGGATCGCGGCTTGCATCAGCCCGGAAATATCCTGCTGCAGGTCGGTGAGCTCGCCGCGCACCTTGTTGCGCAACTGGTCGAACTCGAGCCCCGCATAGTGGGCATTGATGTAGTTCGCGGCTTCGGTGAGCTGCGAGGGCGAATAGCGCCGGTCGGTCACCAGCACGCGGTTCTGCACCTCGCCGTCGCTCGCCACGATGATCAGCAGCACGCGTTTGTCCGTGAGACCGAAGAATTCGATGTGGCGCAGCACCGCGCCGCGGCGGCGTGGCGACACCACGATGCCGGCGAAATGCGTCAGGTCGGACAGCACCTGGGATGCGGCGGCAACCACGCGATGTGGATCGTCCGGCATCAGCTGGCCGGCCAGGTGCGCTCGCTCCACCTCTTCCATCGGCTGCACGGTGAGCAGCGTATCGACGAAGAAGCGGTAACCCTTGGGCGTGGGCACGCGGCCCGCGGAGGTGTGCGGGCTGGCCACGAACCCCATCTCTTCCAGGTCCGCCATCACGTTGCGGATGGTGGCCGGCGAAAGCTCGAGGGGGGAGAAGCGGGACAGCGCGCGTGAGCCCACGGGCTGGCCGTCGGCGATGTAGCGCTCGACCAGGATCTTGAGCAGGTTCTGCGCGCGTTCTGAGAGCATGTGGAGGGTATTCTACAAACAATCATGCTTTAATTGCGGCCATGCCCCGCGCGTTCAAGACCGTGGCCGTCGTCGGCAAGAGCGACGCACCGAGCCTGCCGGACCTACTCGACCTCCTCGCGGAGGCATTACACAGCCGCGGGATGACGATGCTGATGGATCCGCTGACCGCGGGGGCATCGCGAAATCCGCCCGACGCCGTGGTGGAACTGGAGGCGTTGGCGGCCCGGTGCGACCTCGCCATCGTGATTGGCGGCGATGGCACGCTCATCTCCTGCGCGCGCCTGATGGCCGAACACGGCGTCCCCCTGGTTGGTGTCAACCTCGGCCGCCTCGGTTTCCTCACCGACATTCCCGCCGATAACGTCGGCCCGGCGATCGAGGCGGTGCTCGAAGGCGACTTCGTGCCCGAACAGCGCCTGCTGCTTTCGGGTCTGGTCAGGCGCGCGGGCAAAACCGTGATCTCGGCGCTTGCCATGAACGACGTGGTGGTCAGCCGGGGCGCCGTCGGCAGCATGATCGAGTTCGCGGTGACCGTCGATGGGGAATTCATCTACAGCCTGCGCGCCGACGGATTGATCGTCGCCACGCCCACCGGCTCCACCGCCTACGCCCTTTCCGCCGGCGGGCCGATCCTGCACCCCTCGCTGCAGGCGATCTCGCTGGTGCCGATCTCGCCGCACACCCTGTCCAACCGCCCGGTGGCCATCCGCAGCACCTCGAAGGTGGAGATCACGCTGGTGCGCGGCACCGATGCGCGCGTGAACTTCGATGTGCAGGCCCACTGCGAACTGGAACACGGCGATGTGGTCTGCGTGCAGGCCGCTCCCAAGCCCGCCACGCTGCTTCACCCCCGCGGGTACCGGTACTTCTCGATGCTGCGGCAGAAGTTGCGGTGGACCGAGCGGGCGTCTTGACGCTGCGCTTGCTGCCAAAGCCGAACGCCGATGTCCGCCGATGCCGCGCCGATTGCCGCCGATGAAACAGGG
>JBBREI010000201.1:0-5512 GCA_038203035.1 Burkholderiales bacterium
CACAGAGGACACAGAGAAAACAGGAAAATTGATGGTTGTTCGCGAAACGGCATGCAACTCCACGAACCAATATCGATTCTGCCTTTGTTCTGTGTCCTCTGTGAATCCTCTGTGTCCTCTGTGTTGAAAAGCGGCGCCAAAACCCCATGAACACCCTGCCGTTGGCCACCCGGATGCTGCGCCGCAACTGGAACGCCGGCGAATTCCGCGTGCTGCTGCTGGCGCTGGTGATCGCCGTGGCCAGCGTGACAACCGTGGGATTCTTTGCCGACCGCGTGCAGGCCGCGCTCGACTCGCAGGCCAACGAGCTGCTGGGTGGGGACCTGGTGGTGATCGCGGACCAGCCGATGCCGGCGGCCTTTGTCGCAGCGGCGCGCGCGCAGAAGCTCGCCACCGCCGAAACCCGCACGTTTCCCAGCATGGTGTCGGCCGCGGGCGGAGTGAACCTGGCGGAAATCAAGGCGGTCACGCCGGGCTTTCCCTTGCGCGGACGCATCCGGGTGAGTGATGGGGTCGGCGCGGCGGAGCGCGAGGTGGACGGCGGCCCGGCCCCCGGCGAAGCGTGGATCGGGCTGGCCCTGGCGGGGCGCCTCGGCATCAAGGTGGGAGAAACGCTGACCGTGGGACGCGCGCCGCTGCGCGTATCCGCCATCATCACGCGCGAACCCGATAGCGTGCTCGACTACTTCGGCATCGCCCCTCGGGTACTGATGAACGATGCCGACCTCGCGGCGACGCAACTGGTCCAGGTGGGAAGCCGCGTGACCTACCGGCTTCTGGTCAGGGGGGATGCCGACCAGGTCTTCCAGTTCCGCGCCGCGCTGCAGCCGCTGCTTGCCCGGGGGCAACGCGTGGAAGGTGTGCGCGATGCCCGCAGCGAGGTGCGAACCGCGCTCGAGCGCTCGCAGAGTTTCCTTGGTCTGGCCTCGCTGCTTTCGGTGGTGCTGGCTTCGGTTGCGGTTGCCCTCGCGGCGCGCCGGTTTTCGCAGCGACAGACCGACGCCGCGGCGATGATGCGTTGCCTGGGTGCGAGCCAGGCCGAAATCTTCGCGCTGCACGCGTGGCAGTTTGCGGCGCTCGGGCTCGCCGGTTGCGCGCTGGGGAGCCTGATCGGCTACGGCGCACAGGCCGTGCTCGCCAGCTGGCTGGGCCGGTTCTTCACCGTGGACCTGCCGCTGCCGGGGCCCTTGCCCGGGCTGCGCGGCGCGGTGATCGGCTTCGTGCTGCTGCTGGGCTTCACGCTGCCCCCGCTGCTGCGGTTGCGCCGCGCCTCGACGCTGCGTGTGCTGCGCCGTGATGTCGCGGCGGCAGAACCACTCTCCGCGGCGGCCTTCCTGCTGGGCCTTGGCGCGCTGGCGGGCCTGATCGTCTGGCAGGCCGGCGACGTGAAGCTCGGCGCGATCGCGGTGGGTGGCTTCGCCGCGGCGCTGGTGGCGGCCGCCCTGGCGGGATATCTGCTGATCCGCCTGACAACGCGACTGCGTGGCGCCGCGGCGGGCCCGTGGCGATACGGGCTTGCGAACCTGCGCCGGCGCACCGGCGCCTCGCTCGTGCAGGTGATGGCGCTCGGGCTGGGCATCATGGCCATGCTGGTGCTCACGCTGGTGCGCACGGAACTGCTCACGCAATGGCAGCAGTCGATGCCGCCGGACATGCCCAACCGCTTCGCCATCAACATCCAGGGCGACCAGGTGGCGCAGGCGCAGCGTTATTTCGCCGATCTCAGGCTTTCCGCCCCGGACCTGTTCCCGATGGTGCGTGGCCGGCTCATCGCCATCGGCGATCGCAACGTGGTGCCGAAGGATTTCACCGACCAGCGCGCGCGCCGGCTTTCGGAGCGCGAGTTCAACCTTTCATGGGGCGACAGCCTGCGGCCCGACAACAAGGTGGTCGCCGGCAGGTTCTGGGCGAAGGATTCGAAGGATTCCGAGTTCTCGGTGGAGGAGGGCATCGCCACGACGCTGGGCATCAAACTCGGCGACACGCTCACGTTCGAGGTCGCAGGCTCGCGCTTCACCGCGAAGGTGAGCAGCCTGCGAAAGGTGAACTGGGATTCGTTCAAGCCCAACTTCTTCGTGATCGGCAGCCCCACGCTGCTGAAGGACTACCCGGCGAGCTGGATCACGAGCTTCCACCTCCCTCAGGGCCGCGAAGAGGTGGTGACGGGGCTGGTGCGGCAGTTCCCCAACGTGAGCGTGATCGACCTCTCGGCGCTGATGGCGCAGTTCCAGCGCATCACCGACCAGGTTTCGCGCGCGGTGGAGTTCGTGTTCCTGTTTGCGATCGCCGCGGGGCTCGTGGTGCTGTTCGCCGCCATCAGCTCCACCCAGGACGAACGCATCTTCGAAGGCGCCATCCTGCGCACGCTGGGCGCGAGCCGCAGGCAGCTGATGACCATGCAGCTGGCCGAATTCCTCGCCATCGGACTGCTGGCGGGCGCCATTGCGGCGATCGGCGCGGTGTCCCTGGCGATGGTCCTCGCCGACAAGGTGCTGGGCGTGCCCTATGTGTTCAGCCCGTGGCTGCCGTTCATTGGCGTGCTGGTGGGTGGCGTCGGTGTCGCCATCGCCGGGCTGCTCGGGACTCGGCGGGCGGTGGATTCGCCTCCGTTGCAGACCATCCGGGCCGTGACCTGACGCTGCGCTTTTGCTACTCCAGTCAACGAACAGGTGGATGCTTCGCGATGAAGCGCGAAATGCGCGGCGGCTCGGTGCCGAGATGGAACGAATGACGCATCGACTGCATCCGCTGGTCCTGCGCGGTGAAGCGGTCGAAGCGGCGCAGGTAGTCCACCCACGTGTCGCAGGCGAAGTACTCGACGTAGCGTCCCGGCACCTGCAGGTCCTCGAACAGGCCCCATGACACTGCGCCCTGCCGCAGGCGCGCGCTGCGGCTTTCGGCCATGATCGATTCGAATTCCACCCCGCGCGCGGGATCGATGATGTATTCGAGCGTGATCATCACCGGGCCGTCCTGCAGCGCTACCGGCCGCACCGGCACCGGCTCCGGGAAGGGATGCGTCGGCGTGTGGTCTTCTTCCTGCGCGCCTTCGAGGATGCGATTGCGCGTGAGCCCGAGCGCCACCAGCAGCGCCGCGCCGCAGATGGCGAGGCTTTCGGAGACGCTGGTGAGGTCGGCGAGCTTGCCCCATGTGACGGCGCCGAAGGCGGTGCCGCCCATGATCGCCATCTGGTAGATCGCCATGCCGCGCGCGCGCACCCAGTCGGGCAGCGCGAGCTGGGCCGACACCGTGACCGAATTGGCCACCATGATCCACGAGCCGCCCGCAACCACCATCGCCGCCCCGGCGATCGCCTCGTGGCCGGCGAAGGCCACTACCACGATGCACGCGGCCTGCGCGACGGTCCCGATGAAGGCGAGCTGGTCGCGGCTCCAGCGCCCGCGCGCCTTCTGCAATTGCGTCGCGGTTGCGATGGCGCCTACACCCATGCAGGCGAGCAGCACGGTGTAGGTGGCCGCCCCTTCGCCGCCGTAGCGCTTGGCCACGAGCGGCATCAGCGCGAAGAGCGCGGCGGCGTGGAAGAAAAATACCGCGGTGCGCACCAGCGCATCCTTCATGCGCCGAGATTCGCGCACGTATTGCCAGCCCAGGCGCATCGCGCCCAGGAAACGTTCCCCGGGCAGCACCGAGGGCTTGCTCTCGCGCTTCCAGCGGCTGAGGGCAATGGCGGCGCCGACGGAGACGATGAAATTCAGCGCGAACACGTATTGGCTGCCCATCGAGGCGATCACCACGCCGGCCACCAGCGGGCCCACGATGCGCGAAAAGTTCACCGCCACGGCATTCAGCGCGAGTGCCGCGGGCAGCTGGTTGCGTGGCACCAGCTCCGGCACGATCGCCGCGTACACCGGCCAGCGCATCGCCAGGCCGATGCCGTTGCTGAAGACGAGCATCAGCAGCACCGGCGCCGTGATGTGCCCCGAGATCGACACCAGGTAGAGGACCGCGGCATTGGTGGCGACCCAGAACTGGGTGACCATGAAGTACTTGCGGCGGTCGACGATGTCGGCCAGCGCCCCGCTCGGCAGCCCGAGCAGGAAAACCGGCAGTGCGGAGGCGGTCTGCACCAGCGCGATGAGCGTGGGCGAGGTGGTGAGCGAGGTCATGAGCCAGGCGGCCGCGACGTCGTTCATCCACATGCAGATGTTCGAGGCGACCCACACGAACCACAGCATGCGAAAGGTGGGTTCGCGCAACGGCGTCCACGCTGTCGGGCGCTGCATTGCCGGGGCGTCCGGGGTGCCGAGCTCCTCGCCGCTCATTCGGGTCCGTTTCCTGAATATGAGAGACTATCACCCGATGTCGCGCCGCACGCCGCTGCACACTTCCCCCTACCTGCTGCTCAGCCTCACCTCGCTATTCTGGTCGCTCAACTGGGTGATCGGCCGGGCGATCGTGGGGCACGTGACGCCCCTCACGCTTACCTTCATCCGGTGGCTGGTCGCGGTAGCGGTGATGATGCCGTTCGCCTGGCCGGGGATCCGCGCGCACTGGCCGGTGATCCGCCGCAACTGGAAGGTCATCGCGTGGCTGGGCTTCTGGGGCACGGGGCTGCACAACGCCTTCGCCTACGTGGGCCTGCAATACACCACCGCCACCAACGGCGTGATCCTCAACAGCGCCGTCCCCGTCCTCATCATCCTGCTCGGCTGGCTTTTCTATCGCGAGACGATCACGCGGGTGCAGGCGCTGGGCGTGGCGATCTCGTTCACCGGCATCCTGGTGATCATCTCGCGCGCCGACCCCTACGTGTTGGCGCACATGAGCATGAACAAGGGCGACCTCATCGTACTGGCGGGCATGGTGTTCTGGGCCGCGTACACGGTGTTCCTGCGCATCAAGCCGAAGGAGATTCCCGGGCTCGCGCTGCTGGCCTGCTGCGGGTGCGTGGGCCTGACGCTGCTCTTCCCGATGATGGCCTTCGAGATGGCTTTCCTCGACGGGCACGTGGAGTTCACTCCGGCCACCGTCGCCGCGATGCTCTACGTCGGCATCTTCCCGTCCTTCGTGGGCTATGTGTTCTGGAACCGCGGGGTGGCCGAAGTGGGGCCCAACATCGCGGGGCTTTTTATGCACCTGATGCCGGCCTTCGGCGCGCTGCTCGGCTGGCTCTTCCTCGACGAACGCATCCACCTTTTCCACATCGTGGGCATCGCGCTGATCCTTGCCGGCATCGCGCTCACCACGCGCGAGCGGCGCGCGGTGCCTGAACCCGGGCCGGAATAGTGGGGTCGCAGTCGCAGGCAGGTCGCGAAATCCAGGCGCTGATTTTCAACACAGAGGACACAGAGGATTCACAGAGGACACAGAAAAGCCGAATCGATGGTGGTTCGTGAAGTTGCATGGGGTCTATCCGGAATTCTGTGTGTGAGGTCATCATTGTGCTGAAGGAGCCTCTGAATGACCGAACCTGCTGCCAAGAAGCCGCGCAGGCGCAAGCCCAAGGGACCGTTCTCCGACGAGCTGATCGACCAGTTGCTGGCCCAGGTG
>JBBREI010000202.1:0-5484 GCA_038203035.1 Burkholderiales bacterium
GGCTTCCATGAAGCGCGCTGCGACCGGGGAGCCGGTGATCAGCCACAGCCGCGCCGCGGTCACGCCCGCGAGCCCCACGGCAAGCGCGCAGGCCACGGTGATGGGGTGCAACCGGTCCTCGGCCGGGCTCGCGACGATCCAGCCGACGAACTGTGCGATCAGCCAGGTCCACGCGAACAGCGCCACAAGCAGCACGGCGGCGGCAGCGCCCGCCCCGGCATGGAAGGCGGGAAGCATCAGCCACGCGCTCGCGACCGCGAGCATCGCGGGCGCGGCATAGGCCGCGCGCTTGGGCGCCGCACACTCGAGCCAGCGCGGTCCGGCGGTGTAGAGGAAGCCGAAGATGAAAAGCGGGAAGAAGCCGTAGATCATCAGGAAGGCGTGCACGCGCGCCGGTTCGAGTCCCGCCGGAAGCTCCAGTGCCGCGCCGCTCGCTCGGCACGCGAGCGTGATCACCCACCAGGTGCTCACCATGAGGATCTGTACCGCGGCGCCGAAGAAAAAGACGCGGTGCGGCGCGTCGAGCAGGCGCCGCACTGCCTTCATGGCGCGGGAGCCGGCGTTGTGCCCGTCAGCAGATACTCCATCAGTTCGGCCACGGGGCGGATCGCCGCGCCGAAGGGCAGGGGCTCCGAGCCGCGAAAGAAGAGCCCCTTCTTCACGTCGCCGCGCAGCGCGTCACCCAGGCGCGTGGCGATGCAGAACTGGCCCGCGGCGGCGATGCCATCGCGCAAGCCGCACACGGTGAGGCATTGCAGCCCCGGCACGCAGCGGCGCGGGTCGGCCTTGGCGTGGGACTGCAGCGCCTTCTCGCGCTTGAGGTAGTTGCGCAGCCACGGGGTGGCCACGGCGCGCGCCGGCAGCCCCGCCACGCTCATGAAGGTGACGATGTCTTCGGGGCGCGCCTCGGCGAGCACGCGCTTGAACTCGGGGTGCGCGTCACCTTCCGACGAGACGGCGAAGGCGGTGCCGAGCTGCGCGGCACTGGCGCCGAGCGCGATCAGCTCGCGCACGCACTCGTGGCTGGTGATCCCCCCGGCCACGATGAGCGGGATCGCGGCACGCGCGATGCCCAGCTGCGCGTAGATCTCGAACACCGATTCAAGCACGCGCGCGAAATCGAAGCGCGCGTCGTGCTCCTCGCCCAGGCGCGGCGCGCCGAGGTGCCCGCCGGCGAATCCCGGATGCTCGATCACGATGGCGTCGGGCAATCGGCCGCCGCGCATCCACTTGCGCAGCACGATGGAGACGCCGCGCGCTTCCGACAGGATCGGCACCAGGGCGACGTCCGGGAAATCGCGCGCGAGCGCGGGCAGCTCGATCGGCAGCCCCGCGCCCATGACGATCGCGTGCGCGCCGGACTCGCACGCCTGGCGCACGTAGGACGCGTGCGCGTTCACCGCCTTCATCACGTTGACCGCGATCGCGCCGCGCCCCTCGGAGAACGCGAGCGCCGCGCGCACCTCGCGGTCGAGGGCCTCGAGGTTGTCGGCATCGAGGCGCTCCCGGTCAGTCACGCCCTTGCCGCGGGCGAGGAGGTCGGGGTGCAGCTGGCGCAGGTCCACGCTCGAGATCGTGCCCATGCCGCCGAGCCGTGCGACGCTGCCGGCGAGGCGATGGGCGGAGACGCCGATGCCCATGCCGCCCTGGACGATCGGCAACAGCTCGCGGCCGCGCAGCGACCAGTTGGGGAGCGAAGGCTTCACACGCCGAATCCTGGGCGCAGGGGCGCGCGCGCGCACCCCATTTCCGCGGAATTCCTGATCCAGATCAATAGCGGCGGGGGGTGGCAGCGCAACCTAAACCGAAAATCACCACGTCACTCAACCGAAACGAGCCATGAAGACCTTCAGCATCACCAACCGCATCGACGCGGTCACCGGAATCCCCGAGCGCTACCGCTCCGCCCGCCTGCCCGCCCCGCGCGCCGTCAAGATCGAGCTGACCTCGCAATGCAACTACCGCTGCGGCTTCTGCGCGCACCGCCTGCGGATGAAGGACCGCGGCGAGATGGACCGCGGGTTCTACGAGCGCGTCGTGGGCGAAATGGTCGACGCCGGCGTCGAGGAGCTCGGCATGTTCTATATCGGCGAGTCGTTCATGTGTGATTGGCTCCCCGAGGCGATCGCGTTCGCCAAGGCGCGCGGCATTCGCTACGTCTTCCTCACCACCAACGGCTCCCTCGCCACGCCGCCGCGCGTGGACGCTTGCATGAAGGCGGGCCTGGATTCGCTCAAGTTCTCGATGAACAACTCCGACGAGGAGCAGTTCAAGAAGATCGCGGCGGTCAAGCCGAAGCTCTTCCGCGACTCGATCGCCAACCTCAAGATGGCGCGCACGGTGCGCGACTCCGGCGGCTACAAGTGCGGCATCTACGCCTCCAGCATCCGTTACGACGGGGAGCAGCAGGAGCACATGCAGGCCCTGGTCGACGAGCTGCGCCCGTTCGTCGACGAGCACTACTGGCTGCCGCTCTATTCGATGGGCAGCCTCACCACCCAGCGCGAGGAAGAGCTCGGGTACCGGCCGATCGCCGGCAACCAGGGACGCCTCGGGGCGCTGCGCGACCCGCTGCCCTGCTGGTCGGTGTTCACCGAGGGCCACATCACCCACGAAGGCAAGCTCTCGGCCTGCTGCTTCGACGCGGGTGACAAGTGGGTGATGGCAGACCTGAACCGCTCGAGCTTCATGGACGGCTGGAACAGCGAGCCGTTCGTGGCGCTGCGCGCGGCGCACCTTCGCAAGGACGTCTCCGGGACCATCTGCGAATCCTGCGTCGCCTACCAATAGCGACGGCCTCCTGGAAGGGGCGGAAAGGCTAGGCAGCGACGCGGCGCACGCCGCGTCGCTGCGCCATGTGCGCGCCGATGGCCGCCACCGAAGTGGCTCCGAGGACGCGCTGCGCCAGCGGCAGCACTTCGCTCTCCTCGATCGCGATATGGCGCTCGTAGGCCTGGCGGAATTCGGCGGCCTGGGACGCAGCGAGGCCGCGGCTGCCGACTGCGGCGAGCAGCACCAGCTGCCGGCGCATGTCCCGCCAGAGGGCGCCGAGGCGCACGTGGTCGGCCCTCAGGCGCGCCACCAGCGAGCGCGTGGCCTCGAGATCCTGGCGCGGCACGCTCGCGATCAGGGCCGGGAAGAGGTCTTCTTCCTCGTCGCAGTGGTGCGCGGCGGCCGCGGTGTCGAAGAAGCGCACCACCGAATGGGCCGCCTCGCGGATTTCGGCGTCGGGCAGGCGAGTCGCGAGCTGCGCGGCGATCCGCTCGACTAGCAGGCAGCGCGCGCGGATGCGCTCATGGCAGCCGTCGAGCATTTCGAGGGGTTGGTCGCAACCGGCGACGGGGGAGGCGAAGGAGAGGTCCATGGGCCAATGCTGCGCCGCTCGCGGGCGGCGGCCTTGACCCAGTTCAAGCTTTCAGCCGATGCCTACCGGCACACCAGCACGGGCGTCTTCGAGTGAGTGAGGACTTTCTGGGTCTCGCTGCCGAGCAGCACGCCCACCAGGCCCCGGCGCCCGTGCGAGGCCATGACGATGAGGTCGCACTTGTGCTTGCCCGCCGCCTTCACGATCACTTCCCACGGTGCGGCGTGGAATTCGGTGATGCCCTCGACCTTGACGCCGGCGCCGATGGCGAGCTTCGCCTTCGCGATCGCCTGGTCGGCCACCTTGCGCATGTGCTGCTCGTAGCCGCGCGCGGAGTAGTTCGGGTAGAAGGCCACCGCCTCGGTCTCCATCGGCGGGCTGTACGGCGCCATCACGTAGAGGACGGTGACGCGTGCCTTCAGCGCGCGCGCCATCTCGGCGGCCGCCTTCACGGCCTTGGTCGACAGCTTCGAGCCGTCGGTGGGAACCAGGATGTGCTTGTACATCGCGTTTCTCCTTGGGAGTCGTTGCGGGCCGTCAGTCCTGGTCGCGGCTCATCATCGAGCGCAGGCCGGGGATGTCGAGGATGCAGATGTGTTTCTGCTGCACGGTGATGAGGTCTTCGTCCTGGAAGCGCGAGAAGAGGCGGCTCACGGTTTCGAGGGAAAGGCCGAGGTAGCTGCCGATCTCGTCGCGCGTCATGCGCAGGTGGAATTCGTCGCAGGCGTAGCCGCGCGCCACGAAGCGCTGCGACAGGTTGAGCAGGAAGGCGGCCAGGCGTTCCTCGGCGCGCATCGTTCCGAGCAGCATCATCACGCCCTGGTCGCGCACCAGCTCGCGGCTCATCACCTTGTGCAGCTGGTGCCGCAGGCGCGGGGTCTCGAGGTGCGAGTAGGGGATCACGCAGACGTCGCTGTCCTCGAGCGCGATCACGTCGGCGGTGTGGCTGTTGGTGCCGATGCCGTCCATGCCGAGCACTTCGCCCGCCATGTGGAAACCGGTCACCTGGTCGCGCCCGTCCTCGAGCACCACACGGCTCTTGAAGAAGCCGCTGCGCACGGCGTAGAGGGACTCGAATCCGCTGCCGAGGCGATAAAGCGATTCGCCACGCTTGATGCGCTTGCGGGTGTAGACCACCTCGTCGAGAAGCGCCATGTCCAGCTGCTGCATGCCGCAGGGCAGGCAGACCTCCCGCAGGTTGCAGGTGCCGCAGCGGGTCTGAACCGAGGAGACCGGGGCGGCCCCGTGCTGGGGTTCGCCGTGGCGCGCGATCGGCATGGCTTTCGGGCGAAGCGCGTTCGGCAGGGCTGGCACGGGGACTGCGTTCATCGAAGGGCTCCTGGCGTCAATGGCGGGCGATGGGGTGGCTTGGGGGTTCATGCCTCGCAGTGTCTGTCGGCACGCGCCCCCGGCCTATCGGCGGGGGATGATTCGCGGCCTAGGAACAACGCCCAGAAAGGGCCTAGGAATATTCCTAGCGAGACTCAGGTTGCCGATCGTCTACCCGGCGGCGAGCGGCCCGCTTGAGGCAGTGCCGGCGCGGCCGGGCATCAATTCGGGATGGGGGCGGCCGTACTCTTTGATGCAGATCAACCGACGCCCCGGCCATCCGCCTAGATTCGCATCATGAAGATCGAGCGGCTGTACACCAGGAAGATCATGGCCACCACGCGGTCGGCCGCGATCGCCGAGGCGGCCGCGGCGATGCGCCACTTCCAGGTCGGCTCGCTGCTCGTGATGGAGGACCCGCCCGCGACGGGCAAGGCAGTGGGCATCGTCACTGACCGCGACCTCGCGCTGCAGGGCTTCGCATCGGAATCCTCGACCGTGGGCTCGGTGATGACGCCGGTGATGGCGACCGTGCCCGCTACCGCCGACATCCACGAGGCGCTGGAGCTCATGCGCGCGCACGGGGTGCGCCGCCTGCTGGTGACCGGGGCCGACGGAAATTTCACCGGCATCCTCTCGATCGACGACCTCATTGACGGCCTCGCCGCCGACCTCGCGGCGGCCTCGGCCGTGCTGAAAGGCGACATCCGCGGCGACGCGGCAGGCCTCGGGAACGTGAAGATCGGCGGCTAGCCGGCATGCCCGGGGAGCCGAGGGTGTTATAACCGGCC
>JBBREI010000203.1:0-5355 GCA_038203035.1 Burkholderiales bacterium
GCTATCACATGACCGCGGACATCCTGGGCCTCGACGGCATCGGCGACGAGCGCCATGCGTGCGACGCGGTGGCCCTCGAGGACAGCGAGGTCTGCGCGGCGCCGTTCGCGCGGCTCGACGAGATCGCCCGGCGCGAGCCGATGCTGCGGCGCAACTTCTTCCGCCTGATCTCCCGCGACGTCTGCCGGCGACAGGACATGATGCTGCTGCTGGGAAGCCTGCGCGCCGAGGAGCGCCTCGGCGCATTCCTGCTGAACCTCGCCGAGCGCTACCACAGCCGCGGCTACTCGGGAATCGAGTTCACCCTGCGCACGCGCGAGGAGATCGCGAGCTACCTGGGACTGCAGCACGAGACCGTGAGCCGGCTCTTCTCGCGCCTGCAGGAGGAGGGCTTGCTCCAGGTCCAGGGCCGGGCGGTGAAGCTCCTCGACGCCGGCGCCCTCAGGCGCATGGTCGGCATGCGTATCTGAGCTGGCGCCGCACCCAGCGCCCAGGTGCGTCGACTGCCACGGCACGCATGACATCCTGCCGAGCAAGGACCCGGCCTCGCGCACCAGCCATGCGAACCTCGAGGCGACCTGCGCGAACTGCCACGGGAAAGATGCGATCGCCGGGCAGTTCCGCGACAGCATCCACGGCCGCGCGCTGGCGGGCGCGGCGCGCGGCTCGGCGCCCACCTGCACCAACTGCCACGGCGCGCACAACATCCGCGCCAAGTCCGACGCCGCGGCCAAGACCCACCGGGCGATGATCCCCGACACCTGCGGGAGCTGCCACACGAAGGAGCGCGAGCAATTCGCACGCGGCCGGCACGGCAACCAGCATCGCCTGGGGGCTTTCGAGGCGCGTGCGCATCTCGGTCACGATGTCCCAGGGGTAGATCGAGAGGGTGACCGGCGAGCCGGTGACATCCACCGCGCCTGGGATGCCTACCGCGCCGCCTGGCGCAGTCCCGAAGTACGCGACTTCGTCACCCGGTGCGCGGCCGATCCGGGCCTGCTGCGGCACGCCAACGAGACCTGGGCGGTGGGCTCCGCGTAAGGGCAGGCGGGACGGTTGACCTACATCAACCTCGTGGACGGGCCCTGCGGTAGGATTGCGGATCGACACCGGCTCGGGAAAAGCGACGATGCCTACGGAAACGGGTGACCCGCGCGCCCCGCGCCGCGGCTTCCTCGCGCGAGCGTGGCGCGGGCTCTCCACGCCCAGCGCGCGTTGGTCGGTGCTGGCGCTGGTGGGCCTCGGCATTGTCGCCGGGGTCGCCGCCACGGCGGGAACCCACGCCATGGTCGAGGTCAGCGGGACCGACGCCTTCTGCGGCGGCGCGTGCCATTCGATGCAATGGGTGACGGCCGAGCACCGCGCGAGCGTGCACGCTGTGAACCGCACGGGCGTGGGCGCCGGCTGCCACGACTGCCACATACCGAAGGATTATCCCCACGTGCTCTGGTACAAGGCCAAGGCCGGCATCAAGGACATGGTCCAGGAAGTGCGCGGCGTCATCTCCACCGAGGAGAAATTCAAGAAGGAACGCTTGCGAATGGCGAAGGTGGTATGGGAGGAGTACAAGGCCAACGACTCGCGGGCGTGCCGCAACTGCCACGCTTTCACGCGCGAAGTGGTCGCGAAGCAGAAGGACTTCGTGCAGCCGATGCACGCGCAGGTTCTCGAAGGCAAGGCGACGTGCATCGATTGCCACAAGGGCATCGCGCACACCGCGCCCGACGAATGATCCCGGGGGTTGACTGAAACCTTTCCCGCCCTGAAACGTTAGAGACTTACGATCCCAACCATCAAGGAGCCGCATCATGAAACGCACCCTCGCCATCGCCGCCGCAGCCCTCGCCCTGGCCGCCGCATCCGGGGGCGCGAGCGCCTCCGAGGCCCTCGCCAAGAGCAGCGGCTGCCTCAATTGCCACAACGTGGAAGGCGCCAAGAAGATGGGCGCCTCGTTCAAGGACCTGTCGGCGAAATACAAGGGCAAGGCCGACGCCGAGGCCACCCTCGTCGCCAAGATCGGGGGCGGCAAGGGACACCCCGGCACCAAGGCGAGCGCGGACGACGTGACGACGCTGGTGAAATGGGTCCTGTCGCTCTGAATCCGTGAGCATCGCGCCGTGGACATCCGCAAGTCCGCCCTGATCGGACGGCCGCACGGCGAGATGTTCGACCTGATCGAAGCCGCGGAGGACTATCCCGCTTTCATGCCGTGGTGCGCCGGCGCCACGGTGCTCGAGCGCGATGCGAACGTTGTGGTCGCGCGTATCCAGGTCGACTACCGCGGCGCGCGCTTCGCCTTCACCACCCGCAACGCCAAGCGCCGTCCCGAGTGGATGGCGATCGCGCTCGACGAAGGCCCGTTCGAGCGCTTCGAAGGCGAATGGCGCCTCACCGACCTCGCGCCGCGGGGCTGCAGGATCGATTTCGCGTTGAGCTACGTGTTCGGGGGCGCCCTGCTGGGCCGGCTCGCCGCACCCGTCTTCGACGCCATCGCCGACACCATGGTCGACGCGTTCGCGCGCCGTGCCGAGCTGATTTCGCCTTCTGTCCCGGGAGGGATGTCATGAGCGATCCCGTCGTCGTCGCCGCAATGAAGGGCTCGAAGCTCGCCCCCGAGCTCACCGAGGGCCAGCTGGCAACCCTGGCGGACATAGCGGCCCTGCGCAACCTGGGCGCGGGCGAAGTCCTGGTCCCCGAAGGCACCTCCGACGACCACCTCTACGTCCTGGTGAGCGGCGCGCTCGCGATCGTGCGCGGCGCGGGCACGGCCGAGCCGGTGACGCTGTTCACGCTGGCCCCGGGGGATTTCGTCGGCGAGATGAGCTTCATCGACGCGACCCCGCATTACGCCTCGGTCGTGGCCGTCGGGTCCACGCGCGTCGTTGGCCTCGAGCGCGAGAAGCTCGAATCGCTGCTGCCATCCCATCCCGAGATCGTCTATCGCGTGATGCGCGCGATCATCCGCGCGGTCCACGTGATCCAGCGGCGACTCTCGATGCAGTCGGTGGAGCTCACCAACTACATCTACAAGCAGCACGGCCGCTACTAGTCGGCGAGCGCCTCGGCGACCAGCTCGGCGATGTCGCGCGTGGCGACGCGCTCGCCGGCGCCGAGCGCCTGCACGCCGTCGCCGATCATCACCGCGCAATAGGGGCAGGCGGTGGCGATCACCGCGGGCGCATGCGGCAGCGCCTGCTCGACACGCTTCACGTTGATGCGGGTGCCGATCGTCTCCTCCATCCACATCCGTCCGCCCCCCGCGCCGCAACACATCGCGCGTTCGCGATTCAGGTCGAATTCGAGGGGCGCGTCCCGCGTGAGCCGTCGCAGGATCGCGCGTGGCGCTTCGTACTCGCCGTTGTGCCGGCCGAGGTAGCAGGGCTCGTGGTAGATCACGCGCTCGAGCGCGGCGTGAACCCGGATGCGCCCGCTCTCGATCAAGCGCGCGATGAGCTGCGTGTGGTGCAGCACCTCGTAGTGGCCTCCGAACTCGGGGTATTCGTTGGTGAGCGTGTTGAAGGCGTGGGGATCGCAGGTGACGATGCGCCGGATGCCGAACTCCCCGAAGGTGGCGATGAGGCCGCGCGCGAGCTGCTGGAACAGCATCTCGTTGCCGGCGCGGCGTACGCACTCGCCGGTGGAGCCCTCGCGCGCCCCGAGGATCGCGAACTTGACTCCCGCGGCCTGGAGGATGCGCGCGAAGGCGGTGGCGATCTTGCGCCCGCGCGCGTCGAAGGATTCCGCCGAGCCCACGTAGAACAGGTAGTCGAGCCCTGCCGCCTCCCCGGGGCTCGCCAGCACCGTGACGCCGGCGGCCGCGGCCCAGTCGCCGCGCGTGTCGGCCGGCATGCCCCAGGGATTGCCCTGGGCCTCGTAGGCGTCGAAGACGCGCTTCAACTCGTGGGGGAACTCGCCTTCCATCATCACGCGCTGCTGGCGCAGCCGGAAGAACTTCGGCAGGTGCTCGAGCTCGATCGGGCAGGCGGCCTCGCAGTACCCGCAGGTGGTGCACGCCCAGAGCGTCTCCTCGCCGATCACGCCGGGAACAAGCGCGGGGAGCGCCGCCGCCTCGCCCGCAACGATCGCCGCGCGGCTGTCCAGCAAATGGTGCTTCAGGCTGTCGTTCACCCATTTGAGCGACAGCGGCTTGCCGGTGAGATAGGTGGGGCAGGCGTCCTTGCAGCGGCCGCACTCAGTGCAGGTGAACGCGTCCAGGCCTTCCTTCCAGGTGAGGTCGAGCGCGCTCCTCGCGCCCACGTGCATCTCGGCCGCGTCGTCGCCCGCCATCGCCGCCTCGAGGTCCACGGTGGGCACGCGGTTGGCCGGGCGCCCGCGCCGGAAGTAGAGCGCGGGCAACGCCGTCACGATGTGGAAGTGCTCCCCGAGCGGCAGGATCACGAGGAAGGCGAGCACCGTGACCATCTGGACCCAGTAAGAGGCCCGGTAGCCGACCTCGAGCGCAGGCGCGGGCAGGCCCGCCGCCAGCGAGGCGAGCGCGCCGCCGAGGAAGGCAAAGCTGCGCTCGTGCGCGATGCCGGGCACGCTGGCCGAGAGCAGCGCGAAGCGGAAGGCGTCGAAGGCGAAGTCGGTGAGCATGATCGCCACGATGAGGCCGAGGATCAGGAGCGCCTCGCGATTGCGCTCGAGCCGCCGCGGCTTGACCACCAGGCGCCGGTAGAGCGCATAGCCGCACGCCACCAGGACCACCACCTCGACCCCGTCCTTGAATGCGGCGAAGGCGGCCCCGGCGACCCCCGGGATCGTCACGGCCTCGTCGTAGCCGATGGCGAAGAGCTGCAGCTTGCGAACCAGCAGCGCGAGGAACCCGAGGAAGATGGCGGCATGCATGAGCCCCGGGCGCCATTCGCCGCGCACCATGCGCGACTGCAGGAGCCCGTTCATCAGCAGGGATTTCAGGCGCGCGCCCGGATGATCCCAGCGGGATTCCGGGGCGAGCCTTGCGACGATCCCGAGCTTGCGCGCCGCCAGGGCGCCGAACGCCGCGAAGGCACCCAGCAACAGGAGCGTGATGCCGAGCGGGCTCAGAAGCGGTAGGTCACGAGCCCGTAGATGATGTTCGCCTTGTACTGCGGGTTCGCGTACACGCCAGTCAGGTAGCTGTCGGCGCGACTTGCCGCCGGAATCGTATACCGGTAGCCGTCGAACTGCGAGTCGCTGTATTCGTACTTCTCGTAGGCGTAGCCGCCGGTGAAGGACCAGGCCTTGCTGTATGCGTAGACCGCCTTCACGTTGAGGCTGGTCTTCTTCGAATCGTCCCAGTTGCCGATCGGCGCCGGTCGAACAACCGAGGCCGGAACGCCTTCCTGCAGCGACAGGTCCACCATGCCGTCGGTC
>JBBREI010000204.1:0-5312 GCA_038203035.1 Burkholderiales bacterium
TGAGATCTCCCGGGAGCTTGACTCCCCTGAAGGGTCGTCGGAGACTACGACGTTGATAGGCTGGGTGTGT
The DNA here is from genome assembly GCA_038203035.1 of Burkholderiales bacterium. GTDB lineage: Bacteria > Pseudomonadota > Gammaproteobacteria > Burkholderiales > Usitatibacteraceae > Usitatibacter. The sequence continues at coordinate 71 of JBBREI010000204.1, forward strand.
AAGCGCAGCAATGCGTTGAGCTAACCAGTACTAATTGCCCGTGCGGCTTGACTCTATAACCTTGCGCATCAAAGTCACTGTGCAGCGCGCCCACCAAGGCGCCACACGGTGCAATACATAACCAAGATACCTTCAAATTCCAGAATTCCTGGCGACCATAGCGCGTTGGCCCCACCCCTTCCCATCCCGAACAGGACCGTGAAACGACGCCGCGCCGATGATATTGCGGATTGCCCGTGAGAAAGTAGGTCATCGCCAGGGCCCCATAAGTCAGACGCCCAACCTCCACAAGGTTGGGCGTTTGCGTTTGTGCGGGATCAATAGCGGCGCGGCGGTGGTTCCGACAGGGTCCGTCCCTGATTTCGGGTCAGCGGCAGAGCGGGAGCGAGACGGCCTGCAGCACTTCGCCGGTCTTCACGTTCTGCACGAACGCGGCGACGGACATGCGCTCGGGCTTCCAGTCGGCGCGCGGCTTGAACGTGGCTGAAGCCTTGCCGAGGCCGCGCGAGACCGCGAGGTCGCGAACGACGAAATCGTGGATGAGGTGCTCGCCGCGATTTTCCCCGGCGGTGACCTTGCTGCCGAGTCCGTTCTGCGTGATCGCCGTGACCAGCGCGAGATCCGCCGCGGGCAGCGAGCCCTTGCCCGAAGTGGAGACCACCGCGATCACGGTCCCGTCGGCCGCTACCCGCAGCGCGACCTCGATCGCCACCGGCGCCGGCCGCGCGCGGATCGCGTTGAATGCGGCGGTCGCGGAACGCGCGCTGCTCCATGATGGGAAGTCGCGGCCACCGACCACCACCTGTGGCGTGTAGACATGACGGGCGCCCGCGGCCGAGGCCATGTCGCGCTGCCGCGCGGTGTAGCGCGGGTCCGCGAATGCATCTTTCCAGCCGATGTAGTCCCAGTAGCTCACGTGGAAGGCCAGCGGCACCACGTCGCCGTTGCCCACCACGGGCGTGAACGCCGAGAGCCAGCGGTCTGCCGGCGGGCAACTCGAGCAGCCCTCCGAGGTGTAGAGCTCCACCAATGCGGCGGTGGACGGGCCCGAGCGCACCGAGCACTCGGCGCCAGCGGCGACGGCAGGCACCATCACCAGGGCGGCAAGCAGGGTTCTCATGATCGATTACTTCGCCTGATCGCCGCCGGGCACCAGGATCGGGGAGCGCCGCCCGACGCACTTCTGCAGGATGTCCATCTCCTCGTCGGTGTGGGTCTCGAAGGGCGCGGGGCGAAAGCGCGATCCATCGCGCGCCTGCGTGGTCACCAGCCGCGGCTCGTGGCGGCTCGAGGCGATCACCTCGCGGTCCTTCGGATCGTCGTTCGACGCCAGCTCCACCTCGCCCCAGCAGGTGCAGAAGTAGGTTCCGTCCCCGCGCGTCTCCATGTACACGCCGGTGCCGCGGATGCCCGCGGTGACGTTCGCCGCGACGATCTGGCGGCGGCGCCCGCGCCCGAACACCGCCCCCAGCGCGCCGGTCAGCAGGCGCAGCAGCCCCTGCTCCTCGTAGCGCTCGATCGTGATCTCGCTGCGCGAGCGGACCATGAACGCGTCCTGGCCCATGACGAAGACGAAGTGGCCGTCGGACCCGGTGACGATGCGATCACCGGGCAGGATGTCGGACTTGTAGGTCGCGGGACGCCCGTTGATGGCGACGCGCCCGCGCAGGTCGTGGACCTGGTCCGGCGCGCCGAAGGCTGCGAGCGGCACCAGGACCCCGCTCGCGCCGGCAGCGGCCGCGCGCAGGAAATGGCGCCGCGTGAGACGCGCTCCTAGATAAGGTCCCTCTTCGCCGTGGTCGCGCCGCATCGCCGCCTCCTGGAGATCCATCTTGCCCGGTTAGACGCCCGGAGCACGGCAACCTTACGCGATCGCGGCTTCCCGGGTCAGCGGCGGACGAGAAACAGGAGAATCAATCCGCCCTCCTTTTCAATGTTCCGCCCATCGCCGCGCGAAGATCAACCCCGGTTTTGTTGCGTGTGTTTGTGTAAGGGAGCCGTCGACGGCGCGACCTATGGGCGCTATCCCCCAAACCTTCAGTAGGACCGAAATGCGTTCGCTCCTTACCTGGTGCGGTACGCGCTCGCGCAGCTGCGCGACGGCGATCTTGCCCAGGAGTGCCTCGAGACCAACTGGTTCGGGCGAGAGGCCTCCGATGGCCGGTGAGTCCATGAACTGCCGCAAGGCGGCCGAACTGATGTCGCAGGCCCTGGAACGGCCGCTGCGCCAGGACGAGCAGAAGGCGCTGTCGCACCACCTTTCGCTCTGCATCGACTGCAGGAACTTCAAGGCCCAGCTCTCGCTCCTGCGCAGGGCGGCGCGGGTTTTCGGGAAGTCCACGCCGGAGAAGTAAGCCGCTTGACGCTTCACACCTGGCCCTTGGTGCCGGTGCCGAGCGCGAAGAAATCCCGGATACGCCGCAAGATGTCGCCGTGCGCCGCCGGCGGCCGCGCCTCGACGCGGATCTTCTCGCGCAGCAGTTCGAGCCCGGCGCTGCGCTCCACCAGCACGCCGGAAATCTGGTCGGCGATATCGGGCCGCGACTGCAGCACGCCCTGGAAGCCGACCTTGTCGAGCCGGTAGCATTCCACGTCGCCGCGCGCGGTAACGGTGGCGCGGCGCGGCTCGCCGGTCATCATGCCCATCTCGCCGAACACGCTGCCGGAAGAAAGCGTGCTCAGGTGCACGCGATCCGATCCCGGCACCTCGATCCAGACATCGGCCTCGCCGCTGACGATGAGATAGAGCCAATGTGCGACGGCGCCCTGGCGCGTGATCGTGTCGCCCTGCAGGAAAGGCGCGTAGTCGAGGTGGTCGGCGACGATGCGCAGCTCCTCGGGTGTCAGGCCGGCGAAGATTTCGACCTTGACGAGCGCGTCGAGGCGGCGGCGGATTTCCTCCGCGTGGCGCGAGGTGCGCAGCGACTCGTTTTCCTTCGTGACCAGGTGCTCTTCGTAGGGCGCGGCGATCTGCATCCCGGCACGGGTGAGCGCGGCCAGCGCATGCTCGCGCACCAGCGAGTCGGTCGGGTCGTCTACCGCCGGGTCTGTGAGCCAGTAGCGGATGGCGTAGCGGCCGCCGCGGTCAACGAAGTCCATGAGCACGATGGTCGGCGCGGGCTCTTTCGCGACGTTGGGAATCTCGGCCTCGCGCATGGCGCGGTCGAGCGTCGCGCACACGCGCACCGGCGTTGCCGAGCTGGAGACGTTGAGGTACACCCAGCGTCGCCAAAGCCGCATCGGGTCGTTGCGCGAGCCGAGCACGGCGAATTTCTGCTTGGTGAGCGCGCCATTGGGCAGGAACACGGTTTCGCCGTTGCGCGTCTCGACCGCCGTGTAGCGCCAGCGTATCTCCACCACGCGGCCGCTTACGTCGTCGAAGCGGATCCAGTCGCCCAGCCGGATCGAGCGGTCGAACTGCAGCACCAGCCCGCCGAGGATGTTGCCGAGCGTCTCCTGCATGGAGAACGCGATCACACCGGTGATCACCGCCGAGGTGGCGATCAGGCTGGAGAGATCGACGCCGGCAAGCCGCAGCCAGACCAACCCCCACGCAACCACCGCCAGCGCGAACGCGATGTCCTCGACGATGCGCGCAGGCTGCATCCCGAGCGCGCGCAGCACGAGCCGGAAGATGAGCAGCAGCGCAAGGCGCAGAAAGACAACGCCGATGCCGATCACCGCAAGGTCGGCCACCACGCTCGCCGCGGAGCGCGCGCCCATGCCGGCGAAGGCGCTGGCCACGCTCTCGGCCAGCGCGCACAGGCCGAGGAACAACAGCGCCCGGCGCACCGTGCGCCGGTCCGGGGGAAGGAACAGCAGCAAGATGAGGCCGAGCACGAGCGCGGCAAGCGCCGCGTAGCCGACCTCGGTGCGCAATGCCGCGAAGCTCATGCGCGCTCTTTCAGCGGGCCTCGGGCAACGATGCGATCAAAGGCGCTCCTCGATTGCATTGCACAGGCGCTCGAGCACCTCGACGCGGGCATGCGGCTTGTCGTTGGCGGCAACCAGCTGCCAGGGCGCGAAGTCGCTCGAGGTGCGCTCCACCATGTCGCAGATGGCGCGCTCGTAGGCGGGCCACTTCTTGCGGTTGCGCCAGTCCTCGTCGGTGATCTTGAAGCGCTTGTGCGGCGTCTTCTCGCGTTCCTTGAAGCGGCGCAGTTGCTCGTCCAGCGTTACCGCGAGCCAGAACTTGACCACGATCGCGCCGGCGCTGGTGAGCTGCTCCTCGAAGTCGTTGATCTCGTGGTAGGCGCGCATCCAGTCGGTTTCCGAGCAGAAGCCCTCTACGCGCTCCACCAGCACCCGGCCGTACCACGAGCGGTCGAAGATCACCGCCTGCCCGTGCCCCGGGATCTTGCGCCAGAAGCGCCACAGGTAGGGCTGCGCGCGCTCCTCGTCGCTGGGCGCGGCCACCGGGATGACGCGGTAGAAGCGCGCGTCCATGGCGCGCGTGATGCGCCGGATGGTGCTGCCCTTTCCCGCCGCGTCCATGCCCTCGAACACCATGACCACGGAATGCTCGCGCATCTTCGGCGAGCGCGTGAGCAGGCTCAGCCGCCCCTGCAGCTTGTCGATGCGCTTCTCGTAGGCTTTCGCCGGGACCCTGGCGGCGTAATCGAGGGTATTGAGGACATTGCGCTTGTCGATCGCCGGCTTCGGCGCGGGCGCCGAGGGCGAGATCACCGGCGCCGCGCCGTCCAGCCGGTGGCGCACCGCGTCGAGCAGCAGCTTGCCCGCGGTGATCGCGCGGTACTCGGGGTTGCTGCCCTCGATGATGTGCCACGGCGCCTCGCCGGTGCCGGTCTCGCGCAGCGCGTCCTCGCAGACCTCGAGGAACTTGTCGTATTGCTTGAACTGCTGCCAGTCGCGCTCGGTGACGCGCCAGGCCGTCTTCTTGTCGCTTGAAAGGGCCTTCAGCCGCTTCTTCTGCGCGTCCTTGGAAAGATGGAACCAGAGCTTCAGGACCAGCGCGCCCTCGGCGACGAGCATGCGCTCGAGGTGGCGGACATGGTCGAGCTGGTGCTCGAATTCGGCGCGCTTCAGGTGCCCCATGACGCGCTTGATGATCGGGTCCGTGTACCACGACCCGAACAGGATTCCGATGCGCCCCTTGGGCGGCAGCGCCTGGAAGAAGCGCCACATGTCCGGGCGCTCGCGCTCGGCGTCGGAGCGCTCGCCGAAGGCATGGGTGTGGATGTGGCGCGGGTCCATCCACTCGTTGAGGAGGTTGACGGTCTCG
>JBBREI010000205.1:0-5280 GCA_038203035.1 Burkholderiales bacterium
ATGTAGACGCGGATTTCGCCCACATCGGTGAAATCGAGCAGCGTGGTCAGCAGGGTGAGGCTGGCGGCGGGGCCCGCGCCCTGTTTTTCCATCACCGCGAGCGCGCTCGCGACCAGGGTGCCGCCGATGCAGAAGCCGAGCGCGTTGATCTTGTCCACGCCCGCCATCCGCCTGACCACGCCGAAGGCTTCGACCAGGTCGCGGATGTAGTCATCCCAGGTGACGTGTGCGTGCTGCTGCTGCACGTTGCGCCACGACACCATGAACACCGTATGGCCCTGCTCGACGGCGTAACGCACCAGCGAGTTTTCGGGCTGCAGGTCCATGATGTAGAACTTGTTGATGCACGGCGGCACCATCACCAGCGGGCGCTCGTGCACCTTCGCCGTCGCCGGCGCGTACTGGATCAGCTGCAGCAGCTCGTTTTCGAACACAACGGCGCCCTCCGAGACCGCGATGTTGCGCCCGACCTCGAAGGCGGCCTCGTCGGTCATCGAGATGCGGCCCTTCTCCATGTCGGCGAGCAGGTTCTTCATGCCGTCCTGCAGCGTCTCCCCGCCGCTTTCGAGCGCCGCCTTGAGCGCCTCGGGATTGGTCATGAGGTAGTTGGACGGCGCCATCGCGTCGAGGTACTGGCGCATGAAGAAACGCATGCGCTGCTTGTCATCGTCGCCCAGCGAGGTTTCATCAACCGCCTGCATCATCGTCTTCGCGGTGAGCAGGTAGGAATCGCGCAGGTAACGGAAAACCGGCAGCGACTCCCATTCCTGGGCGCTGAAGCGCTTGTCGCCCGGCGGCGGCGGCGCACCGCCCGCCCCTGCCTCCGGCGTCGGCTGCATCGACGCCATCCACAGGCGCATCTGCTCCTGCATGTAGCGGCCCTGCAGCTCCATCATTTCCTTGGGTTTTTCGCCCACGGCTTCGAGCCACGCGCGGTAGGCGCCGGCGAAGCCCTCCATGACCTGCCGGGTGGCGCCCTCGCCGCCGGTGCCCTGCGCCATCGCCTCCTGGGCCTTGTGCATCCGGTCGGCGAGTGTCGGGGGTTTGCGCCGCGGGGATCTGGTCATGGTCATTGCCTCTCGATCAGTACCTCAATGATCGGTGATCAGCGCCGCGTGGATCGCCCAGATGCTGGCGATGCCCAGCGCGATGAAAGCCACCTGGACCAGAGTCTCACGAATCGCGGTGCGCTTGTGCAACCCGGGGATGAGATCCGCCACCGCCACGTAGATCATGCTGGCCGCCGCCACCGCCAGTATCTCGCCGATCCACTGCGACACCGCGGAGAGCGCGAAATAACCGAGCAGCGCGCCCGCGACCGTGGCCAGGCCCGACAGGCCGTTCATCCACAGCGCCTTGGCCTTGCCGAATCCCGAATGCAGCAGCACCAGGAAATCGCCGATCTCCTGCGGGATCTCGTGCGCGATGATGGCGATGGCGGTGACCACGCCCAGGCGCATGTCGGCCATGAAGGCGCTGGCGATGATGATGCCGTCGGTGAAGTTGTGGAACGAGTCGCCGATCACGATCATCCAGCCCGAGCGCCCGGAATCGTGGATGGGGGCGTGCCCATGGCCGGGCGCGATGGCCTCGAGGGGTTCGTCGCCATGGTGGTGGTGATGGCGCCAGAGCAGCAGCTTCTCGAGGATGAAGAAGGCGAGGATGCCGAAGAGGATGAAGGCCGCGATTCGCGACGGGTTCTTGGTCTCGGCAAAGATGTGCGGCAGCAGGTCGAGGAACACCGCGCCCAGCAGCGCCCCGACCGCGTAGCTCACCAGGGTCGGGATCCAGCGCGCCTGGACGCGGAACGCCACCGCCGCGGCGATGGCGAGCGAAAGGGCGCTGCCCGCGACGCAGGCGATCAGTATGGCGGCTAGGCTACCCAGATGAATGCTCCCATGCGTCCACTTTCCTTCACCCTTCGATACGAAAAGAACCGCTCGCGCTCACGGTAGGTGCAGAAACCCGCGCCGTGGACCTCGCGGACCCCGGCACGCGCGAGGCGCCGGCGGGCGAGTGTATACAGGTCGGCCATGAACTTGCCCGGCACGTGCGGGGCAAAGGCCCGGGACGCTTCGGGATCGACGCGCTCGAAGGCTTCCTTCACTTCCGGCCCCACCTCGAAAGCCGTGGGACCGATGGCCGGCCCCATCCAGGCCAGCACGTCGGCGGGATCACCCTCCATCGCCGCCACGGTGCTCTCCAGCACACCGGCCGCCAGCCCGCGCCAGCCCGCGTGGGCCGCCGCAACGCGCGAGCCGGTGCGGTTGGTGAAGAGGACCGGCAGGCAATCCGCCGTGAGCACGACGGCGACGCGGCCCGGCGTTGCGGTCACCGCGGCATCCGCGCGCGGGCGCTGCGGGCCGCGCGGAAGGTCGAGATCGACGACATCCGTGCCATGCACCTGTGCGAGGTAATGGGGATCGGACGGCAGCTGCGCGCGCACGATAGCGCGGTTGGCCTCCACGTTTTCGGGCCGATCGCCGCTGCTGGCGCCCAGGTTCATGGCGGCGTGTTCACCTTCACTCACGCCGCCCGCGCGCGTGGTCACGAAGGCGCGCACCCCAGCCGGCGCGGGCCAGGTGGGAACCAGCCACTCTCGCGGCAGGCTCATGCGCGCAGGCTTTCCAGCAGGGCGCTGAAATCGGGCGGCATCTTCGATTCGAACGCCACGGGTTCACCGGTGCCCGGGTGCACGAAGGCGAGTTTCCACGCGTGCAGCGCCTGGCGGGTGAAGACCTTCGCGCCCTTGCCGGCGTACACGGCGTCGCCCTCGAGGGGATGTCCGATCGAGGCCAGGTGCACGCGGATCTGGTGCGTGCGGCCCGTCTCCAGCCGGCATTCGAGCAGCGTGTGCGCGGGAAAGCGTTCGCGAACGATGTAATGCGTGACCGCGGGCTTGCCGCCTGGCACAACTGCCATCTTCGTGCGATGAACCGGGTGGCGGCCGATGGGCGCATCCACCTTGCCGGGTTTCAGCACCTGGCCGCGCGCCAGGGCGAAGTACGTGCGCTTTACCGTCCGTGCCTGAAGCTGGCGGACCAGCGAGGCCTGCGCAGGCTCCGTCTTCGCGACCACCAGCAGCCCGCTGGTGTCCTTGTCGAGCCGGTGCACGATGCCGGCACGCGGCAGGTTGCCCACGGCGGGCGCGTGGTGCAGCAGCGCGTTCAGCATGGTGCCGTCCCAGTTGCCGCTGCCCGGATGCACCACGAGGCCCGCGGGCTTGTCGATCACCAGGAGATCGGCATCCTCATGCAGGATCGGAAGCGCGATGTCTTCGGGCTTGTAGGCGTTGTCGACCTCGCGGGGGGCGAGTTCCACCTCCACCACCTCGCCACTCTTCATCTTGATGCTGGTGCCGGCCTCGCGGCCCTGCACCTGGACGTGTCCCTCGTCGATCAGCCGCGCAAGGCGGCTGCGCGATTCGGCCGGCAGCAGGCGAGCCAGCGCCTGGTCCAGCCTGAGGCCCGCCATCTCCAGCGGGATGGTGAGCTTCACGGCGGGGGCGGAAGTGGCTGTCGGCGCGGTATAATTTCCCCTTCGGGAAACGGAATTCGTCATGAATCGAAGTGTAACGGCAATCGCAGCGCTCGCCCTCGCCCTCGCCCTGTCGGGATGCGGCTTGTTCACCGACAAGATGGAAAAATCCAAGGACTGGACCGCGGCGGAGTACTACCAGCACGCCAAGGAGGAATTCGACAACCGCAACTGGGAGCCGGCGATCAAGCTCTTCGAGGCGCTGGAATCGAAATTCCCCTACGGCCGCTTCGCCCAGCAGGCGCAGATCGAAGTCGCGTACGCCTACTACAAGCAGGGCGATGCGGCGCAGGCCCTGTCCGCCCTCGACAAGTTCGTGAAGCTGCACCCGAACCATCCCAACCTCGACTACGCGCTCTACCTCAAGGCGCTCATCAACTTCAAGGAAGACCTGGGCCCATTCACCCGCTGGATGGCCCAGGACCTCGCGGACCGCGACCCGAAGCTCGCGCGCGAATCGTTCGAAGGCTTCAAGGACCTCGCCACCCGCTTCCCGGAAAGCCGCTACGCGCCCGATGCGCGCCAGCGCATGGCCTACCTGGTGGAGGCCCTCGCCCGCCACGAGATCCACGTGGCCCAGTACTACCTCGCCCGCGGCGCCTACCTTGCCGCCGCCAACCGCGCGCAGGATGCCATCGTCCGCTTTCCCAATTCCTCGCTGCACAAGACGGCGCTCGAGATCATGGTCGAATCCTACGACCGCATGAACATGCCGGAACTGCGCGACGACGCGCGCAAGGTCCTGGCGAAGAACTTCCCCGGCGATCGCATGGCCGCGGACGGCCAGAACCGCGGCAAGGCTTGGTGGAAGTTCTGGTGATCCTGGCGGCCGGCGGCAGCGGCAGCGCGACTTGATACGCCGCTTCTTCAACACAGAGGACACAGAAGAAAACAGAAAAACTGATGGTTGTTCGCGAAACTGCATGCGACTCCACGAACCAATATCGATTTGCTTTTCCTCTGTGTCCTCTGTGAATCCTCTGTGTCCTCTGTGTTGAAAAATAGACGCCTGAATTTCGCGCCGCCACCAACAACAGACCCAGGAAGTCAGATCGCCAGCGCCTTCATCAGGTACTGCTGCGCGCAGAACGCCTTGCCGCGTCCCCGCTTGCGGCGCTTGTAGCCGCCGCCCGGCTCCATTTCCCAGCACTGGGTGTTGTCGTCGAGATAGGCCGTGAGCCCCTCGCGCATGATCCGGCGGCGCACCTTCGGATCCAGCACCGGCACACATAGCTCGATGCGGCGGAAAAAGTTGCGCTCCATCCAGTCGGCCGACGACAGCAGGACCTCCGCCTCGCCGCCATTCTTGAAGTGGAAGACGCGCGTGTGCTCCAGGAATCGTCCCACGATGCTGCGCACCTTGATGTTCTCGGAAAGTCCCTTCACGCCGGGGCGCAGCGCACACACGCCGCGAACGATGAGGTCGATCTTCACGCCCGCCTGCGAAGCCTTGTAGAGCGCTTCGATCACCTGCGGATCGAGCAGGGCGTTCATCTTGGCGATGATGCGCGCGGGTTTTCCCGTCTTGGCCACGCGTGTCTCGTTTTCGATCGCGGCGATGGTGTTGGCGTGCAGGGTGAACGGCGCCTGCCACAGGTGCTTGAGCCGCGTCATCTTGCCCAGGCCCGTGAGCTGCTGGAACACCTCGTTCACGTCCGCGCAGATCGCCTCGCGGCAGGTGAGCAGGTCGAAATCGGTGTAGAAGCGTGCGGTGCGCGGGTGGTAGTTGCCGGTGCCCAGGTG
>JBBREI010000206.1:0-5225 GCA_038203035.1 Burkholderiales bacterium
CGATCGAGGACTTCGCCAGCAGCGGGAAGGTGTTTTCATACTGGCGCCAGGAGTCGCCGAGCGTCTTCTTCCAGGCGTTGTTGGCCTCGATGCCGTATCCGTAGCAGATGTGAACGGCGGTCTTGCACCGCACGCCGCGGCGCGCGCGCTCCAGCGCGGCGATGCCCCAGTCGCGCACCTCGTCGAAGTAGACGTTGAACGCGGGTTCGTCGAACTGGATCACGTCGATGCCGGCTTCGCAGAGCTCGAGCGCCTCCTGGTTGAGGATCTCGGCGAACGCCATCGCGAGCTTCTCGCGGCTGCCGTAGTACTCGTCGTACAGCGTGTCGACCATCGTCATGGGACCGGGCAGCGTGAACTTGAGCGCCCGGTTCGAGATTGAGCGGAAGAACTTCGCGTCCTCGGCATGCACCGGCTTCGGCCGCGACACCGGGCCCACCACGCGCGGCACGTTGGCGTCGTAGCGGTTGCGGATGCGCACGGTCTTGAGGTTCTTGAAGTCGATCCCTTCGAGCTTCTCCATGTAACCGTTCACGAAATGGCGGCGCGCCTGCTCGCCGTCGCTGGAGATGTCGATGCCCGCCTTCTCCTGCATATCCACGACCAGGCGCACGGCGTCGCGCTTGCCTTCCTCGAGCGCGCGGCCCTCGAGCTTCCACGGCGCCCAGAGCTTTTCGGGTTCGGCGAGCCAGGCGGGCTTGGGCAGGCTTCCGGCGATGGTGGTGGCGAGCAGCGGCAGGGACATGGCGAGAGGATTGGGTACTCTTTGCATACTACCCCGCGGACGCTTGCTTCAGCCGAAGGGATGCGGCCGTCAACCCTTGCGGCGATTGCGCACCAGCCACGCGTCGACCAGGGAGACGATCTCGTCCACGGCATCCGAGCGCCGGCCGAGCTGCGCCGCCACCAACTGCACCAGCCGGTCGACGCGCTCGATGTGCGGCGCGCCCGCGGCGAGCGCGCGGGCGGCCGAGGAGGGGCTGGCGAGCGACTGCGCCGCGCTGGCGTATTTCTCGAAGGGCACCATGTCGTCGCGGCTCGCACCGAGGGAAACACACAGATCCACCACCCATTCGTAGACCGCGCGGGACCGCGCCATGTCGCCGTGAATGGCGTCCTTGATCGAGCGCACGCCGTCTGCCTGCACGCAGCGATAGTTTCCCGCGATCAGCATCGCCCACTTGGCGAGCGGGACGAACACCGAATCGTGCACCTTGAGCTTCACCGGCAGCTCGATCTTCTCGCCGCCCGACTCGAAGCGCGCCGCCTCGACGTCCGCCGCCAGCCCGCGCAGCATCGCGGTGTGCGCGTCGGAATCGAAGCGCGCCGCCTTGAAGTTGGTAGGCAGGCGCACCTGCAGCACGTTGACCTCCTCGTCCGGCGGGCGGAAGGCCTGCGGATCGGGGCTGCAGAGCGTGAGCAGCCGCGGATCGAAGCCCGCCCAAACCGTGGGATCGGTGTAGGCGGGGGCGCATTTCTGCGCGTCGATCCCGGGGATGCGCGCGAGGTAGGTAAGCGGCGCCATGTTCATGATCGACATGCACGGCACCTTCGATTTCGCCACCTTGTCGAGCAGTTCGCGCACGCCGGGCGAGCTGTATTGGGGCTCCTGCATCGCGAGCGCCACCAGGTCGAAGGCGCGCGGGTCCACGCTTTCGGTTCCCGCGGCCTCGAGCCTGCCGCGCAGGTCGCGGGTATTCACCTCGACCAGGTCGTCGCGGCCCTTCACCGGCATGCGCACGATGGCGCCCTTGGCGTTGATGAGCTCGGCTTCCTTCGGCAGGCAGACGAGCGTCACGTCGTGGCCGGCGAGGGCGAGCTTCATTCCCAGCAGCGAGCCGTACGAGGCTCCCAGGATCAGTATCTTCTTGGTTTGCATTTGGTCTCCTCCGGCGTGCGGATACCGTGAGGATAGGCGCCCCGGGATCGCCCGGGCGCAGCCAAAGCGTCTAAGGGCCTGTTATTTCCATTCGACGCCGCTGCCCGGGCGGTCGGAGGGAATCGCCATGCCGTCGCGCAGCTCCAGCGGCTCGGCGAGAACCGGGCTCCACCACTCGGCGTACTCGAGCCAATGCGCGGTGGGCGTGGCGGCGAGGAGTTGCGCGCTCACCTCGCAGAAGAGGTGGCAGGAGATGCGCAGGGCGCGCGGCGCCGCATGGGCGGCGACGTCCATCCACCCGGTGACGCCGAAGGTCTTCATCACGTCGGGCATCAGGTAGTCGCTCGCCCCGGCATCGATCGCCTTGGCGAACTCGAGGGGGCCCCACCAGTTCTCGCCCGCCTGGATCGGGGTGCGCGCCGCGCGCGCCACCTGCGCCATGCCGGCATAGTCCTCGGCAAGCACCGGCTCCTCGACCCAGGCGAGCCCCTCGCCATCGAGCCGCGCGAGGCGCTGCCCGGCCTCGGTCACGGAGAGGCACTGGTTATAGTCGACCATCACTGCCACGTCGGGTCCCACGGCGGAGCGGATCGCGCGGATAACGGCGAGGTCCTCCTCGACGGTTGCGTAGCCGATCTTCGCCTTCACGCCCTTGAGGCCGCGCCGGGCCCACGCCTCGGCGCTCTTCGCCGACTCGCGTTCGCCGTCGTAGCCGACACCCCCATAGGCGCAGGTCGGGCGGGGTTGCGCGCCCAGCAGGCGGCATAGCGGGAGCTCGCGGCTGCGAGCCAACGCATCCCACGCCGCCATGTCGATCGCGGAGATCGCCATGCCGACGAGCCCGTGGGTCCCGAGCAGGCGAAAACGCGCAAGGAGCCCGCGTGTGAGCGCCTCCGGCGCGAGCGGTTGCCCCTTCACCAGCGCTTCGAGGTTGGCGACCAGCTCGGCCACCGGCTGGAGCGCCGCCGCGGTGTACGTGAACACGAAGCTGTGCCCCACCATGCCGTGCGCGGTTTCCAGGTCCACCAGCACCAGCGGGGACTCGGTGATCACGCCGCTCGCGGTGCGATGCGGCTCGGGCATCGGGACCTTCACCGCGCGCACGCGCAGTGCGCGAATCGTGTCGTCGGCCACCACAAGCATGCCTAGCGCGGCGGGCGGGCCAGCAGGATGCCGCGGTCCACGTCGCGGATGCTGGTGCGCCCGCAGAACGCCATCGTGAGATCCAGCTCGTTGCGGATGATTTCCAGGCAGCGCGTGACCCCCGCCTCGCCCATCGCGCCCAATCCGTAGAGGAAGGGCCGGCCGATCAGCGTTGCCCGGGCCCCGAGCGCGACCGCCTTGAGCACGTCCTGGCCCGAACGGATGCCGCCGTCCATCCACACCTCGATGCGCGAGCCCACCGCTTCGGCGATCGGCGGCAGCGCGCGGATCGACGATGGGGCGCCATCGAGCTGGCGGCCGCCATGGTTGGAGACGATGAGCGCGTCGGCGCCGGAATCCGCCGCCAGCCGCGCGTCCTCGGCGTCCATGATGCCCTTGAGGATGAGCTTGCCGCCCCAGCGTTTCCTGACCCACTCGACGTCGGCCCACGACAGGCGCGGGTCGAACTGCTCCGCGGTCCACGCCGAGAGCGAGGAAAGGTCGCCCACGCCTTTCGCGTGGCCGACGATGTTGCCGAACGTGCGGCGCGACGTGCCGAGCATGCCGAGGCACCAGCGCGGCTTGGTCATGAGGTTCACGAGGTTGGCGAGCGTCGGCTTGGGCGGCGCCGACAAGCCGTTGATGATGTCCTTGTGGCGCTGGCCGAGGATCTGCAGGTCGAGGGTCAGCATCAGCGCCGAGCACTTCGCCGCCTTGGCGCGGTCGATCAGGCGTTCGACGAAATCGCGGTCGCGCATCACGTACAGCTGGAACCAGAAAGGTCTCGTGGTGTTGGCGGCGACGTCCTCGATCGAGCAGATGCTCATGGTCGAGAGCGTGAACGGCACGCCGAACTTCTCCGCGGCGCGCGCGGCGAGGATCTCGCCGTCGGCGTGCTGCATGCCCGTGAGGCCCGTCGGTGCGAGCGCCACCGGCATCGCGGCGTCGATGCCCACCATCTTCGTCGCGAGGCTGCGCTTCTCGATGTCGAGGGCCACGCGCTGGCGGAACTGGATCGCGCGGAAATCCTCCTCGTTCGCCCGGTAGGTGCTTTCGGTCCAGGAACCCGCGTCCGCGTAGTCGTAGAACATCCGCGGCACGCGCTTGGCCGCGAGCCGCCGCAGATCCTCGACACAGGTGATCGGTTTCATCCGTTGCACTCCACGACCGCTGGCGAGCAGGATACCCGAGGACATGTTCTCGCGCGCTGCGACCGGGTTCCCGCAAGCCCGCTCGCTGCGGGACCATAGTAGAATCGACCGATCCGCCCGATTCTTCCATCGACGCCATGCGTTACGCCAGCGCGGTCGCACTCCTGTTCGGATTCTGGGTCCTGTTGTCGGGATACTTCACGCCATTCCTTCTCGGGGCCGGACTCGCCAGCGCCATCGCGGTCGTGCTGTTCGCGCGCCGCATGGCGGTGATCGGCGGCGAGGGCTATCCCCTGCACCTTGGTCGCGGCGCCATCACCTACTGGCCCTGGCTGCTGAAGGAGATCGTCAAGTCGGCCTGGGACGTGGCCATGATCATCCTGCATCCACGCCTGCCGATCAGCCCCGCATGGGTGCGCGTGCGACACTCGCAGAAGACCCTCATGGGGCGCGTCACCCATGCCAATTCCATCACGCTCACGCCGGGCACGATCACGGTCGAGGCCGAGGGCGACGAGTTCCTGGTGCACGCGCTCACGCGCGCCAGCGCCGACGCCCTGGCCGAAGGGGAGATGGACCGCCGCGTGTCGCGCTTCGAGGGGACGCGGTGATCTACGCCCCTGCGATCCTCGCGTTGTTGGCGACGCTCGCGCTCGCGCTTGTGCGCGCCCTTCTCGGCCCCACGCTTTTCGACCGCGCGCTCGCCGCGAACGCCATCGGCACTGTCGCCATGCTGCTGCTGGCGCTGCTGGAGTTCCTCACCGGCCGGCCCGAGTTCACCGACCTCGCACTCGTCTACGGACTGCTCAACATCATCGGTACCGTCGCGGTCCTCAAGTTCTTCCGCCGCGGGGACCTGGGCGAGCCGGCCGCGGGGGGCGAGGGCGGGTGAACGCGCTCGACATCGCCACCACGGCGCTGCTCGCCGCCGGCGGCTTCTTCTGCATCGTGGGCGCCGTCGGCTTGCTGCGCATGCCGGATTTCTACACGCGCGCGCACGCGGCGAGCGTGATCGAGACGCTCGGCGCGGGCCTGATCATCGTGGCGCTGAT
>JBBREI010000207.1:0-5174 GCA_038203035.1 Burkholderiales bacterium
CGCGAATCACGTTGCGCCTTTCTGAGTTTCGCGCCGGATTTCTTGCGGGTTTTAAACATTTTGGGGTTTTTTGGGGGGCATTGGGGGTGGCTTCGGCGGACATCGGCGTTCCCTGATGTAGTTCTCCAGAACAAGGCCAAAGCTAGGCCCGCAGCGGGGGGCAAAGCGACTCCCACAGCTCGCGAGAATCCCAGGGCTTCGAATACGCCCGGTGGATCGCCCCGCAGTTGATGCCGCGCATGATCGGGTCGGGATCGGGGCGCGCCGAGAGCACGATGCGGAAGGTCTCGGGATACAGGTCCTTCACGCGCGCGAGGAAGGCCGCCCCGTCGAGCGTGGGCATGTCCTGCGCGCAGATCACCACGTGCACCTCGTTGAGCGCCAGCAGCTCGAAGCCCTCGGTGGGGTCGAGGGCGCGCAGGATGGCGTAGCCGTCGTGGCGCAGCAGGTGGGTGAGCGAGGCCAACACCCCGGCGTCGCTGTCGACCAGCAGCAGAGTCCGGGCGGCCACCGGCGCCTTCGTGTCGGTCGGGGGCAGGCGCACATCGTCGACCAGCAGGTTCTCGATCTGCACCGTGTCCACGGCCGCGCTGAAGAGGTGGCCCTGGATGAGGTCGCAGCCGTGGCGGCGCAGGTAGGCGAGCTGCGCCGGTGTCTCGACGCCTTCCGCGATCACTTCCAGCCGCAGGCTGTGCGCCATGCGGATGATGGCCAGCGCAATCGCCGCGTCGTCGGGATTGCTGGTGATGCCGCGCACGAAGGCGATGTCGACCTTGAGCTTGTTCACCGGGAAGCGGCGCAGGTAGGCGAGGCTCGAGTAGCCGGTGCCGAAATCGTCGATCGAGATCTGCACCCCCAGGGCCCTGAGGTTGCGCATCGTCTCGATGGTGCGTGCGGTGTTGACCATCAGCGAGCTTTCGGTGAGCTCGAGCTCGAGCAGGTCGGCGGGGATCGCGCTCTGGCCAAGCGCCTTCACCACTTCGCCCTCCAGGTCGCCCTCGACGAACTGGCGCCCGGAGACGTTCACCGAGACCTGCATCGGCCCCACGGGTGATGCGATCCAGGCCGCGATCTGCCGGCAGGCCTGCGCGATGGCCCACGCGCCCACGCGCACGATGAGCCCGGTTTCCTCGAGCGAGGCGATGAAATCGCGCGGCAGCACCAGGCCGTGGCCGGGGCGCTGCCAGCGCAGCAGCGCCTCGACCCCGCCGATGCGCCCGCTCTGCAGCTGCACCTTCGGCTGGTAGTGCAGCACGAACTCGCCGTTTTCGTACGCCTTGCGCAGCGCCGCCTCGAGGTCGCTGCGCGCCAGGGCCTCGGTGTTCATCTGCGCGGTGAAGAAGCGGAAGGTGTCGCGCCCGGCCTGCTTGGCGCGGTACATGGCGGTGCCGGCGAAACGCGCCAGGGTCTCCGCGTCGCTTGCGTCGGCCGGATAAATCGAGATCCCGATGCTGCCGCTCACGTGGGCCTCCAGCCCGTCGAGCGCGAAGGGCGCGAGCAGCGCCGCGCGCGCCTTGGCGGCGACGGCGGCCGGGTACTGCGGGTTGTCCTGGATCGGCAGGATGAGGGCGAACTCGTCGCCGCCCAGGCGCGCCACCGTGTCGCGCAGGCGCACGCAGTCGACGAGCCTGGCACCCATGGCGCGCAGAACCTCGTCGCCCATGGCGTGCCCGAGCGTTTCGTTGATGTTCTTGAAGTGGTCCAGGTCGATGCACAACACCGCGACGCTCCAGCCTTCCCGGGACGCCTGGGCCAGGGTGGCGGCGAGGGTCTCGAGGAAAAGCACGCGGTTGGGCAGGCCGGTAAGCATGTCGTAGTGCGCCAGGCGGTGCAGGCGCTTTTCGGCTTCCTTGCGTTCGGTGATGTCGCGCATCACAACCACGATGATCCAGTCTTCGCCGGAACGCTGCGCCTGCCGGGTCAGCTCCACCTGCACGATGGAGCCGTCGCTGCAGGTCAGGCGCGTCTCGACGCGGTCGTTGGTGCCGTGGCCGGCGATCAGCAGGTCGTAGACGCCTTCCAGCTCGCCCATGGAGTCGCCCGCGATTTCGGCCGGCCCCATGACCATCATCTGCTGGCGCGAGTAGCCGAGCATCCTGCACGCGGTGGCGTTGGCCTCGATGAAACGCATCGAGTTGCGGCTCACCAGGACGATGGCATCGCCGGTGGCGTCCATGGCGGTGCGGAAGCGCTGCAGGTCGGCGGTGCGCGCCTGCACCTGGCGCTCGAGGATGGCGCCATGGTCGAGCAGGAAGTCGCCGTAGGCCTTGAGCCGAAGCAGGTTGCGCACGCGCAGCCACAGCTCCGAGCGGTCGACGGGTTTGGTGATGAATTCCTCGGCGCCGGCGTTGAGGCCGGCCAGGCGCGCCGCGCGATCGGTCAGCGCGGTGAGCATGATGATCGGGATGTGCGAGGTCTCGGGGGCGGCTTTGAGGACTTTCGCCACCTGGTAGCCGTCCATGCCCGGCATCATGATGTCGAGCAGGATGAGGTCGGGCGAGGACTGCGCCACCATGGCCAGGGCTTCCTCGCCGGAGGAGGCGCTCAGGGTGTGGTGGCCTTCGGGGGCGAGGAGCGTCTCCAGCACCTTGCGGTTGCTGGCCTCGTCGTCGACGATCAGGATCGTGGCGGTGCTCATCGGGCGCCCCGCGGCTTCGCGAGCAGCGCATCCATCGTGGCGTATAGCTCCTGGTAGCGCAGCGGCTTGGCGATGAAGGCGTCGCAGCCCGCGACCACGCTTGCCTCCTGGTCGGACTTCATCGCCATCGCGGTCAGCGCAATCACCGGTATCGCGCGCGTGGCCTCGTCGCCCTTGAGGATCGCGGTTGCGGCCAGTCCGTCCATGCCCGGCAGCTGCAGGTCCATCAGCACCAGGTCGGGGCGCTCGGCGCGCGCGAGCGCGATGCCCGCCTCGGCGTCGGGGGCGCAAAGCACCTCGTAGCCGGCGTTTCGCAGCAGCAGCGAGACGAGCTTGAGGTTCGCGGGGTTGTCTTCGATCACGAGGATCCTGGCCATGAGTCTATTGCTGCGGCCACGCGCGCCGCACCTCCTCGATGAAGTGGGTGCGGTTGAACCCCGCCTTCTCGACGATGCGCACGCTGCGCCCGCCGCCGTCGAGCGCGGCCCGCTCGCTCGCGTCCACCTGGCGGGCGGTCACGATCAGTACCGGGATGGCGGCGGTGCGGGAATCGGCGCGCAGCGCGGCGCACACGTCGAAGCCGCTCACCTCCGGCATCATCAGGTCGAGCACGATCAGGTCGGGGTGCAGGCGCTGCGCGAGCGCGATCGCCTCGGCCCCGCCATAGGATCGGATCACCGCGTATTCGGGCGCACGCAGGAAGGCGGCGATCACCTCGACCGCGCGGGGATCGTCGTCCACCACCAGCACCTGGCAGGTGCGCTGCGGCGTGGCGTGCAGGCCCAGGGCGTCGAGCGAGAGCTTGAGCTGCGCGCGGCTCACCGGCTTCTGCAGCACCGCACCCGCCCCGCGTTCGATCCCGAGGCTGCCGTGCACGTCGGCGGAGATGACCACAACCGGCACGCGCGCCAGGGCATCGATCTTCTGCAGGCGCATCAGCAGCTCCCAGCCGTCGATGCCGGGCAGGCGGATGTCGAGCGTGATGAGCGCGAGCGGCTGGCGCGGGGCGATCTCGAGGGCGGCCTCGGCGCTGGCCGCGCGAAGGACCGTGAATCCTTCGGCCTCGAGCAGCAGGCGCACCAGGTCGGCGGCGCGGTCGTCGTCTTCCACCACCAGCGCCACGCGGCCGGCTTCCCCGGGCTTGTGGCGCGCCGAGGCGTCCGCGGCCCCCTCGGCGATGGACTCGCGCAGCGGCAGCCAGACCGCGAAATGCGCGCCCGAGCCCACCTCGCTCGCCGCCGCCGCGGTGCCGCCGTGCAGCTGCGCCATGAGCTTCACCATCGCCAGGCCGAGCCCGGTGCCTTCGAATTTGCGCGCGAGGCTGCTGTCGATCTGGCTGAACGGCTGGAAGAGCCGCGCCATGTCGGGCTGCGAGATGCCGATGCCGGTGTCGCTCACGCGGATCTCGATGAATTCGTCGAAGGTGCTTTCGGCAAGCGCAAAACCGTGCACCGGCCACGCGTCGGGAAAGCTGCCGACCGCGCTGCGCGGCACGCGGCGCGCCGCCATCGCCACGCGCCCGCCGCCGGCGCTGAACTTGACCGCGTTCGAGAGCAGGTTGTAGGCGATCTGGCGGGTCTTGCGCACGTCGAGCTGCAGGCTGCCGAGGTCGCCGGGCACGTCGAGCTCGACCGCGACGTGTTGCGAGTTCGCCTGGGCGCGCACGATCGTCACGCAGTTGGCCAGCAGCGCCTCCAGGTCGGCCGCCTCGAGCTCGATGGCCATCATGCCGGCTTCGACCTTCGAGAGGTCGAGGATGTCGTTGATGAGCGAGAGCAGGTGCTGGCCGCTGGTGAAGATGTCGGTGATGTATTCGATCTGCGTGTCGCCCACCGGCCCCATGAGGCCGTCCTTGAGCGCTTCCGAGAACCCGATGATGGCGTTGAGCGGGGTGCGCAGTTCGTGCGACATGGTGGCGAGGAACTCCGACTTCATGCGGCTCGCGTTCTGGAGTTCGACGTTTTTTTCCTCGAGGGCGTGTTCGAAGCGCTTGCGCTCGGTCACGTCGCGGGCGGCGGCGAAGACGCCCTGCAGCTTGCGGTCGCGGTCGTGGATGGTGGCCGCGTTGTAGGAGACCATGGTCTCCACGCCGTCGAGGGCGCGCACCGTGAGCTCGTAGTTGCTCACGCGGTTCTCGGTGAGCACGCGCTTGATCGCCGCGTCGGCGCGCGTGGGGTCGGTGAAGAAGTCGCGGCAGGGCGCGCCGATCAGCTCATCGCGCGTGCGCCCGGTGAGGGCGATCATCTGCTGGTTCACGTCGGAGATGATTCCCTGCGGGTCGGTTGTCATCAGCGCGTCGATGTTCGACTCGATCAGCGAGCGCGTGTAGAACTGCTGGTCGCGCAGCCGCTGGTCGAGCAGGGTCCGGGCCTCCTCGACCTGCTTGCGCGCCGCATTGTCGGTGCCGATCAGCAGGTAACCGATGATCACCTCGCCCGCGTCGCGCAGCGCGGTGACCGAGACGATGGCGGGGAAGCGGCTGCCATCCTTGCGGATGTAGGTGAGCTCGTAGATGTCTTCGATGCCGCGCGAGGCC
>JBBREI010000208.1:0-5133 GCA_038203035.1 Burkholderiales bacterium
CTAGGCAAGGCCACGATCTTGCGCTCAAGCGCTGCGATGACGCTTTTGGTGTCCTTGCCCTTGAGCTTCATGAGCAGCGTGTAGCGAGAGGAACGCTCGACCAAGGTCCCGATGTAGGTGTTGCCGGATCCGGCCAACAAATCGCCTTCCCAGTGCCCTGGAACGGCGCGATCGGCGGCCTCGGCAGGGCGCTGGCTGATCGAGATTGCTCCTTGGATTTGGCCCCGCTGCCCGTGGGAACGGTTCTTCGTCGGGCGGCGAATTCGGTTGGCGCGGCGAAGGTTCTCGATGAGCTCCTTCTTGAGCGCCCCCCGGCTTTGGATGTACAGCGTGCGATAGATGGTTTCTGCGGACACCCTGAGATTGTCGTCTTGCGGGAACTCTCTCTCAAGGGAGCGGGAAATTTGTTTCGGAGACCAGCGCCGTGAGAGCCTCTCAGCGACCAATCGACATAGCCGCGGCCTTGCCGCCAATCGGGAGATCTTCGGCCGCCGTGCCCGTTCCCAGGCGCATCGGTCCGCCTCACAAGCTCGATACCTTTCTGTTCCCCCGTTGCGATTTACCTCCCGGGTCACCGTCGAACGCGGTCGACCCAGCTCCTTCGCAATGGCACTCATCGTCCGATCACCGGCAAGTCCCCTCGAAATCAACTCCCGATCCTCGAGCGAAAGCGCCCGCCTGGAGCGGCGGCGAGCCCGGGGTTCAATCCCACCAGCGGCAACCAAAACGCGCTCAACCGGAGCGCGGGATACTGCCAAGGCTCGAACAATCTCGGCCATGCACTCGCCTCGGCGCCACCGTTGCCACAGATCCTTACTCTGTTCATGAGACAGACTTCCATTCCTCGACATGCACCACCTCCTTTACCCGCATTGCACCAGAGGTGTTGCATCGATCAGTAGAAATCACAGCGGATGAATCTGTAGCGTTCGAAGTCGCCCGCCTGAGCACCAATCAGCGCTCTTATCCGTGTGCATCCGTTGTTATCCATTTCATCCGTGTTCCAGGGTGCAATACCTGCTACATGTTCAGCGCGCGTTTATCCACGTTCAGCGCCGCTTCGCGGATCACTTCGGAAAGTGTCGGGTGCCCATGGCAGATGCGCGCGATGTCCTCCGCGGCGCCGGCGAACTCCATCGTGGTGACGCCTTCCTGGATCAGGTCCGAGGCGCGCGCGTGGATGATGTGCATGCCCAGCACGCGGTCGGTGGCGGCGTCGGCCACGATCTTCACGAAGCCGGCGGGTTCGTTGAGCCCCAGCGCGCGGCCGTTGATCGAAAACGGGAACTGCCCGGTCTTGACCGCGAATCCCTCGGCCTTCGCCGCCTGCTCGCTCTTGCCCACCCACGCGATCTCGGGCGAGGGGTAGATGATCCAGGGGATGGTGTTGTAGTCGATGTGTGGCTTCTGCCCGGCGATGGTTTCGGCCACCAGCACGCCTTCGTCCTCCGCCTTGTGCGCCAGCATCGGTCCCCGCACCACGTCGCCGATGGCGTAGACGTTCGGCAGGTTGGTCCTGCAGTGGCCGTCGACCTCGATGAAGCCGCGCGCGTCCAGCTTGAGGCCCACGGCCTCGGCGGCGAGGCCGTCGGTGTTGGGCACGCGTCCCACGGAGACGATGAGGCGGTCGCATTCGAGTTTCTGGGCCGTGCCTTCCTTGCTGATGTATTCAACCGTGACGCCGGACTTCTTCGCCGCGACCTTGCCGATCTTCACGCCGAGCGAGATCGCCAGACCCTGCTTGGTGAATTGCTTCCAGGCTTCCTTGGAGACGGCGTCATCACATGCGCCGAGGAAATCCGGCAGCGCCTCCAGGATCGTGACCTCGGAGCCGAGGCGGCGCCACACGCTGCCCAGCTCCAGCCCGATCACGCCGGCGCCGATGACCCCGAGGCGCCTGGGCACCGACGGGAAGGCGAGCGCGCCCTCGTTATCGCAGACGGTTTCGTTGTCGACGGTGATGCCGGGCAGGTGGCGCGCCTTGGAGCCCGTGGCCACGATCACGTATTTCGCCTCCACGACCTCGTCGCCCACGGCGATCCTGTAGGTATCGCCGCCGCCGGTGAATTTCCCCATGCCCTGCAGCCAGGTGATCCGGTTTTTCTTGAACAGGTACTCCACGCCCTTGGTCATCTTGGTGACGATAGCGTCCTTGCGCGACTGCATCTTGCCGATGTCGACCTTCACCCCGGACGCTGTGATGCCGTGGTCGCCGAGGTGGTGGGCGGCCTTCTCGAATTCCTCCGAGGAGGACAACAGCGCCTTGGACGGGATGCAGCCCACGTTCAGGCAGGTGCCGCCGAGGGTGAGTTCGCCCTGCGCGTTTTTCCAGCCCTCGATACAGGCGGTCTTGAGCCCGAGCTGCGCGGCGCGCACCGCGGCGATGTATCCGCCGGGTCCCGCACCGATGACAACGACGTCGAATGTTTGTGCCATGGGATTTCCAGTCTGGGTCTTGGATAGATGCGCGCGGCGGCCTAACGCAACCAGGTGCGCGCCAGGTGCACGCCGAGGCCCGCGCACAATCCCGCGGCCAGCGGCGGGACCTTGCGCAGCAGCATCGGCGGATGCTTGGCCAGCCGCAGCAACCAGAAGGTGGTTGCGACCGCGACGCCTACCGCGATGGAGCCGGCGAAATGCCGCGGCATGTAGATCGCCAGCACCGCGTTCAGGAACACCGCCAGGAAACCCGCCATCAGCGAGCCGGCGATGAAGAAGAAGAGGCGGCGCGCGACGATCGCCGGCTTGAGCTTGCCCCGGCGC
Source organism: Burkholderiales bacterium (assembly GCA_038203035.1). Lineage (GTDB taxonomy): Bacteria > Pseudomonadota > Gammaproteobacteria > Burkholderiales > Usitatibacteraceae > Usitatibacter. The sequence continues at coordinate 2,764 of JBBREI010000208.1, forward strand.
GCCACCTCAGACGTCCAGCAGCAGGCGCGCGGGATCCTCGAGCGCTTCCTTCATCGCAACAAGCGACAGCACCGCCTCGCGCCCGTCGATGATGCGGTGGTCGTAGGACAGGGCCAGGTAGTTCATCGGGCGGATCACGATCTGGCCGTTCTCCACCACCGCGCGCTCCTTGGTGGCGTGCACGCCGAGGATGGCGCTCTGCGGCGGGTTGATGATCGGTGTCGAGAGCATCGAGCCGAAGACGCCGCCGTTGGAGATCGAGAACGTGCCGCCGGTGAGCTCCTCCAGCGTGATCTTGCCGTCCTTGGCGCGTTTGCCGAAATCCGCGATCGCCTGCTCGACCTGCGCGATCGAGAGCTGGTCGGCGTTACGCAGGATCGGCACCAGCAGGCCGCGTTCGCTGCCAACCGCGATGCCGATGTCGAAGTAGCCGTGGTAGACGATGTCGCTGCCGTCGATCGAGGCGTTGAGCACCGGGTACTTGCGCAGCGCGTGCACCGCCGCCTTCACGAAAAACGACATGAAGCCGAGCTTCACGCCGTGGTCTTTCTCGAACTTCTCCTTGTAGCGGTTGCGCAGCTCCATCACCGGGGCCATGTTGACCTCGTTGAACGTGGTGAGGATGGCGGCGGTGGATTGCGACTCCACCAGGCGCTCGGCCACGCGCTGGCGCAGGCGCGACATCGGCACGCGCTGTTCGCTGCGGCTGCCGGCGGGGATCGACACCGGCGCCGGCGCGGGCTTGGCCGAGGCCGGGGCTGGCGCGGGTGCCGGCGCAGGAGCAGGAGCATTGGTGACATCCGCCTTGGTCACGCGGCCATCGCGGCCGGTTCCCGCGACCGTTGCGGTGTCGATGCCCTTCTCTGCCGCGATCTTGGTGGCAGACGGCGATGCGGCGGCGACGGATTTGGCCGCGGGAGCGGGTGCAGGCGCGGGCGCCGACGCTGGAGCCGGTGCAGCCGCAGGGGCGGCCTTGGCCGCAGGAGCCGCGGCGGCAGCGGTCGCCTTGCCGTCGGTGTCGATTACCGCGATGATCTCGCCGCTGGTCACGCTGTCGCCGTCGTTCTTCACGATTTTCGCCAGCACGCCATCCACGGGCGAGGGCAGCTCGAGCACGACCTTGTCGGTCTCGACATCGATCAGGTTTTCGTCGCGCTTGACCGCCTCGCCCGCCTTCTTGCGCCAGGACACCAGCGTGGCCTCCGAAACCGACTCGGACAACTGCGGAACCTTGACTTCGACTTGCATGGTTTTTTCCTTTAGGCCGCTTCTTGCTTGGCGGCGGCATCCCAGGAGAGGGCCGCTTCGACGAGCGCCTTCTGCTGTTCGTTATGGAGTTGCAGGTAGCCCACGGCAGGTGATGCCGAGGAGGTGCGCCCGGCGTAGGAAAGGGTCTGGTCAGCCCGCATGTGGCGCAGCAGGTAGTGCTGGATGCGGTGCCACGCGCCCTGGTTGCCCGGCTCTTCCTGCGCCCAGACGATGCTCTTGGCGTTCGGGTAGAGCTCGATCTGCGCCTGGAACTCGTCGTGCGGGAACGGGTAGAGCTGTTCGATGCGCACGATGGCGATGTCCTCGATCGTGCGCTTGTCGCGTTCGGCCGCGAGGTCGTAATAGACCTTGCCGCAGCAGAAGATCACGCGCTTCACCTTCTTCGGCGCGAGCTTCGCGACCTCTGGCACGATCACCTGGAAGGTGCCGGTGGCGAGGTCGGAAAGCGGCGAGGTGGCTTCCTTCTTGCGCAGCAGGCTCTTGGGGGTCATCACGATCAGCGGCTTGCGCATCGGCCTTTCGACCTGCCGGCGGATCATGTGGAAGAACTGCGCGGCGTTGGACGGCACGCAGACCTGGATGTTGTGCTCCGCGCACATCTGCAGGAAACGCTCGAGGCGCGCCGAGGAATGCTCGGGGCCCTGCCCTTCATAGCCGTGCGGCAGGAACATCGTGAGGCCACACATCCGGCCCCACTTGGTCTCGCCGGAGGCGATGAACTGGTCGATGACCACCTGGGCGCCGTTGGCGAAGTCGCCGAACTGGCCTTCCCAGATCACGAGTTCGAAGGGCTGGGCGGTGGCGTAGCCGTATTCGAAGCCGAGCACCGCTTCTTCCGAAAGCAGCGAATCGATCACCAGGAAATTCGCCTGGCCGGTACGGATGTTCTGCAGCGGGACGTAGATGCCCGAATCCCACTTCTCGCGGTTCTGGTCGTGCAGCACGGCGTGGCGGTGCGCAAAAGTGCCGCGGCCGGCGTCCTGTCCCGACAGGCGCACCGGATGCCCGTCGCTCACCAGGGATGCATAGGCCAGGTTCTCGGCCATTCCCCAGTCGAGCTGGGCCTTGCCCTCACCCATCTCGCGGCGCGCGGCCAGCAGG
>JBBREI010000209.1:0-5089 GCA_038203035.1 Burkholderiales bacterium
CTCGATGCGGCCGTACATGTGCACGCCGCAACGCTTGCAGGCGTGGCGCTTGATGACGGCCGCGGGATCGACGACCTGAAGCTGGTCCTCGTTCGCGGTGACCTTCAGCTTGTCGCGGGGCACCACCGCCACCTGGGAGAACAGCGCGTCCTCCGGCTTCCAGCATTTGCTGCAGCCGCAGGCGTGGTTGTGGAAGCACTGGCTCGCGATGGTGACGGTGACCTTGTCGGAGGAGCACCTGCACTCGAGCTTGCCGCCGGAGAAGCCGGCACCGGCGGGCTTCATGCCGGAGTCGATCTGGGGATGAGTGTTCAAGGATGTCGCCATGGCTTTCCCTCCATTTGTGATGCGGTTCAATAAACGACAACGCTGCGGATCGACTTGCCGGATCGCATGAGCTCGAAGCCCTCGTTAATATCCTTGAGCGCCAGCTTGTGCGTGATGAGGTCGTCGATGTTGATCTTGCCATCCATGTACCAGTCGACGATCTGCGGAACATCGCGCCGCCCCTTGGCCCCGCCGAACGCCGTGCCTTTCCACACCCGGCCGGTGACGAGCTGGAACGGGCGGGTCTTGATCTCCTGTCCGGCGCCGGCCACGCCGATGATCACCGACACCCCCCAGCCCTTGTGGCAGCACTCAAGAGCCTGGCGCATCACCTCCACGTTGCCGATGCACTCGAAGCTGTAGTCCGCCCCGCCGCGCGTGAGGTTCACGAGGTGGGCGACGAGGTCGCCGTCGACTTCCGCCGGATTGACGAAGTGGGTCATGCCGAACTTCTCGGCAAGCGGCCGCCTGCCAGGATTCAGGTCGACTCCCACGATCATGTTCGCGCCGGCGAGCCGGGCGCCCTGGACCACGTTCAGTCCGATGCCGCCAAGACCGAAGACGACCACGTTCGCGCCAGGCTCGACTTTCGCAGTGTTGATCACCGCCCCGATCCCGGTCGTGACGCCGCAGCCGATGTAGCAGACCTTGTCGAAAGGCGCATCTTCCCGGATTTTCGCGAGCGCGATCTCCGGGACCACGGTGTAGTTCGCAAACGTCGAGGTCCCCATGTAGTGGAAGAGCTTGCGGCCCCCGATCGAGAATCGGCTGCTGCCGTCGGGCATCACCCCGCCGCCCTGGGTGAGCCGGATTGCCTGGCACAGGTTGGTCTTGCCGGAAACGCAGTACGCGCACTCCCGGCACTCGGGCACGTAAAGCGGGATGACGTGGTCGCCCGGCTTGAGCGACTTCACGTCGGGACCGACATCCACGACCACCCCCGCGCCCTCGTGGCCGAGAATGGCCGGGAACAGGCCCTCGGGATCGGCACCCGACAGGGTGTACTCTTCGGTGTGGCAGATACCCGTCGCCTTGATCTCGACCAACACCTCCCCGTCCCTCGGGCCATCCAGGTCGACCGTCTCCACGGCGAGCGGCTTGCCCGCCTGGTATGCGACCGCCGCCTGGACTTTCATGCGTTCACGGTTTCGCGTAATCGACGAAGACCGATTTGCCGCCCTTGATGATCCACTGTCCCATGCCGCGGCCGATCTGGTCTCCGGTGGGAGTGAATTCGCAGGTCGATCCCGCGCCCTGGAAGTTGATCGCCTTGCCCGAGCGCAACTGCTCGAGCGCGGCCACCACGTCGTCGACCGCTTCGCCCGGGCCATTGCCTACGGGAATGATCTGCTTCGACCAGTCGACCGCCATCGGGCTCTTGGCCTTTTCCATGGCAAGGGCGGTCATGGCGATCTGGTCGTGAGTGTTGGGCGGGAAGAGATATACGCGATCGGCCGGCGCGCCCATCATCTGCACGAAGCGCTTGTAACCGGGCGCGGAAAGGTCGGGCATCGGCTGGAAGTGGCGGATCCCCTCGGCGACCTGCGGGCCGACCGCCTGGACGAACTTGCCTTCGGCATCGGCCATGATGGATAGGGCGACCACATTGCTTTCGAAGCCCCCGCGGTAGACCTCGCGCATGATCGACACGAAGTCCGGGAGCAGGCCGAAGCAGAACACGGCCTCCGGTTTCTTGCCGAAGATGCGCTCGACTTCCGCGCGGTAGGACGGCTGCTCGGGGTTGTAGATGAGCGAATCCAGCACCTTGCGCCCGCTCGCCGTCATGCGCTCCTCGAACACCCGCATGATCGGCAGCACGAACGCGTTCTGCAGCCCCATCACGCCGAACGTCTTGAATCCCAGCTTCTCGGCGGCACGGCTGATGACGATGCCCCAGTCGGTCGCCTTCATCTGGAAGCGCCAGACGTAGCCGTCGCTCCCGCCTTCGGTGATGGCGTTCGCGGCGCTGGAGACCATCAGCACGACCTTGTTCTGGATCGCGATGGGCCGGGACGCCATGCCCTCGGGCGTGCCCCAATAGCCGACCAGCGACTGGCAGCGATGCACGTTGATAAACTTCTGCGACAGGTTCGCGGCGACCGAGGCGCTCGACTCCGAGTCTTCGATGAAGAGCTCGAGCTTGCGCCCGCCGAGGATCCCGCCCCCCTTGTTGATTCGCTCAACCGTGCGCTTGGCCGCCTCGCCCATGTCCGGGCCGTAAGCCCCGGCGTTGCCGGTCATCGGCAGCGCGACTCCGATCGGGATCGCGGCGCCCTGCGCGTGGGCGAGGTTGAGGAACGGGGCGGCCAACGGCACGGCAATCGACGCGCCAAGCGTCTTCAGTACCTTGCGGCGGGAGAAACCGGTGCGCTTCATGTCGTTACCTCCTTGGTGGATTGGGGCGTGGTACGCGCTTCCTTGAGGGGCGCCTGCAGGCGGTACTCCCGCAGGAAGCCGTTGGGCCGGTAGATCAGCAACAGGATCAGTCCGACGCCGATGATGATGATACGAATTGCGGCGAGCTGGTCGGCTTCGAGGTTCACCAGCTCCTTGACGAAACGCGAGCCCTCGAGAAGCAGCATCACGACGGCCGCGCCCGCGATGGTGCCGAGGTTGGAGCCGCGCCCGCCGGCGATCACTGCCATGAACGCGTAAGCGACCACGATCGTCGAGAACTGCGTGGGGTCGATGTACTGGTAGTAGAACGCATGCAGCGAGCCGGCGAGCCCGATCAGCGCGCCGCCGATTGCGAAAATCCGCACCCGGGCCCAGAGGACGTTCTTGCCCAGCGTCGCGGCTACGACGTCGTCCTCTCGGACCGCGCGCACGACCCGCCCGAACGGCGCGCGTGCCAGCCGGTTCAGCACCCAGATGCAGGCCACCACCAGGGCGATTGAGAGCGCCAGCAGGAAGTAGGGGTAGTAGGTCGGCGGGACGATGGCGCTGAGCGGACGTGGAATTCCCGTGAGACCCAGGGCACCTTTCGTGAGCCAGTCCTCGTTCAATGCGATCAGCCGCAGCATCTCACCCACGCCCAGCGTGACGATCGCGAAGTAGTCCTCCTCCGTCACGCGCAGGGTGACGAATGCGACCAGCCCGCAGACGGCGCCGACAATGACCATCGCGCCGAGCGCGCCGAAGAAGGTGTTGAAGCCGCCCTTGAGCATGAGCAACGCGCAACTGTAGGCGCCGAGCGCGTAGAAACCCGCGAGGCCGAAATTCACCATCCCACCAAGGCCCCACTGGAAATTGAGCCCGAGCGCGAGGATGCCCGAGAAGCAGACCACGATACCCATGAGGACGATGAATTCAATCATCGGCGGATGTGGGCCTGTCCGAAGAGTCCCTGCGGGCGGAAGATCAGGATCGCGGCGATCACGCAAAGCGGAATGCCGATACGGTAGTTCGGTGGGATCACCAGCGTCGCCATCTCGCTCACGATGCCGATGAGCAGCGCGCCCACGAAGGCGCCCAGCGGGCTCCCCAGGCCACCCAGTATCGCCGCCGAGAATACCGGAATGAGGTAGCTCGATCCCATTGGCGGCTCGATCGCCCGGTCCATCCCGATCAGCACCCCGCCCACGGCGAGCAGCATTCCGGCGATGAACCAGGTCCAGCGGATGATCGCCGCGCTGTCGATGCCGCGCACCTGAGCGAGCGACGGATTGTCGGCGACCGCGCGCATCGCACGGCCGATCGGCATGCGCGTGAGCAGAATGTACATAATCCCCATGGCGAGGGTCGCCACCACGAAGGCGATCATCTGCTCCCGGTTCATGCGGATGTCCATGTATCTGAATGGGCGCGCGAGCTCCATTGCGAAGCTCCTCGCTGAATTGCCATAGGCGAGCCGCGCCAGGTTCTCAAGGACAAACCCCAGCCCCAGCGACGCGACCATCAGCGTGAGGCCGCCGCGGTCGCGAAGCGGCCTGAAGGTCACCAGGTCCATCAGGATGCACAGGACGCCGAACACCACCGCGGCGGCCACGGTGGCGGGCAGCATGGGCCAGCCGAGCTCCGTATTCAGCGCATAAACCATGTAGGCCGCCACCGTCATCATGGCGCCGATCGCGAAGTTGGCGAACTTGAGGACGCCGAAGAGGAGCGTGACAGCGAGCGCCGGAAGGGCGATGATGATCCCGGTGACAAGTCCGTTGAATGCGGTCTGTAGCATGGTCAGGCGGCGCTCGCTTGGGCCCAGGATTCGCGGCTCGCGGCCGCATCGCCCAGGTAGAGTGTCTGCAGGTCGGACATTCCCAGCACCGTGGCCGCATCCGAGCAGAGCCGCACCCGGCCGGTGGCCATCACGACACACTGGTCGGAGATGCGCAACGCCTCGATGGCGTTCTGCTCGACCATCAGCACCGACACGCCGGTGCCGTTGACTTTCCGGATGCAATCGAAGATGTCGGTCATGTATTTCGGGGAGAGGCCCGCCGAGGGTTCGTCCATCATCAGCAGGTCCGGCTTGACAGTGAGCGCGCACGCGAAGGCGAGCATCTGGCGCTGGCCGCCGCTCAGGTTGCCGGCGAACGCGTTGAAGCGCGACGGCAACTCGGGGAAGAGCTCGACCAGCTCGTCCGAGACGACCTTCCCCTTCGCGCGGCCACCGCTCATGAACTCGCGCGCGATCTTGAGGTTCTCGAGGACGGTGAGGTTGCGGAAAACGTTGTACTCCTGCGGCACGTACGAGATGCCGGCGTGGACCCGCTTCGGCGGTGGGAAGTCGCGGATGCTCGCGCCCTTCAGCCGGATGTCTCCC
>JBBREI010000210.1:0-5080 GCA_038203035.1 Burkholderiales bacterium
ACAACAATACAACAGATGGGAATCTGGATCGATCACAAAGAGGCAATTTTAGTGGTAGACGACAAGAAGATGAAGGCTGACGCCGAGGCCAACGAGAAGAAGATGAAGGCCGATGCGCAGGCCAACGAGAAGAAGATGAAGGCCGAGACGAAGGCCGACGACAAGAAGGCCAAGACGAAGGCCGAAGCCGATGCCAGCAAGGCCAAGTCCAAGGCCGAAGCCGACGAGGCGAAAGCCAAGGCGCCCGCCAAGCAGGGCGAGCCGAAGAAGTAGGAAGGAAGAAGAAGTAAGCTTCTCCTTCACGCAACAGGCAGGCCCCGCCGCGCGCGGGGCTTTTCCTTAGAGATGAACCAGACACTCCAGGACTTCGTCGGCAACACCCCGCTCATCAGGCTGCAGCGCCTTCCCGGGCGCACGTCCAATACGCTGCTTGCCAAGCTCGAGGGCAACAACCCCGCGGGTTCGGTGAAGGATCGTCCGGCGCTTTCGATGGTGCTGGGAGCGGAGCGCCGAGGCGAGATCAAGCCCGGCGACACCCTCATCGAGGCCACCAGCGGCAACACCGGCATCGCCCTGGCCATGGTCGCCGCCATGCGCGGCTACCGCATGGTGCTGGTGATGCCGGAACACCTTTCGATCGAGCGCCGCCAGACCATGGCGGCGTTTGGCGCGCGTTTCGTCCTGACGCCGGAAAAGGGCGGCATGGAGTTCGCCCGCGACAGCGCCGATCGCATGCGCGATGCGGGCGAAGGGTTCATCCTCGACCAGTTCGGGAACCCCGACAACCCGCTCGCCCACTACGTCGGCACCGGCCCCGAGATCTGGCGCGACACCGGTGGCAAGGTCACACACTTCGTGGCGACCATGGGCACCACCGGAACCCTCATGGGCTGCTCGCGTTTCCTCAAGGAGAAGAACCCCGCCATCCAGGTGATCGGGGTGCAGCCGAAGGACGGCGCTTCCGTTCCGGGCATCCGCAAGTGGCCGCAAGCCTACCTGCCAAAGATCTTCGAGCGACCGCGCGTGGATCGCGTGATCGAGGTGAGCCAGGAGGAAAGCGAGGAGATGACGCGCCGCCTCGCGCGGGAAGAGGGCATCTTCGCCGGCATCTCGTCGGGCGGCGGCCTGGCCGCTGCGATGAAGGTCAGCGGCGAGGTGAGCGACGCGGTGATTGTGCACATCGTGTGTGACCGCGGCGACCGCTACCTTTCCACCGGCGTATTCCCGGCATGAGGGCGCGGCCGTGACACCGGTCCTGGTCTTCGACATCGAGACCATCCCCGACGTCGACGGATTGCGCCGCGTCTGGGAGCTGGCGGGCGACGTGAGCGAGGAGGTGGTGGTCGACCTCGCCTCGCAACGCCGGCGCCAGGCCACCGGCAGCGACTTCATGCCGCACTACCTGCAGCGCGTGGTGGCCATTTCCTGCGCGCTGCGCACCGACGAGGGCGTGCGCGTCTGGTCGCTCGGCGCGGCGCAGGATGGCGAGCGCGACATCGTGCAGCGTTTTTTCGACGGCATCGAGAAATACACCCCGCAGCTGGTGTCGTGGAACGGCGGCGGCTTCGACCTGCCGGTGCTGCACTACCGCGCGCTTTTCCACGGCATCCCGGGCTGCAGCTACTGGGATCTCGGCGACAACAACCGGGACTTCAAATACAACAACTACCTGGGCCGCTTCCACACGCGCCATATCGACCTGATGGACCTGCTGGCCGGCTACCAGAATCGCGCCTGGGCCCCGCTCTCCGAGATCGCGCAGCTCTCGGGGCTGCCCGGCAAGCTCGGCATGGACGGCTCGCAGGTCTACGGGGCCTGGAAATGTGGCGAGATCGGCGCCATCCGCGACTACTGCGAGACCGATGTCGCCAACACCTACCTGCTGTTCCTGCGCTTCCAGCTCATCCGCGGCCTGCTCGATGCCCAGGGCTACGAGCGCGAGGTGGGCGTCTTCCGCGGCTGGCTCAACGAGCAGGCGTCGGCGCACTGGAAGGAGTTTTCCGCGGCCTGGAAATAGAAACTGGTGTCAGACACCTCTTTTGCTGTTGGGCTTGCTGGCCCAAACGCAAAGGAGGTGTCTGACACCAGTTTCTATTGCTTGAACGGCGAGCGCTCGTTCAGCTCATCGACGTACGCGGCGATGTTCTCGCCCTCGCGCCCGAGGTAATCGTCGACCGCCTTGTTGAAGGCCGGGTGGGCGAGCCAGTGGAAGGATCGAGTGGCTTCGGGCAGGAAGCCGCGGGCGTGTTTGTGTTCGCCCTGGGCGCCGCCTTCGAAAAGCGCGATGCCGCGCTCGATGCAGAATTCCACGCCCTGGTAATAGCATGCCTCGAAATGCAGGCCGGGCACGTATTCCATCGCCCCCCAGTAGCGTCCGTAGAGCGCGTGGGGGCCGAAGAGGTCGAGCGCCGCGGCGATGCGCGTGCCCTCGCGCTCGGCGATCACCAGCAGCACGTTGCCCGGCATGCGCGCCGCGATCATCGCGAAGAACTCGCGGGTGAGATAGGGCGTCGAGCGATGTTCCCGATAGGTGCGCCGGTAGCAGCGGTTGAAGAAGTCCCAGTCCGCCGCGCTCGCCTCGCCGCCGGTGACGCGGCGCAGGGTGACGCCCGCTTCTGCCACGCGTTTCCTTTCCTGGCGAATTTTCTTGCGCTTGTCGTGCGACATGGCGCCGAGGAAGTCCTCGAAGGCACCGTAGCCGGCGTTGCGCCAGTGGAACTGGACGCCGCTGCGCTCCAGAAATCCCAGGGCTCGCAGCAAATCCGCATCCTCCGCCTCGGGGAACAACACATGCAGGGAAGACACCGGCGCCGCCTTCGCCGTCTCCAGCAGGCTCGCCGCGAGGCTGGCGCGCACCTGCGGGGTGGCCGCAAGCAACCGCGCTCCCGTCGCGGGCGTGAAGGGCACGGCGCAAAGCAGCTTCGGGTAATAGTCGATTCCGTGCCGGTTGTAGGCCTCGGCCCACGCCCAGTCGAAGACGTATTCGCCGTACGAATGGGACTTCACATACAGCGGGACGGCGCCCACCAGCCGCTTGCCCTCCCAGGCCGAAAGGAACTGCGGCGCCCAGCCGGAATCCGCGGAGGCGCACCCGCTTTCGTGCAGGCTGGAGAGGAACGCATGGGCCATCGTGGGGTTGCCGCCGGCCAGGGCGTCCCATTCTGCGGGCGCAACTTGGTCGAGGTTTTCGAGGATGCGAAGGGTGGGGGGCAACGTGGGATAATCGCGGGGCAGGTCCACCAAATTCTACAGCCCCCCCCATGAAAATCGTCGTCGCCCAGATCAACGTGACCGTGGGCGATTTCGCCGGCAACGCGGCACGCATTCGCAAGGCCGTGGACGCCGCCCGTGAAGCGGGCGCGCGCCTGGTCGTCTGCCCCGAGATGGCGCTTTCGGGTTATCCGGCCGAAGACCTCTGGCTGCGCGACGACTTCTGCGACCAGTGCACCGCGGAACTGGTAAAGCTCGCGCCCTATTGCCTCGACGTGGCGGTGGTGGTGGGTTACCCCCATCGCGAAGGCCGCACGCGCTACAACGCCGCCGCGGTCCTGCGTGGCGGGCGCATCGAACACGTCTATTTCAAGCAGAAGCTGCCCAACTACCGCGTCTTCGACGAGAAGCGTTATTTCGAAACCGGCAACCGCGCCTGCGTGTTCGAGGTCGAGGGGCGCAAGGTGGGGCTCACGATCTGCGAGGACCTCTGGTTCCCGGAGCCGGCGGCGCAGGCGAAGGCGGCGGGGGCGGAGCTGCTGCTTTCGATCAACGCCTCGCCCTTCAACCGCAGCCAGCAGGCCGAGCGCTACCAGAAGATGGGCGCGCGCGTGAAGGAGACCCAGCTGCCGCTGCTCTACGTGCACGGTACCGGCGGCCAGGACGAAATCGTTTTCGACGGCGCCTCGTTTGCGCTCGACTCGGACGGCATGGTCGGCTACCAGGCCGAGACCTTCCGCGAGGCGATCGACATCGTCGAGTTCGAGGGCAAGTCGGTGCGCGGCACCATGGCCAAGCCGCTCACCGAGGAAGAAACCATCTACCGCGCGCTGATGACCGGCGTGGGCGACTACGTCAACAAGAACCGCTTCCCCGGTGTGTTGCTGGGCCTTTCCGGCGGCATCGATTCGGCGCTGGTACTGGCGATCTGCGTCGACGCGCTGGGGGCGGACCGGGTCCACGCCGTGATGATGCCGTCCGATTACACCGCCTCGATCAGTGTCGAAGACGCCCGCGAAATGGCGAAGATCCACGGGGTCAAATACACCGAGATCGCCATCAAGCCCGCCTTCGACGAGTTCCGGCGCATGCTTGCGCCGTCGTTCGAGGGGCGCGCCGAGGACACCACGGAAGAGAACCTTCAGTCGCGCATTCGCGGCACGCTGCTGATGGCGCTGTCCAACAAGTTCGGCTCGATCGTCGTGACCACCGGCAACAAGAGCGAGATGGCCACCGGCTACTGCACGCTGTACGGCGACATGGCCGGCGGCTACGCGGTGATCAAGGACATCGTGAAGACACTCGCCTACCGGCTGTCGAACTGGCGCAATACCCAGGGCCGCGTCATCCCGCAGAGGGTCATCGACCGGCCGCCTTCGGCGGAGCTGCGCCCCGACCAGACCGACCAGGACAGCCTGCCACCCTACGAGGTGCTCGATGCGGTGGTCGAGCGCTACATGGAGCGCGACATGTCGCCGGAACAGATCGCCGGCATGGGCTACGACATCGCGGCGGTGCGCCAGGTGGTGCGCCTCATCCAGCAGAACGAATACAAGCGCCGCCAGGCGCCCCCGGGAGTGCGCATCACGCCGCGGGCTTTCGGCAAGGATTGGCGTTATCCCATAACATCAGGGTTTCGCCCCAAGACATAGCGGATCGTTGGAGCGGACCTTCGGCCGCTCGACGAAGCCTTTGAACAGTTGAAAACCCTTCAAGCTTGCCCCATCTTAATTTTCAGGCGCCGCATGAAAAAAATCGAAGCGATCGTCAAACCGTTCAAGCTGGACGAGGTGCGTGAAGCGCTTTCGGAGATCGGCGTGACCGGCCTCACCGTGACGGAGGTGAAGGGTTTCGGGCGCCAGAAGGGCCA
>JBBREI010000211.1:0-5048 GCA_038203035.1 Burkholderiales bacterium
CGCGAATGGCCGTTTTTCCGCGCCATGCTTTCCAACCTCGACATGTTGCTGGCGAAAACCGACCTGTCGGTGGCGGCACGTTACAAGGAGCTGCTGGCGGATACCGCGCTCGCCGATGCCATCTTCGGGCGCATCCGCGGCGAACACGAAGCGACGGTGAAGGCGCTGTTCTCGATCACCGGGGCCACGGCGTTCCTGGCTTCCAATCCCGGCCTCGCGCGCTCCATCCGCAACCGCTTCCCGTACCTCGATCCACTCAACCACCTGCAGCTGGAGCTTCTCAAGCGTTTCCGCGCGGGCGGGGCCGAGGAGCGCGTGAAAAGCGCCATCCACCTCTCCATCAACGGCCTGGCGGCAGGGCTGCGCAACTCGGGATGACGGCGATGGAACGCGGCGCCCCGGCGCAGACTTCCCGGCTCACCCTCGAGCACTACAACCGCACCGCGGAGTCGTTCCGCGAGGGTACGAGCGGCCACGACGTCTCGCAGAACATCGCGGCGCTGCTGCGCCATCTCGAGGGACACGCGCCGTTTTCGATCCTGGATTTCGGTTGCGGGCCGGGCCGCGACCTGGTCGCATTCACGGGGATGGGCCACGAGCCCGTCGGGCTCGAGGGCGCCGGGCGGCTGGCGGCGATGGCACGCGAGGCCAGCGGTTGCGAGGTATGGGTGCAGGACTTCCTGGCGCTCGCGTTGCCGCCCGCGCGATTCGACGGGGTCTTCGCCAACGCGTCGCTGTTCCACGTCCCCGCACGGGAGCTGCCGCGCGTCCTTGGCGAGTTGCACGCGGCGCTCAAGCCCCGCGGCGTGCTCTTCAGTTCCAACCCGCACGGCCGCAACGAGGAAGGCTGGAACCGGGGACGCTACGGCGCCTATCACGACCTCGAAGCCTGGCGCGCCTTCATGGTGGGTGCGGGCTTCGGGGAGCTCGAGCACTACTACCGTCCCACCGGCCTGCCGCGCGAGCAGCAGCCGTGGCTCGCGAGCGCCTGGCGCAAAGCCGGTTGAGCCCTTTGGTGTTAAATTGGTGCCGCCGGAGTTCGGCCACGAAAATTCCCGAGGAGAGCCCATGAAAGCCCTGAAGATTTCCCTTTCCGCGTTGGCTGTCGCAAGCGCGTTCATCGCCGGACCCGCGTTCGCCGGCAAGACCCTCGAGGCGATCAAGAGCCGCGGGCAGCTCGTGTGCGGCGTCAACACCGGACTGGCGGGATTCTCCCAGGCCGACAGCCAGGGCAACTGGACCGGGCTGGACGTCGACGTCTGCCGTGCGATGGCCGCGGCGATTCTCGGCGACGGCGGCAAGGTGAAGTGGGTGCCGCTCACCGCGCAGCAGCGCTTCACCGCGCTGCAGTCGGGCGAGATCGACATCCTTTCGCGCAACACCACGTGGACCCTCACCCGCGATGCGTCGCTGGGCCTGCACTTCATCGGTACCACGTACTACGACGGCCAGGGGTTCATGGTGCCGGTCAAGTCGAAGGTGAAGAGCGCGAAGAGCATGAAGGGCGCCTCGGTCTGCGTGCAGTCGGGTACCACCACCGAGAAGAACCTCACCGATTACTCGCGCGCCAACAAGCTCGACTTGAAGCCGATCGTGTTCGAGAAGCAGGAAGCTGCGACCGGCGCGTATTTCTCCGGGCGCTGCGTGGCGTTCACCACCGACGCCTCCGGCCTCGCCTCGATCCGCAACAAGGACGCGAAGGACCCGAAGGAGCACGTGATCCTGCCGGAGCTCATCTCCAAGGAGCCGCTCGGCCCGGCGGTGCGCCGCGGCGACGACGAGTTCTACGCCATCGCCAAGTGGGTCTGGTTCGGCCTGCTCGAGGCGGAGGAGTACGGCATCAACCAGGCCAACGTGGACCAGATGAAGACCAGCCAGGACCCGGTGGTGATGCGCGTGCTCGGCACCTCCGAGGACACGGGCAAGCTCCTCGGCCTCGACAAGGACTGGATGGTGCGGGTGATCAAGACCACCGGCAACTATGGCGAGATCTTCGAGCGCAACGTCGGAGCCAAGACGCCGCTCGCGCTCCCCCGTGGCCTGAACAACCTCTGGAACAAGGGCGGGCTGCAGTACGCACCGCCGATTCGCTAGAACAGCGGGGACGGACCCCAATTTCGTGAGGCACCGTGGCTGACGGCGAGGCCACGCGCAAGAATCGGGGTCCGTCCCCGCCGCCTCGCGCTCGGGTGTGGTCGTGGCGAAGCCAGGCCTTCCGCGGCCTGGTCTTCCAGGTGGTGGCCGTGGCGTTGATCGCCTTCGGCCTCTGGTACCTCGCGCACAACACGCTCGCCAACATGCAGGCGCGCGGCATCCAGAGCGGCTTCGACTTCATGAAGCAGCCCGCCGGATTCGACATCGGCGAGTCGCTCATTTCCTACGATGCGCTGGATCCCTACTGGAAAGCGTTCCTGGTGGGGATCGCCAATACCCTCCGGGTAGCCATCGTGGGCGTGATCGTCGCCACGTTGCTCGGGGCGGCGATCGGCATCGGGCGCTTCTCGCGCAACGCCATCGTTCGCGGCATCTGCTACGCGTACGTGGAGTTTTTCCGCAACGTGCCGGTGCTGATCCAGTTGCTGATGTGGTACCTGCTGTTCATCGACTGGCTGCCGCCGATGCTCGATGCGGCCTCGCTCGCCGGGCTCTTCTACGTGAGCAAGGCCGGTTTCTCGTTCCCGGTGCCGGTGTGGACGCACGCGTACGCATTGGCGGGAATCGGCTTGCTCATCGGCGTCGGGGCGGCGTGGGCCTATCGGGGCTGGGCGATGCGCCGCTTCGAGGAGACCGGCCACGTGCGCAGCCTGTTGCTCGCCCCGCTCGGCATCGTGGTCGCATTCGGGGTCCTCGGGTGGCTGGTGGGCGGCGCGCCCACGGCGTGGAGCATCCCGAAGCCCGAGGGATTCGTGATGGAGGGCGGCGCCTCGGCCACGCCCGAGTTCCTGGCGGTGCTGCTGGGGCTGGTGTTCTACACGGCGGCGTTCATCTCGGAGGTGGTGCGCGCGGGAATCGCCTCGGTCGCCCACGGGCAGGTCGAGGCGGCAGGCAGCCTCGGGCTCTCGCGAACCCACGCGATGCGCCTCGTGATCCTGCCGCAGGCGCTGCGCGTCATCATCCCGCCGCTCACCAACCAGTACCTGAACCTCACCAAGAACTCCTCGCTCGCGGTCGCCATCGGCTACCCCGACGTGGTGTCGATCGCCAACACCGCGCTCAACCAGACCGGGCGCGCGGTGGAGTGCATCGCCATCATCATGCTGGTGTATCTCACGACGTCGCTGTCCACTTCGGTGGTGATGAACTGGTACAACCGCCGCGCGGCGATCAAGGAGCGCTGAGAGCGTGGCCGCCGTCTTCACTCCCATCCCCGCCAGGCCCGCGCCGGTGCGGACTTCTGGCGTGGCTGCGTGGCTGCGGTCCAACCTCTTCGCCAACAACGCGAGCACCGTCGCCACGCTGCTCATCCTGGCGGCTGCGCTGTGGGTGGTGCCTCCGCTCGCGAATTGGGCGATCGTCCATGCGGTGCTGCGCCCCGACGCCGACGCCTGCCAGGCGGCGCGCGGCATCGGCGCGTGCTGGGGCGTGATCGCCGAGAAGTGGCGCTTCATCATCTTCGGGCGCTATCCGTTCGAGAGCCAGTGGCGCCCCGAAGTGGCCACCATCCTGCTGCTGGGACTGCTGGTGGTGAGTTGCATCCGCTCTTTCTGGAAGCCGTGGCTCGCGGTGATCTGGGTCGCCGTGGTCCCGGTGTTTTTCCTGCTCATGGGCGGCGGCTATCTCGGGCTGGACAAGGTGCCCACCGACCTGTGGGGAGGCCTGCCGCTCACCGTGATGCTCGCCACTTTCGGCATCGCGTTCGCGTTTCCGCTCGCGGTGCTGGTGGCCCTCGGGCGGCGCTCGAACCTGCCGGCGATCCGCAGCCTGTGCATCGTCTACGTGGAACTGATCCGCGGGGTGCCGCTGATCTCCGTGCTCTTCATGGCCTCGTTCCTGTTCCCGCTCTTCCTCCCGGTGGGCAAGTCGCCCGACGTGCTGATACGCGTGCTGGTGGGCATCACGCTCTTCGCGGGCGCGTACCTCGCGGAGATCGTTCGCGGCGGCCTGCAGGCGATTCCCGCGGGCCAGGTCGAGGCGGCGCGCACCCTGGGGATGAGCTACTGGCAGACGCAGCGCAAGATCGTCCTGCCGCAGGCGCTTGCGCTCGTGGTCCCGGGGATCATGAACAGCTTCATCGCGATCTTCAAGGACACCTCGCTGGTGACGATCGTGAGCCTCTACGAGCTCACCGGGGCGCTCAGCCTCGCCCTGAACTCCGACGCCAACTGGCGCCCGTTCAAGATCGAGGGCTACCTCTTCATCGTGCTGGTGTACTTCATCTTCTGTTTCGCGATGTCGCGCTACAGCCTCTGGATCGAGCGGCGCCTCGGGGCCAGCAGGCAGAGATAGGAAAAAGCATGGCCGACCCGATCATTGTTTTCGACAAGGTCAACAAGTGGTACGGGGACGACTTCCACGTGCTGCGCGACATCGACCTGCAGGTTCCCCCCGGCGAGCGCATCGTCATCTGCGGCCCCTCGGGCTCGGGCAAGTCGACCCTCATCCGCTGCATCAACCGGCTCGAGGAGCACCAGCAGGGCCGCATCGTGGTCGACGGCATCGAGCTCGCCGACGACGTGAAAGCGATCGAGCAGGTTCGCAAGCAGGTCGGCATGGTGTTCCAGCAATTCAACCTCTTCCCCCACCTCACCGTGCTCGACAACCTGACGCTGTCGCCGATGTGGGTCGGAAAGATGCCGAAGAAGGACGCCGAGGAGCGCGCCATGGAGCAGCTCAAGCGCGTGCGCATCGCCGAGCAGGCGAACAAGTTTCCCCTCCAGCTTTCCGGCGGACAGCAGCAGCGCGTCGCCATCGCCCGGGCGCTGTGCCTCAAGCCGAAGATCATGCTCTTCGACGAGCCGACCTCCGCGCTCGACCCCGAGATGATCAAGGAGGTGCTCGACGTGATCGTGGAGCTGGCCGGGCAGGGCATCACGATGCTGTGCGTGACC
>JBBREI010000212.1:0-4981 GCA_038203035.1 Burkholderiales bacterium
CCACCTTCGCGCCGTCGCCCACCACAAACGGCCCGAGGATCTTGGCGCCCGCGCCGACGACCACGCCTTTGCCGAGCGTCGGATGGCGCTTGCCCTTGTTCCATGAAACGCCGCCGAGCGTGACGCCGTGATAAAGCGTGCAGTCGTCGCCGATTTCCGCCGTCTCCCCGATCACCACACCCATGCCGTGATCGATGAACACGCGGCGGCCGATGACGGCGCCCGGATGGATCTCGATGCCGGTCAGGAACCGTCCGATGTGCGAGGTGAACCGCGCAAGCCAACGCAGGCCCCAGCGCCAGAAGGTGTGCGAGACGCGATGCATCTGGAGGGCATGGAAGCCCGGATAGCAGGTGATGACCTCCCACACCGAACGCGCGGCGGGGTCGCGTTCGAACACGCAGCGGATGTCTTCGCGGATGTGCTTGAACATGGACGCAATATGGCATTCCCGAGTAAAATTATCAACTATTCCCGTGAACCGCATCGCCCGCAAATACGTCGAGTTCATCCGCCAGCCCGACGTCACCCGCCTCCTCCTGACCGCCCTGGTTGCACGCATGCCGGTGGGCATGGTGGGCTTCGCCATGCTCATGTTCCTGCGCGAGGCGATGGGCAACTTTGCCGATGCGGGCGCGACGGTGGGCGCGTCGCTTGTGGCGATGGCGGTTGCGGCGCCGTTCCAGGGACGCTTCATCGACAAACACGGTCCGCGCTCGCTATTGATGGTGACCGGCGTCGTGCAGCCCGCCGCGCTGCTGGCCACGCTGCTCGCCGCGCACCTGCACCTGCCGTTCGCGGCGATCGTGGCGTGTGCGATGGTCTCGGGCATTTTCGCTTCGCCGATCACCACGCTCACCCGCACGCTCTGGCGCCACCGCTTCGAGCGCGAGGAAGACCGGCGCACCGCCTTCGCGCTCGATTCGGTGACGATAGAGCTCAACTTCACCCTCGGCCCGGCGATCGTCGCCGGCGTGCTGGCGGCCTTCGGCACCACGGTCGCATTCGCCGTGGCGATTGCGATGGTGGTGGTCTCCTTCGTGGTTTTTTTCTTTTCGGGTGTGCTCGGGCTGATGAAGCACCAGCCGTCCGCGGGACGGCGCCACCTGCTGGGACCCCTCACCGAACCCCGGCTGCTGATGGTGTTCGTGACCACCTTCGGCCTCACCCTCTGCTTCGGCCTGCTCGAGGTGGGTTATCCAGCGTTTGCGACGGCCCTGGCATTTCCAGCGCTGGCGGGCGTGTTGCTGGCGATCAACTCGCTTGGCAGCGTGCTGGGTGGCGCGATTTACGGCGGGCTGCACTTCAGGATGCCGGTGGAGCGCCAGTTCGCCTGGACCATCGGCCTCATGGCGATTCCCCTCGCCCTGCACGCGGTGCTCGTCGGCCACCCGGTGGGTTTCACCATCGTTGCGTTCCTGGCCGGCGCCCTGATCGCCCCCTCGATCGCGGCGCAATCGGTGCTGGTCTCGCGCATGGCGCCCGCGCACTACGCCACCGAGGCGTTCACGTGGTCGTCGACCTTCATCGTGAGCGGGCTGGGCGCCGGCATGGCGCTGGGCGGAATCCTGGTGGAGTCGCTCGGCATCGCGGTCGCCTTCGCCGTTGGCAGCGCGGTGACGGCGCTGATGGCGCTGGCGGCGCTGGCGATCCCGCGCCTGCGTGGCCCCGCGCGGGCTACCGCCGCCGACTAGCGCTTCATCCGGCGCTCGAAGGAGGCGAGCATGCCGCGCAGCAGCTTCACCTCTTCCCTTTCGATGCCCCCGCGCGCGAAGAGCCGGCGCATGCGCTCCATGAACCGCCCCGGCTTGCCCGGCTCGAGGTATCCCGAGGCGCCCACCGCCAATTCGAGATGCTCGAAGAGCCCGCTCAGGTCGTCTCCAGTGGCCGGCATCCCGGCGCCAGAAACCGGCAATGCGTGCGCGCCGGCTGAAGTCGCCAGTTCGTAACACGCCACCTGCACCGCCGCCGCGAGGTTGAGCGACGAATACGCCGGGTTCGCGGGAATGTGCACCAGCCGCTGGCAGCGCAGCAGTTCCTCGTTGCTCAGCCCCGAGGTCTCGTTGCCGAACACCAGCGCCACGCGGCCTTGCGCCGTCGCCGCAACAATATCCGGCGCGGCGTCGCGCAACGCCTCGGGCGCATGCGAGAGGTCGCGCCCGCGCGCGCTGAAACCCACGGCGAGCGTGCAGTCGGCGAGTGCTCCATCGAGTGAATCGTGCGCCGCCGCGCTCGTCAGCACGTCGGTCGCGCCGGCGGCCATGGCGGTGGCGTCCGGATCGGGGAAATGGCGCGGCTGCACCAGCGCGAGGTTGGTGAAGCCCATGGTTTTCATCGCACGCGCCGCCGCGCCGATGTTGCCCGGATGGCTCGTGCGGGAGAGCACGATGCGGATGCGCGAGGGGGCGGGGGCCGTGTCCATGTAAAATTCTCTCATGCATCCCATGCTCAACACCGCCGTCAAGGCCGCCCGCAGGGCGGGCAGCATCATCACCCGCGCCTCCCACGACCTCGACAAGCTCACGGTTCGCCGCAAGCAGCAGAACGACTTCGTCTCCGAAGTCGACCATGCCGCGGAGGACGCGATCATCTCGACGCTGAAGGAGGCGTATCCCGACCACGGATTCCTCGGTGAGGAAAGCGGCTACCGGGACAAGGAAGCCGAATACCTCTGGATCATCGATCCGCTCGACGGCACCACCAACTTCCTGCACGGCAATCCGCAGTACTGCGTCTCCATCGGCCTGCTGCACAAGGGCGTGCTCACCCAGGGCGTGGTGTTCGACCCCAACCGCGACGAGCTCTTCACCGCCACCAAGGGCGTGGGCGCGTACCTCAACGACCGGCGCATCCGCGTGAGCAAGACCGACAAGATCGAAGACGCGCTCATCGGCACGGGCTTTCCGTTCCGCGAGATCGTCAACGTCGACGACTACCTGCGCATGCTTCGCAACGTGATGAAGACGTGTTCGGGCGTGCGCAGACCGGGCGCCGCGGCGCTCGACCTCGCGTGGGTCGCGGCCGGGCGCTGCGACGGGTTCTGGGAAATCGGCCTGTCGCCGTGGGACATGGCGGCGGGCGCGTTGCTGATCCGCGAAGCCGGTGGGCTCGTGGGCGACCTCGAAGGCGAGGACAAATTCCTCGACAGCGGTCGCATCGTCGCCGCCAACGGCAAGCTCTTCGGCGCGTTCCTCAACCTGCTGAACGCCAGGGCCTGATGCGCGGCCCCCGCCAGGGCTAGTGATGGCCCACCGCATCGTCGTTGTCGGTGGCGGGGCGGGCGGCGCGGAGTTCGCCACCAAGGTCGGCAACCGGTACGGGCACGCGGGCGCCGTGGCCGTCACGCTGGTCGACCGCAGCCGAACGCACCTGTGGAAACCCCTGCTGCACGAGGTCGCCGCGGGCAGCATGGACATGCACGACCACCAGCTCGACTATCTCGCCCAGGCGCGCTGGCACCACTTCACCTTCGCGCTCGGCGCGCTCGCCGGCCTCGACCGCGCCGCGCGCGAGATCATCGTCGCCGCGGTCACCGACGACGAGGGCCAGGAGATCCTTCCCGAGCGCCGCATCGGCTACGACACGCTGGTCATCGCCATCGGCAGCGAATCGAATGACTTCAATACGCCCGGCGTTCGCGACCACGCCTTCACCATCGACAATACGTGGCAGGCGCACCTCTTCCACCGGCGCCTGGTCAACGCATGCTTCCGCGCGAACTACGCGGCCAGGGGCGAGGTGATCGACATCGCGATCGTGGGCGCGGGCGCCACCGGGGTCGAGCTCGCGGCGGAACTGCACAACACGTTGCGCGTGCTCACCGGCTACGGACTGCGCAGCTTCGACCCCGAGAAGCAGATCCACATCACCGTGGTCGAAGCCGGGCCGCGCATCCTGCCGGGATTGCCCGACCATGTCGCCGAGGGCACGCTCAAGGTTCTCTCCGGCCTCGGCGTGGATGTCCTGACCTCCGAAAAGGTGGTCGAGGTGGAAGAGCACGGGCTGAAGACCGCCAGCGGCCGCGAGGTGCGCGGTGATTTCACGGTGTGGGCGGCGGGCATCCGCTGCGCCGAGGTCCTCAGGGAGCTCGGGGGACTCGAGACCAACCGCATCAACCAGCTCGTCGTGAAGCCCACGCTGCAGTGCACGCGCGACGACGACATCTTCGCGATCGGCGACTGCGCCGCGGCGCCGTGGATCGATGGCCGCAACGTGCCGCCCCGCGCCCAGGCCGCGCACCAGCAGTCGAGCCACCTGGTGGCGACCGTCGCGCGCCGCCTGGCGGGCAAGCCCCCGGCGGCGTACCGCTACCGCGATTTCGGCTCGCTGGTATCGCTCGGCCGCTACGACACCGTGGGCCAGCTGATGGGGTTCATCTCGAGCGAGAAATTCCGCGTCGAGGGCTGGGTCGCGAAGTTCTTCTATGTCTCGCTCTACCGCCAGCACATCTGGGCGCTGCACGGGTTCTGGCGCATGGCGCTCGATACCATGGCCCGGATGCTGCGCCGCCGGATCGACCCCAAGGTCAAGCTGCACTAGCGTGCGGCGTATAGTGGGCTCCCCCGGCGACCGGCCGCGAGAAGGAGTCCCCGATGAGCGACACCCCCGATTTTTCGAACGTGCAGGGCGGCAGCAGTTCGACCGCCACCAAGGTCTACGAGGTGAAGTCCGGAGACTCGCTCTCGAAGATCGCCAAGCGCGAGTATGGCGACGCCAACGCGTGGAACCGGATCTTCGAGGCGAACAAGGACATCCTCAAGGACCCGAACAAGATCTTCCCCGGCCAGAAGCTGAAGATTCCGCCCAAGCCGTAATTCGACGGAGAGAACGACATGAACAAGACCATCCGCATCCTTGCCCTGGCCCTGGTGGCCGTGGGCCTCGCCGCCTGCAAGAAGGAGCCCCGCCCCCCCCCCCCCCCCCCCCCCCCCCCGGGGGGGCGCCGCCCCCCCGCGGCCCCGCGCGCCCGCGCCCGCGGGGC
>JBBREI010000213.1:0-4980 GCA_038203035.1 Burkholderiales bacterium
AAGGGGCCGCGAGCCTTTCGGGACCACCCGGCAACTTGCCGAGGTCGTGGGTCGCGCGGTTCGCACGCGCGAGCCGGGGCAGCATCCGGCGACCCGCACCTTTCAGGCTCTTCGGATTCACGTCAATCAAGAGCTTGAAGAGCTGGAAGTGACGCTGCCGCGGGCCGCGGGGCTGCTCGAGCCCGGCGGGCGCCTGGCGGTGATCAGCTTCCACTCGCTCGAGGACCGGATCGTGAAGGGCTTCATCCGCGAGCGCTCGAAGGCCGACAACCTGCCGCGTGGGCTGCCGGTGCGGGCGCGCGACCTTCCGCCGCCGCAGCTCACGGCCATCGGCAAGGCGGTCAAGCCGGGGGAGGCCGAAGTGCGCCGCAACCCGCGTTCGCGCAGCGCGGTGCTGCGCGTGGCGGAGAAAATCGGCCGCCACCCTCACCCCAACCCTCTCCCAAGGGAGAGGGGGAACAGGGGAGAGGGAGCCCGCTAGGTGGGCCGGATCAACGCCATGCTCCTCGCCCTCGTCATCATCTGCGCGCTCGGCGTGATCACTTCGCAGCACCACGCGCGCAAACTTTTCATCGACCTCGAGGCCGAGCAGCTCGCCTCGAAGAAACTCGCCGAGGAATGGACCCAGCTGCAGCTCGAGCAGAGCACCTGGGCCACCAACAAACGCGTCGAGGCCGTGGCCTCGAAGCAGCTGGGCATGCAGCTTCCCGAATCGCGGGGCACCGTGATCATGAATGCGGACGGCTCGCGCCCATGAGGAAGCGCCAGTTCGAGCAGCGCACCCCGGAGCTGCGGCTGAAGCTCGAGGGCTGGCGCTCGCGTTTTGTCCTGGTGCTGGTGATGGGCGGCTTCGCGCTGCTGGCCGGGCGCGCCTTCTACCTCCAGGCGCTCGACACCACCTTCCTGCAGGCCAAGGGCGACGCGCGCTACACCCGCGTGCTCGAGATGCCGGCCTCGCGCGGGCCGGTGAAGGACCGCAACGGCCAGCTGCTCGCGGTCTCGACGGCGGTGGAGTCGATCTGGGCCACGCCCGACGAGATGGACGATCCCTCGGAGGAGCAGCTCCACGGCCTCGCGAAGGCGCTTGCGATGCCGTACGCCGAGCTACGCCAGAAAATTGACAGGAAGGATCGCCAGTTCGTCTTCCTCAAGCGCCAGATTTCGCCCGAACAGGCGGCCAAGGTGATGGCGTTGCGAGTGCCCGGGGTGTTCCAGCAGCGCGAGTTCCGCCGCTACTACCCCGCGGGCGAGGTGATGGCGCACGTGGTTGGCTTCACGGGCATCGAGGACAACGGGCAGGAAGGAATGGAGCTCGCCGCCGAACAACGGCTGGCGGGCGTGCCGGGCAGCCGCAAGGTGATCAAGGACCGCAAGGGCAGGATCGTGGAAGACGTCGGCAGCCTGCGCGCCCCGCGCGACGGCGAGGCGGTCACGCTTGCGATCGACCAGCGCCTGCAGTTCCTCGCCCACCGCGAGCTCAAGGCCGCGGTCGAGGCGAACAAGGCGAAAGCAGGTTCGATGGTGATCCTCGATGCGCGCACGGGCGAGGTGCTGGCGCTGGTGAACCAGCCCGACTACAACCCCAACAACCGCGCCAACGTCACCGGCCGCCAGACGCGCAACCGCTCGGTGACCGACATCTTCGAGCCGGGCTCGACGCTCAAGCCCTTCACTGTCGCCGCCGCGCTCGATTCGAAGGTGGTCACGCCCGAGACGCAGATCCAGACCGCGCCCGGCACACTCACCATCGGCAAGGCCACCATCAGCGACTCGCACCCGATGGGCATGCTCACGGTTGCGCAGGTGATCCAGAAAAGCTCCAACGTCGGCACCGCCAAGATCCAGCTGCAGATGCCGGCCGAGCGCATGGGCACGCTGTATCGCGAGCTGGGCTTCGGCCTCGCGCCGCAGACCGGATTTCCCGGCGAGGCCAAGGGCCTGCTGCGCCCGTGGCCGCAATGGAAGCCGATCGAGATGGCGACGATGTCGTACGGCCATGGCATCGCGGTTTCGCTTCTGCAGGTCGCCCGCGCCTACACGATCTTCACCAACGAGGGCCAGCTGCTGCCGCTGTCGCTGCAGCGGCGCGACGCGCAGCCGATCGGCAAGCAGCTCATCTCGCGCGAGGCGGCGACGGAGCTCAACCGCATGATGGAAAGCGCCACGCTGCCGGGCGGCACCGCGCCCCTGGCGCAGGTGCCGGGGTACCGCGTGGCCGGCAAGACCGGCACCGCGTACAAGCCCGAAAACGGCGGCTACAACCAGAACAAATACGTCTCGTCCTTCGTCGGCTTCGGTCCGGTGAGCAACCCGCGCTTCATCGTTGCGGTGATGCTGGACGAGCCCTCGGCGGGCAAACATTTCGGCGGCGCCGTGAGTGCGCCGGTGTTTTCCTCCGTCATGGGCAACGCGCTGCGCATCATGGGTGTGGCGCCCGATGCGCCGGGCACGCTCAACGTGCAGGTCCAACGCGCCGGGAGCGAGGGATGATCGCCGCGCCCGGCTTCGTGCGCACCGAAGGCACGCGCCTGCTCGACCGGCTGGCGCAGCTCGGTGTGCCGCTGGCCGACCTCACCGCGGATTCGCGCGCGGTGAAGATGGGATCGATTTTCGTGGCCTACCCCGGCACCGTTCGCGACGGGCGCGCCTTCATCGCCGAGGCGATCGCGCGCGGCGCCGCCGCGGTGTTGTGGGAACGCGGCGACTTCACCTGGAACGAGCACTGGGAAGTTCCCAACCTCGGCATCAATGACTTGCGCGCACGCGTCTCGGAGATCGCGGGCGCGGTTTACGGGAACCCGTCGGAATCGCTCTGGATGGCGGGCGTGACCGGCACCAACGGCAAGACCTCGGTGTCGCAATGGATCGCCGCGGCCGGCGATTCGCTCGGCCGGCGCTCGGCGGCCATCGGCACGCTCGGCAACGGCATGGTGGGCGAGCGCGTCGAGGGCAAGAACACCACGCCGGACCCGATCGTGCTGCAACGCCTGCTGGCCGAATACCTGCGCCGCGGCGCGCGCAACGTGGCGATGGAAGTCTCCAGCCACGGGCTCGACCAGGCCCGGGTGGCGGGGATCAAATACAACTGCGCGGTCTTCACCAACCTCACGCGCGACCACCTCGACTACCACGGCACCATGGAGGCCTACGCCGAGGCGAAGTACCGCCTGTTCTCGATGCGCGGCCTCACCCACGCGGTGATCAACGTGGATGACGAGACCGGCGCGCAGTTCGCAAGGCGCCTCGAGGGCGGGCCACTCGAGGTGATCAGGTTCGGCTGCCACCCCGGCGCCGGCCCGGGCCCGACGCTGCGCGCGAATGAAACGCGCCTGTCCGAGGCCGGCGTGTCGTTCCGGGTCGAGGGGGATTTCGGCAACGCCCGGGTCGACGCCGCCGTGCTCGGCGCCTTCAACGTCTCCAACCTGCTCGCCGTGCTCGGCGCGTTGCTTGCGCAGGGCATCGCGTTCGACACCGCCATCGGCGCCCTCAACGGCCTGCAGCCGGTGCCGGGCCGCCTCGAGCGCGTGGGCGGCGGGCGCGCGCCGCTGGTGGTGGTGGATTACGCCCACACGCCCGACGCCATCGACACGGCGCTCACGGCGCTGCGGCCCGCGGTGGCCGCGGGCCACAAGCTGGTGTGTGCGTTCGGCTGCGGCGGCGATCGCGACCCGGGCAAGCGCCCGTTGATGGGGGCCGCCGCCGCGCGGCTGGCCGACCAGCTGGGGGTCACCAGCGACAACCCGCGCGGCGAGGATCCGCACGCGATCATCGCGCAGGTCCTTTCCGGCATCCCGCGGGGCCGGGCCGAGGCGATCGAGGACCGGCAGGTGGCGATTTTCTCCGCCATTTCCCACGCAACCGCCGGCGACGTCGTGTTGCTGGCCGGCAAGGGGCACGAGACCTACCAGGAAATCGCCGGGATCCGCCATCCGTTCAACGACCGCGAGGTCGGCGCGGCCGCGCTTGCGCAGTGGGCGGGCGCCACGCCATGAACGGATACGACCCCGTGAATGCTCCGACCATGATGGACCTGCGCGAGGCCGCGCGCGCCGTCGGCGGCCGTGCCCACGCGCAATCCACGCGCTTCTCGGGCGTGACCACCGACAGCCGGCGCATCGCCCCGGGCGATCTCTTCGTGGCCCTCAAGGGCGACCGCTTCGACGGCAACAGCTTCGTGGGCGAAGCGATGAAGCGCGGCGCGGCGGCGGCGCTCACCTCGCGTGTCGTTTCCGCGGACGTGGCCGTGCCCCAGGTGGTGGTGGACGACACGCGCATCGCGCTGGGGCGCCTGGCGGCCCATTGGCGCTCGCGCTTCGCGATGCCGCTGGTGGCGCTTACCGGCAGCAACGGCAAGACCACGGTGAAGGAGATGCTGCGCTCGATCCTCGGCGCGCACTGCACCGACGCATCGATGGTGCTCGCGACCGAGGGCAACCTCAACAACGACATCGGGATGCCGCTCACGCTGCTGCGCCTGCGCGAGGCGCACCGCTACGCCGTGATCGAGATGGGCATGAACCACGAGGGCGAGATCAGCTACCTCACCCACATCGCCCAGCCCAATGTGGCGCTGGTGAACAACGCGCAGCGCGCGCACGTGGGCATCCTGGGCAGCATCGACGCGATCGCGCGCGCCAAGGGCGAGATCTACGCCGGCCTGCGGCCCTCGGGTGTCGCGGTGGTGAACGCCGACGATCCCTTCGCCGGCTACTGGACGCGCCTCAACCGCCAGCGGCGCGTCGTCACCTTCGGCTTCTCGCCCGAAGCGCAGGTGCGTGCCAGCGTCGAGGGCCCGCAGGTGCGGTTCGTGACACCCGCCGACGCGTTCGCGGTGATCCTGCAGGTACCCGGCGAACACAACGTGCGCAACGCGATGGCCGCCTGCGCCGCCGCCCACGCGATGGAGATCCCGCCCCACGCGATGCAGGACGGGCTCAACCATTTCGCCGGTGCACCCGGGCGCCAGCAGCGCCGGCGCGG
>JBBREI010000214.1:0-4943 GCA_038203035.1 Burkholderiales bacterium
CGCCTGATGCTGCGGCGCTGGCCCTTCGTGGCGACGGGAATCCTCGCCGTGACCGCGATGGTGGGCCTGTGCACGGCGCAATCGGGCTGGATCGTGTTCTGGGCGGGGATCATCGGGTTCTGCACCGCGCTGGTACTGATCCTCACGCTGGCGCTGCCGTCGCAACTGGTCGATAAGGACTCCGTGCACCGCGTGTCCGCGGCGATGTTCGCCATCGGCTACCTGTGCGCGCTGATCGTCCCCGTGTTCGGCGGCTGGGTGTGGGACCGCACGGGCGTGGCGTGGACAGCCTTCGCGCCCGCCGGTGCGTTCGGCCTTGTGATCGCCGCGATGGCGGCCGGCCTCAGCTTCAAGCGTGAGGATTCCGGTGCCTCGAGGGCGAGATGACCGATTCACTCGCGCGCATGGGCTTCGAGTGCGAGGTCTTCCCCAACCCGGCGGAGAATCGCGGCCCGTTCCTGGTCGGTGCCCGCATGGAGGATCCGGCGCTGCCCACGGTGTTCACCCACGGCCATGCTGACGTGATCCGCGGGCAGGACGCGAGCTGGCGCGAGGCACTGGGCTCGTGGAAGGTGACGATGGAAGGCGATCGCATCTATGGACGCGGCACCGGCGCGACGGCGTCGAGATCGATCCCGCGCTGCTGAAACCCTTGAGGGCTTCGGCTAGTACTGGTAGCGCCGCAACCCGCCGTCGACCGGCAGCACGGCGCCGGTGATGTAGCCCGCGCGCGGAGATGCCAGAAACACAGCGAGGTCCGCGAGTTCCCCGGGCTCGCCGTAGCGCCCCACCGGGATCTCGTGCTCCGACTGCCAGGCGCGATATTCCGGTGTGTAGTTGCGGCGGATCTGATCGCTCATGATCCGACCCGGTGGAATGCAGTTCACGGTGATGCCGTGTTTGCCCACCTCGCGCGAAAGTCCCTTCGCCCACGCCGTTACCGCCGCCTTGGCGCAGAAGGCGCCGTTGAGCCCCTCGGGCTCCGATTTGCCGGTGATGTTGATGACGCGGCCCCATCCGCCCGCGATCATCTGCGGCAGCACGCGGTGCGTGAGCTGGCGGTGCCGCGTGAAATTCAGCGTCAGCGCTTCATCCCACTGCGCTTCCGTTCCCCACGCTTCGCTCCCTGGGGCCCCGCCTTCCATGCCGTAGGCGCGGCTGCCCCCGGCGTTGTTCACGAGGATCTGCAGCGGCCCGAGCGCGGTGATCGCCTGCGTGATCGACTCGACGTAGGTGTCCTTCAGCGCGTCGTGGACCACAATCACCGGCGCCGTGCCACCGGCCGCCGTGATCTCGTGGCCAAGCGATTCCAGTTCCGCCAGGCGCCTGCCGGTGACGGCGATGCGCGCGCCCTCCCGGGCAAGGCCCATCGCGATGGCGCGTCCGATGCCGGCGCTGGCGCCCGTCACCAACGCCGCCCTGCCCGTGAGCCCCAGGTCCATCAGTAGACGACCTCCACGTTTTTTTCGTCGAGCCACTGGTTGAGCGAGTCGAGAAGTGGCGCCGAGACTTTGACCTTGCAGTTCTCCGGCAGGCGGATATCGCATTCGGCCTGCGCGGTGCGGTAGCGGATCGCCACGTGGCACTGGCCGCCGCCGTACTGCGTGAGGATCGACTTGAGCCTGGCGGAGTCGGCCTGGCCGTTGATGCAAAGGCGAAGCAGGCGCGCGTGGGCGCCGCGGACCTCCGCAAGATCCATCACCTGGTCCGCGGTGATGCGCAACCCGCCCGAGAACTCGTCGGGGAAAACCTTGCCGCGCACCACAACGACCTGGTCTTCCTGGATCACGGCGCGCTTTTCGTGGAAGAGCTCTCCGAACACCACGACCTCGACGCGCGCGGTGCCGTCGTCGAGCGTGAGGATCGCCATGCGCCCGCGCCGGCCGTTGCGCACCTGCACGCCGTAGATCACGCCGGCCAGCATCACCGGTTCGAAGGTCGGGGCCACGCTGGCGAGCGAGGTGCGGGCGAAGCGCCGCAGCTCGTCGCGATAGGCGTTGAACGGATGCCCCGACAGGTAGAAGCCCAGGCTCTGCTTCTCGTTCACCAGCCGGGTGCGCTCGTTCCACGGCGCGGCCGGCGTCATCTCGAACGCATCGGGCTCGCCGCCCGCCCCACCGAAGAGGCTCGACTGCGCCGCGAACTGCTCCGCTCGGTCGGCCGCCTCCACCGCGTTGCCCAGGCTTGCGAGCAGCGAGGCGCGGTTGGCGTCGATGGAATCGAAGGCGCCGGCCCGCACCAGCGCTTCCATGGCGCGCCGGTTCACCACCCGCCGGTCCACGCGGCGGCAGAAGTCCGCGATCCCCTTGAACGGGCCCGCGGCCTTGCGCGCGGCCGCGATGTTTTCGATCGCCTGCTCGCCGGTGCCCTTCACGGCGCCGAGGCCGTAGCGGATGCGCCTGCCGTCGAGGGGCGTGAAGCGATAGTCCGACGCGTTGATGTCGGGTGCAAGGATCTCCAGGCCGTGCTCGCGCGCATCGTCGTGGAAGATCTGCACCTTGTCGGTGTCGCCCATCACGAGCGACAAGTTGGCCGCCATGAATGCGGAGAGGTGGTGCACCTTCATGTACGCGGTCTGGTAGGCCAGCACCGCGTAGGCCGCTGCGTGTGACTTGTTGAAGCCGTAGCCGGCGAACTTCTCCATCAAGTCGAAGATTTCGTCGGCCTTCGCCGCCGAAAGGCCGTTTTTCGCCGCGCCTTCCCTGAAGATCGCGCGCTGCTGCGCCATCTCCTCGACCTTCTTCTTGCCCATCGCTCGGCGCAGCAGGTCCGCGCCGCCGAGCGAATAGCCGCCCAGCACCTGCGCGATCTGCATCACCTGCTCCTGGTACACCATGATCCCGTCGGTCGGGCCCAGGATCGGTTCCAGGCGCGCGTCGGGATAGACCACCTTCTGGCGGCCGTGTTTGCGCTCGATGAAGTCGGGGATGAGGTCCATCGGGCCCGGGCGATAAAGCGCCACCAGCGCGATCACGTCCTCGAAGCGGTCGGGCTTGAGCTTCTTCAGCAGGTCCTTCATGCCGCGCGATTCGAGCTGGAACACCGCGGTCGCCGCGCCCTTGGTCAGCAGCTGGAAGGTGGCCTTGTCGTCGAACGGGATGTCGTCGAGCTTGAAGTCCTTCTGCCCCAGCAGGTGCACGTAACGCACCGCCCAGTCGAGGATCGTGAGCGTGGTCAGGCCCAGGAAGTCGAACTTCACCAGGCCCGCCTTCTCCACGTCGTCCTTGTCGAACTGGCTCACCATCGCGGTGGAGCCTTCGGCGCTGTAGAGCGGCGTGAAGTCGGTGAGCTTGCCGGGGGCGATCAGCACGCCGCCCGCGTGCATGCCGACGTTGCGCGCGAGGCCCTCGAGCGTGAGTGCGAGGCCCATCAGCTCCGAGACCTCTTCCTGTTCCTTCATCAGCGCCTTGAGCTGCGGCTCGACGGTCAGCGCCTTGTCGAGCGTCATGCCGAGCTCGAACGGGATCAGCTTGGCGATGCGATCGACCTCGCCGTACGGCATCGACAGCACGCGGCCCACGTCGCGCACCACGGCCTTGGCGGCCATGGTGCCGAAGGTGGCGATCTGCGAGACACACTCGGCGCCGTACTTGGCCTTCACGTAGTCGATCACGCGATCGCGGCCGTCCTGGCAGAAATCGATGTCGAAATCGGGCATCGAGACGCGCTCGGGATTGAGGAAGCGCTCGAACAGCAGGTCGTAGCGAAGCGGATCGAGGTCGGTGATGCCGAGTGAATACGCAACCAGCGAACCCGCCCCCGAGCCACGGCCCGGCCCCACCGGCACGCCGTGGGTCTTCGCCCAGTTGATGAAGTCGGCCACGATCAGGAAGTAGCCCGGGAACCCCATCTGGATGATGGTTTTCGCCTCGAACTCGAGGCGTTCGCGATAGGTTCGCGCCACCTCCTCGCGCTTCGCGGGGTCGGGATAGAGCGATTCGAGCCGGGTTTCCAGGCCCGAGCGCGATTGCGTGTGCAGGTAATCCTCGATCGATTCGCCGTTGGGCGTGGGGAAGGCCGGCAGCCTGCTTTTGCCGAGCGAGAACTCGAAAGCGCAGCGGCGCGCGATCTCGACCGAGTTCTCCAGCGCCTGCGGCAGGTCGGCGAAGAGATCCGCCATCTCCGCCTGGGTCCTGAAGTACTGGGCGGGCTTGAATTCACGCGGCCGCCGGTTGTCCCCGAGCACGTATCCCTGGGCGATGCACACGCGCGCCTCATGGGCCTGGAAATGTTCGCGCTTCACGAATTGCACCGGATGGGTGGCCACGACCGGCAGGCCGAGCTGCGCGGCCAGGCCCACGATGGCGTTGACCATCGGCGCGCTGCGCGCCGGATCCACGCGCTGTATTTCGAGGTAATAGGCGCCGGGGAAATCCTTCTCCCACCCCCGGGCAAGGTCCAGGGCCTGGTCGCGGGCGCCGGATGCAAGGGCGACACCGACGTCGCCATGGTCCGCTCCCGCCAGCGCGATCAGCCCCTGCAACCCCGCCAGCCACTCGCGCCGGACCTCGGCACGCCCGCGCCAATGGTTTTGCGCGTGCGCGCGCGTCAGGATGTCGCAGAGGGCCAGATAACCCGCGCTGTTGCGGGCCAGCAGTGTCAGGCGATAGGGCGCGTCGCGATTGCGCTCGTTGGTGAGCCACAGGTCGACGCCGATGATGGGCTGGACGCCGGCGGCTCGCGCTGCTTCATGGAACTTGATCGCGCCGAAGAGGTTGCCCGCATCGGTGATCGCCAGCGCCGGCATCCCGTCGGCGGCGGCGGCGGCTACCGCATCGTCGACGCGCGCCATGCCGTCCACGATCGAATATTCGGTATGGAGGCGGAGGTGGACGAAGCGGGGTGCGGTCATGCTGCTCGAAGCGCGGGCGGCGAGCCCCAATTCTACGCGCGCCGGTCGGCGAAAAATCGCCGCAGCACGCCAGCGCACGCCTCGGCCAGCA
>JBBREI010000215.1:0-4889 GCA_038203035.1 Burkholderiales bacterium
CGGCATCGGGCGCTTCGTCATAGACGGCGATCCCCATGTCGGCAAGCATCGTGACAACGCCCTCGATCTGCTCGGCGTCGGTCATGTCGTCGGGCAGGTGGTCGTTGATTTCGGCGTACGTGAGGTAGCCGCGTTCCTTGCCGAGGACAATCAGGTTCTTGAGGCGCTTTTTCTGCGCCTCGACTTCGGCCTGCTTAACCTCGGCCTTCTCTTCGTGTTTGCTGGATTTCTTCAATTCGTGACTCCCCGGCGCGCTCGTTGCGGGAAAACCGTCAATTCTAACAGAGTGCGACCGCTACTCGGGGGACGGAGTCCCCGACTTTGCGGATTGCAGGTCCCGGTACTCGGCGATGTCCTGCGGGGTAGCCGTTCCATCCCCCATCAGCCGGGCGAGTTCGTCGCCCCGGCGTGAGCGGCGATCTTCCCGGAGCCTGTCGAGCAGGTCGGCAACCTCGCCCTTCACATTGAAGTCGGGGCTCTCGGCCTCTTTGAAAAGGGGGTCCTCGATGGCGGCATCCACCACGACGGAGTGGCCGGAGCCCTCGAAGTAAGCGCTGGCCTGGGCCCAGGTGCGGTCAGGATATTCCCTGAAAAAGGCCACAAGTTCGCGTAACGCCTGCCATTCCTGCCCATCTTCCTCGATCAGCTCATCGGGGATATCCCGGGCTACTTCCGGGGACGCGGCCACCAGCGTCAACAATTTTTTCTGCAGGCGGCCGGCCCCGGGCCGGGCCATACGCTGCGGCGTGGCGCGGCGGGCAACGGCGACCCTGGAAGGGATCAGGGCCTCGATCTCCTCCGGCGACAGGCGCGCCAGCTCCGCCAGCCGGCGGCGCAACATGGCCGAAAGGGCCGGCGCCTCGATCTGGGCCACCAGCGGGCGGGCCTGGGCCAGGAACCGCGCCCGGCCCTCCTCGTTGGTCATGTCGACCCGGGAGGCGAGTTCGGCAAACAGGAACTGGGACACCGGCTTGGCGTCGGCCACGGCCTTCAGGAAGGCGGGTTTGCCCTCGCGCCGGACGAAGGAATCGGGATCGTCCTGGCTGGGCAGGAAGAGAAAACTCACCGCCTTGCCGTCGGCGAGCACCGGCAGGCTGATTTCGAGCGCCCGCCAGGCTGCCTTGCGCCCGGCGTTGTCGCCATCGAAGCTGAAAACCACGTTGTCGGCCAGGCGCATGAGTTTGGTCAGGTGCATCGGCGTGGTCGCGGTGCCCAGCGTCGCCACGGCGTTTTCCACGCCGCTCTGGGCCAGGGCCACCACGTCCATGTAGCCCTCGACCACCAGCACCTGGTTGGCGTCGCGGATGGCGCGCCGGGCCTGGTAAAGGCCGTAGAGCTCGCGGCCCTTCTCGAACAGCGGCGTCTCCGGCGAGTTGAGGTATTTGGGCTCGCCCTCCCCGATCACGCGCCCGCCGAAGCCGATCACGTTGCCGCGCGCATCGAGGATCGGGAACATCACGCGGTTGCGGAAGCGGTCGTAGCGGCGCGATTTCTTTTCCCCCTCGGCCTCGGTATCGATGACGAGACCGGTGTCCTTCAGCGGCGCCGTGGCGTAGTCCGGGAACACGGCTTCGAGGTTCTGCCAGCCGTCGGGGGCAAAACCCAGGCCATACCGCGCGGCGATTTCACCGGAAAGGCCGCGGCCCTTCAGGTAGTCGATCGCCACCTTCGATTTCTTGAGCTCAGCGCGGTAGTAGGTGAGCGCGTCCATCATCCGGGCGGCCAGGCCCGGCGCCTCCGCGGATCCGGGTTTCTCCGGGCGCCCGCGCGTTTCCGGCACCGGCACACCCACCGATTCGGCAAGCGAACGGATCGCCTCCGGATAGGCGAGGCCCGAATATTCCATCAGGAAGCCGATTGCGTTGCCGTGAGCCCCGCAGCCGAAGCAGTGGTAGAACTGCTTGGTGGGGCTCACCGAAAAAGACGGCGTCTTTTCGTTGTGGAACGGGCAGCAGGCCTGGAAGTTCGCCCCCGCCTTCTTGAGCTTCACGTGGCGATCGATCACGTCGACGATGTCGACGCGCCCGAGCAGGGACTGGATGAAATCCTGCGGGATCATTCGGGGATTATGGGGCGCAAACCGGTTCCCCGACGGCCCGGGGAGGCCCGCGCATCCTCAGCCTGTCAGCTTCGCCTTCACGAGCGCGGACACTTTCCCCATGTCGGCGCGCCCGGCGAGCTGCGGCTTGACCACGGCCATCACCTTGCCCATGTCGGCGGCGCAAGCCGCCCCGGTGGAGGCG
Source organism: Burkholderiales bacterium (assembly GCA_038203035.1). Classification (GTDB taxonomy): domain Bacteria; phylum Pseudomonadota; class Gammaproteobacteria; order Burkholderiales; family Usitatibacteraceae; genus Usitatibacter. Next base: position 2,244 of record JBBREI010000215.1, read on the forward strand.
ACGGCCGCGCCGATGATCGTGTCGACCTCGGCGGGCGAAAGCTGCTGCGGAAGGTAGGCCTCGAGGATCGCGACCTCGGCCTTTTCCTTGTCGGCGAGGTCGGTGCGCGCGGCCCGCTCGAACTGCGAGATCGAATCCTTGCGCTGCTTGAGCATCTTCTCGACCACGCCGATCACGCCGGTGTCGTCGAGCGTGATGCGTTCGTCGACTTCGCGACGCTTCACTTCCGACAGCAGCAGGCGCAGGGCGTTGAGCCTTTCGGTCTCGCGCGCCTTCATGGCGGTCTTGATGTCTTCGGTCAGCTGTTCACGCAGTGGCATGGATGGCTCCATTCAGTGGGGTGCGGCACGATCCCAAAAAACCCGCGGCGAGCGGGGCGCTGGGCCCGGCTCGCCGCGATACCGAATTCGTGGACCGATCAGTAAAGCTTCGGCGGCAGCATCTGGGCGCGCATGCGCTTGTAGCGGCGCTTCACCGCGGCGGCGTGTTTGCGCTTGCGCTCGGCGGTGGGCTTTTCGTAGAACTCGCGCGCACGCAGCTCCGTCAGCAGGCCGGTTTTTTCGACCGCGCGTTTGAAACGACGCAAGGCGACGTCGAAGGGCTCGTTTTCTTTGACTCGGACAATGGGCATGGGGGGCGCTTGTTAAGTGGTGCCGGAAAACCACGCATAATATCAGAGTTTTGCCCCTCCTGGAAACCTTCCCCCCGTGTTGATACTCGGCATCGAGACGTCCTGCGACGAAACCGGCGTGGCCCTGTACGACACCGTGGCGGGCCTGCTGGGCGACGCCCTGCACTCCCAGGTGGAGCTGCACGCGGCCTACGGGGGGGTGGTGCCCGAACTCGCCTCGCGCGACCACGTGCGCCGCCTGCTGCCGCTCACGCGCACGGTGCTCGAACAGTCGGGCCGGACCCTGGCTGACGTAGACCTCATCGCCTTCACGCAGGGCCCGGGCCTGGGCGGGGCGCTGCTGGTGGGCGCCTCGGTGGCCGCGGGCCTGGGCATCGCCCTGGGGCGCCCGGTTGTGGGCATCCACCACCTGGAAGGCCACCTGCTCTCGCCGCTGCTGTCCGAGCCGCGGCCGGATTTCCCCTTCATCGCGCTGCTGGTTTCGGGCGGTCATACCCAGCTGATGCGTGTGGACGCCGTCGGCGCATACACGCTGCTGGGTGAAACCCAGGACGACGCCGCCGGCGAAGCCTTCGACAAGACCGCCACGCTGCTGGGCCTCGGGTATCCGGGCGGCCCGGCCCTGGCGCGGCTGGCCGAAGGTGGCGATGCGGCGCGTTATCCCCTGCCGCGGCCGATGCTCAACAGCGGCGACCTCCACTTCAGCTTCAGCGGCCTCAAGACCGCGGTCCTGACACGGGTGCGGGACTTGGGCGCGCTGGACGAAAAGCAGCGCCGCGACCTGGCGGCGTCGTTCCAGTCGGCGATTGTGGATGTGCTCTGCGCCAAGTGCCTGGCCGCACTGAAGCGTGAAGGCATGCAACGCCTGGTCGTCGCGGGTGGAGTAGGCGCTAACATCGCCTTGCGCGAGCGCCTGGTGGCCGGCACCCAGGGCCTTGGGGCGGAAGTGTTTTTCCCGCCGCTGCGGCTTTGCACCGACAACGGCGCGATGATCGCCTTCGCGGCCGCGCTCAAGTACCCGCAGGGCCGCGCCGGCAGCGAGGCCTTCCAGGTCCACCCGCGCTGGGACCTCGCACAGGCGGCGCGGGCCTAGTCCAGTCCGCGGCGCCAGGCCTCGCGGGCAGCTTCCAGTTCCTCTTCGGCGCTTTTCACCGCCGCCTCCAGCGCGCCGACTCGCTCCTGGTATTTTTCGTTCGGGGCGGAAACCGGGCAGATGATCACGCCCTTGCCGTTGACGTCTTTTGTCGCGCGGCAATTGGAGCGCTGCTGCGACTGCCCGTGCATGCCGCCCTGGCCCGCCTGCATGCGCTGCTGCACGATCTGGCGCTCATCAGGCTCCGGCTCCGAGACTTCGGCCAGCGCCTTGCGTGCGGCATCGAGTTTCGCGTGCGCCGCGGAAAGTCGCGCCTCGAGGGCATTTCGAGTGGTCCGGCGTTTGGTCGCGAGGTCGGGCCGGGCCTCCTGGGTTTCCGGTTCCGCGGCGCCAGGCGTCGCGGGCCTGTCGGCCGAGGCGGCGGGCGGGGCCACGCGCGGCGTTGCCACGGCTTCGGGCGGCTCTATGCGCGTCACCTCTCCCTTGAAATTCTTCGGCGGCTGGTCGCTGTATTGGGTGCGGCCCTGGACATCGACCCATTTGTAGAGGACCTGCGCGTGCAGCGGCGCGCAAAGCAGCGCGCTCAACCCAAAGGCGGCGGCGAGCCTAGCCGCCTTCCGCACGCTTGAGCTCCTCCTCGGCCTGCTTCACCGCCGACTCGAGGCCGGCCAGGCGCGACGCATAAGAATCCGAAAATACCGGGCGCGTTCCACCGCCGACATTGCCCACGCGGGTGACTTCACCTTCCGCGGGATTGTTGACCGCATTTTCGTAGGCCTTGCGCGCATCCTCGAGTTTCTTGCGCGCGTCCTTCACGCGGTCGCCGGAGCTCCTGGGCGCGGCCTTGCCCTGCGTCGCAGTCGGGCCTTCCCCAGCCTCGCGGGGTTTTTCCGCCGGCGGCAACTTCGGCAGGGTGGCGGTG
>JBBREI010000216.1:0-4848 GCA_038203035.1 Burkholderiales bacterium
GCCGCGGCTGGCGCATGTGCGTCAGCGGCTGCCCCTACAAGAAGATCTACTACAACTGGAAGAGCGGCAAGGCCGAGAAGTGCATCTTCTGCTACCCGCGCATCGAGGCGGGCGAGCCGACGGTGTGCAGCGAGACCTGCGTGGGGCGCATCCGCTACCTGGGCGTGCTGCTCTACGACGCCGACCGCATCCAGGAAGCCGCGAGCGTCGAACACGACCGCGACCTCTACCAGGCGCAGCTGGACATCTTCATGGACCCGTTCGACCCGAAGGTGATCGCCCAGGCGCGCGCCGACGCCATCCCCGACAACTGGATGGAAGCCGCGCGCCGCAGCCCGGTCTACAAGATGGCCGTGCAATGGAAGGTGGCGCTGCCCCTGCACCCGGAATACCGCACGCTGCCGATGGTCTGGTACGTGCCGCCCCTTTCGCCCATCAGCGCGGCGGCCAACGCCGGGCAGCTCGGCAACAACGGCCAGATCCCCGACGTGAACCAGTTGCGCATCCCGGTGAAGTACCTCGCCAACCTGCTGACGGCCGGGGACACGGCCCCCGTGGTGCGCGCCCTGGAACGCATGCTGGCGATGCGCGCCTACCAGAGAGGCAAGCATGTCGACGGCCAGATCAACGTGCAGGTGCTCGAGCAGGTGGGCATCACGGCCGCGCAGGTCGAGGACATGTACCACGTGATGGCGATCGCGAACTACGAGGACCGGTTCGTCATCCCCACGACGCACCGGGAGTACGCCGAGAACGCGTTCAACGTGCGCGGGGGCTGCGGCTTCAGCTTCGGCAACGGCTGCTCGGAGGGCACGGGCGACACGAGCCTCTTCGGCAGCGAGAAGAAACGCACCATTCCCATCCGGGCGGCGATATGAGCCCGCGCAAGAGCCTTCGCGTGCTCGCCGCACTCCTCACCTACCCGGATGCCGCCTTGCGCGGCCACCTGCCCGAGATGCGCGGCGCGTTGCGCGAGGAGCAGGCGCTGGCGCCCGCTCGCCTGGCGGAAGTCGAAGCCCTCCTGGATTCGCTCCAGGGCGCCGCTGCGCTTGCCGCCGAGGCGGCGTACGTGGAGCTCTTCGACCGCGGCCGGTCGACCTCGCTGCACCTCTTCGAGCATGTGCACGGGGACTCGCGCGACCGCGGGCCCGCGATGATCGACCTGGCACAGACCTACGAGAGGGCGGGGCTCTTCCTCGCGCCCGGGGAGTTGCCCGATTACCTGCCTGCGGTGCTCGAGTTCGCCTCCACGCAGCCGCCGCGCGAAGCGCGCGCCTTCCTGGCCGAGATCGAGCACATCCTGAACGCGATCTTCGGCGCGCTGTGCAAGCGCGGCAGCCCGTACGCGAGCGTCCTCGGCGCCCTGGTCGAATTGGCCGGCGGCAAGGCCAGGCCCGTGGAGCCCGCGCCCGAGGAGCCGCTCGACGAGAGCTGGGCCGAGCCCGCCGTGTTCGACGGCTGCTCGTCCAAGGGCCAGGCCCGCCCCGGCCAGCCGCAACCGATCCACATCGTCCGAAAGCCCCCTCCTGGAGTGTCCGCATGAACCCCTTCGTCTCCTGGCTGCACACGTTTCTCTTCACCATCTATCCGTACATCTGCCTGGTGGTGTTCCTCCTGGGCAGCCTGGTGCGCTTCGACCGCGACCAGTACACGTGGAAGAGCGACTCCTCGCAGTTGCTGCGCAAGGGCACGCTGCGCTGGGGCAGCAACCTCTTCCATGTCGGCATCCTCTTCCTGCTGGCCGGCCACGTGATCGGCCTGCTCACGCCGCACGCGGCCTACGAGATCTTCATCGGCGCCCCCGCGAAACAGCGCCTGGCGATCTACTCGGGGGGCCTGGCCGGGATCATCTGCTTCGTGGGCCTCACGCTGCTCCTGTACCGGCGCATCTTCGACCCGCGAATTCGCCTCACCAGCCATCGCACCGACATCGCCATCCTGCTGATCCTCTGGGTGCAGCTGGTGCTGGGCCTGATCACGCTGCCGCTCTCCTACGCCCACGAGGACGCGAGCGCGATGCTGATCCTGGCCGACTGGACGCAGCGCATCGTGACCTTCCGCCCCAATGCCGACGCGCTGCTGGCGCTCGAATGGCCCTACCTGGTGCACCTGGTCCTGGGCATGACGATCTTCCTGCTCTTCCCGTTCAGCCGGCTGGTGCACGTGTGGAGCGGCTTCGGCCTGGTCGGGTATCTCTTTCGCCCCTACCAGGTGATGCGCAGCCGCCGGTTGAACGTGCCTCCCGGCCACAACCTGCCGCGCGAACCCGGCGCGGGCGTCTGACGGAAAGCGGCGATGACGACCACGAGCGAGGTTTCAGCGGCGGTGGCATCGATCAATGGCGTGGCCCTGCACGAGCCCGGCGCGGTGCTTGCGCCGGAAGACCTGCGCCAGCGCGCGTGCACGGAGTTGCTGCGCCAGACCGCGCAGCGCGCGGGCCTGCTGGATGCGGGCGATGTCCCACCGGCCGATGGCGCGCCGAGCGAAGGCGCTTCGCGCGCGATCGAGGCGCTGCTCGAACGCGAATTGCGGGTCCCCGAACCTTCCGAAGAAGCGTGCCGGCGCCATCACGCCGCGCACGAGTCGCGCTATCGCACGGACGAGCGCCTCCATGCCCGCCACATCCTTTTCGCGGTGACCCCGGGCGTGGACGTGGTGGCGCTGCGCAAGCGCGCCGAAATGGTCCTGCTCGAGGTCCGCTGCCACGACGCAAGCGCGAAGGAGGGATTCGCCGAGGCCGCCCGCGCCAACTCCAACTGTCCGAGCGGCGCCGAAGGCGGGGACCTGGGCTGGATCCGCGCCGCCGACTGCGCGCCGGAATTCGCGCGCGAGCTCTTCGGGCACAAGGAGGTGGGCGTGCTGCCGCGGCTCGTGCATAGCCGCTTCGGCCTGCACGTGGTCGAAGTGCTCGCGAGGCAGCCGGGCGCGGCGCAGTCGTTCGAATCGGTGCACGCCGCCGTGGCCCTGTCGCTGCGGCAGGTGGGCTATGTCACGGCGCTGCGGCAGTACCTGCGCGTGCTGGCCGGCGAGGCCGAGGTGGTGGGCGTGGACATGGACGCCGCCGACTCGCCCCTGGTGCAATGAGCGCGGCGCCCATGGCCGAAATCGCGATCGCCGGCTTCGAGGACCTGCTGCAGGCGGCGCGCGCCCAGCCCGAGCCGCAACGGCTGCTCTTCGTGTTCACGGTTGCCGAGCTTCCCGAGGACAGCACGCCCGGGGAGCGTCGGCGCTTTGCCGAGGGCATGGGCGGCGCGCTGGTTCCGCTCATGTGCGTCGACAAGTCGCCCGAGGATCTGGGCACCTTCGCCGGCCTCGCCGAGGAATCCCGCGCGATGGGCCAGGAATGGTCGGTGGTGTTCGTCGCGGGCCTGGCCGGGCGCGGGGGCCGAGCCCCCACGTCCGAGGACTCCCGGGCGCCCCTGCAGCGCATGGTTGACGCGATCAAGGTCGGCTCGCACGCGTCGTTCATGGCGTTCGATCGCGACGGCGGGCCCGTGCAGTTCGAATGACGACCGCGTCCGCGAAGTTCGCGCTCTGGGACCTCGGCTTCCGGCCGTTCTATCTCCTGGCGAGCGCCTTCGCCGCCGTGTCGATCCTGCTCTGGGTCGGCCAGTACACCGGCGTGCTGGCGGGCCATCTGCGCGGCTCCATTTGGCACGGCCACGAGATGTTGTTCGGCTACACGATGGCCGTGGTCACGGGGTTCCTGCTGACCGCAGTGCCCAACTGGACCGGAAAGCCGACGCCCAGGGGCGCCGCCCTCGCCGCGCTGGCCGCGCTGTGGCTGGCCGGGCGGGTCCTGGTGCTGACGCCGTTCGCCACGGCCTCGGCGGTTGCAAACGCGGCCTTTCCCCTGGCCGTTGCGCTGGCCATCGGGATCCCGCTGGTGCAGGCCCGCAACCGGCGCAACTATTTCTTCGTGGCGCTGCTTGTGCTGCAGGGCTTCGCCGTGCTCGCATTCCATCTGTCGCAAGCCCGCCTCGTCGCCTGGCCGCAAGGAGCGAGCCTGCAACTGGGCCTGGACGTGGTGCTCTTCATCATCGCGGTGGTCGGCGGGCGCGTGATCCCGATGTTCACCAACAACGGGGTGCCGGGCGCCCGGGCCACTCGCCATCCCATGGTCGAGAAAGGCGCGTTGGGCGGCGTGCTGCTGTTGATCGCAACCGACGTGGTGCCGGTGCCCGGCGGTGTCGTGGCCGCGCTCGCCTTGCTGGTGGCCGCGGTTCACGCGGCGCGGCTCTGGCTCTGGCAGCCCTGGCTCACGCGCCGCGCGCCGCTCGTCTGGGTGCTGCACCTGGCCTACGCGTGGATCGTCGCCTACCTCGCGCTGCGGGGATTGGCCGCGCTGGGCCTCGTGAGCCCGCTCTTCGCCGTCCATGCCCTGACCGTCGGGGCGATCGGCGGCATGACCGTCGGCATGATGACGCGCACCGGGCGCGGCCATACGGGCCGGGCGCTGGTTGCGGATCCCGCCGAGGTCCTGTGCTTCGTCCTGGTGGCGATTGCGGCGGTGGTCCGCGTTTTCGGCGGGATGGCGCTGCCCGGGTTCTACCTGGCGAGCGTTGTCATCTCGGGGGCTTGCTGGTCGGCTGCGTTCGCCCTCTACGCGGTGACCTCCTGGCCGGCGCTGACGCGGGCGCGAGTCGATCGGAAGCCGAGGTAGCTATTGCTCCTCCACGGCTTGCGCAATCCAGAGGCCGGGGACATCCGCCAGCGCGGTGCGAAACAGCACTATGGACCGCGCCTCGCGGCTGAAATCGGTTTCCCGGTTCAGGGTGGTTGCCAATTCACGCACCACGACCGGGAGGTCGAGCGCGCGCAGTCGCGGAAAGAGCCTTTCTCCCAACG
>JBBREI010000217.1:0-4752 GCA_038203035.1 Burkholderiales bacterium
GGGTCGGCGGCGCCACCGTGATCGACGACAGCTACAACGCCAACCCCGATTCGATGAAGGCCGCCATCCGAGTGCTGGCGGCGCAGGCGGGCCGGCGCGTGCTGGTGATGGGCGACATGGGCGAGCTGGGCGCCGAATCCGGCGCGATGCACGCCGAGGTCGGCGCCTTCGCGCGCGAATCGGGCATCGACGCGCTGCTGGCCCTGGGCGAGGCAAGCGAGCGCGCGGTCGAGGCCTTCGGCCCCGGCGCGCGCCACTTCGACGCCATCGAGGCGCTGGCCGAGGCGGCGCGTGGCGAGGGCGCGGCCACGCTGCTGGTGAAGGGTTCGCGTTTCATGCGCATGGAACGCGTCGCCGACGCGCTCTCGAACCGGGAGGACGGCGATGCTGCTTGAGCTGGCGCAATACCTGGACCAGTACGTGCGGGCGTTCAACGTCTTCACCTACATCACGCTGCGCGTGGTCCTGGCCGCGCTCACCGCGCTGGTGATCTCCTTCATCGTGGGCCCCGCGATGATCCGCAAGCTCACCGCCTACAAGATCGGCCAGTCGGTGCGCGACGACGGCCCGCAGACCCACCTGGTGAAGAAGGGCACGCCGACCATGGGCGGGGCGCTGATCCTGGTCTCGGTGGCGATCACCACCCTCCTGTGGGCGGACCTTTCCAACCGCTACGTCTGGATCGTGCTGCTGACCACGCTCGGATTCGGCGCCGTGGGCTGGGTCGACGACTGGCGCAAGGTGGTGCACCGCAACCCGAAGGGCCTTTCGGCGCGCGCGAAGATCTTCTTCCAGTCGCTGATCGCCATCGTGGCGGTGATCTACCTCGCCTACAACGCGAAACTGCCGCAGCAGACCGAGCTCATCGTGCCGTTTTTCAAGTCGATCGCGATCCCGCTGGGCGCCGTGGGTTTCGTGATCCTCGGCTACTTCGTGGTGGTGGGCACCTCGAACGCGGTGAACCTCACCGACGGCCTCGACGGCCTGGCGATCATGCCGACGGTGATGATCGCCTCCGCGCTCGCGGTGTTCGCCTACGTTTCCGGCAACGCGGTGTTCGCGAAGTACCTCGGCTTTCCGCTGATCGCGGGCGCGGGCGAGCTGGCGGTGATCTGCGGGGCGATCGCGGGCGCGGGCCTCGCCTTCCTGTGGTTCAACGCCTATCCGGCGGAAGTTTTCATGGGCGACGTGGGCGCGCTGGCGCTCGGCGCGGCACTCGGCATGATCGCCCTCGTCGTGCGCCAGGAGATCGTGCTGCTGATCATGGGAGGCGTCTTCGTGGTGGAGACGCTCTCCGTGATCATCCAGGTGGTGAGCTTCAAGCTCACGGGAAAACGCGTCTTCCGCATGGCGCCGCTGCACCACCACTACGAATTGAAGGGCTGGAAGGAGAACCAGGTCGTGGTGCGGTTCTGGATCATCACGATGATGCTGGTGCTCGTTGGTCTCTCTACGCTGAAGCTTCGTTGAAGCTGGAACGCCGATGTCGCCGATGCCACCCCGATTGCCGCCGATAACTGCAAAACCCTCATGGTTTCGTGCCCGGGGTTTGCGGGGCGCTGGCTCGGGCACCAACACCCTGTTGCATTTATCGGCGGCAATCGGGGTGGCATCGGCGACATCGGCGTTCCCCGGGTTGGCCAGACGGAGGTGAAGAATGAGTGGCAAGGAAAAAGTGTTCTCGTTCTCGGCCTGGGTGACACGGGGCTTTCGGTTGTTCGTTGGCTCGCGCGTCGCGGCGCGAAGCTGCGCGCCGCGGACACGCGCGCTGCGCCTGCGTCCCTGGGAGCGATGCGCAAGGACCACCCCGATGTGGGCCTCGCGCTCGGACCCTTCGAGGAAGCGCTCCTGGAGGGCGTGGACGCGGTCGTTGCGAGTCCGGGCATTGCGCTCGGCGAGCCGGTCCTGCGTGCCGCCGCCGCCCGCGGCATCGAAATCGCGGGCGACATCGAGATCTTCGCGCGCGAGCTTGCGCGATCGCAGGGTGTGCGCGTGATCGGGATCACCGGCACCAACGGCAAGTCCACGGTCACCGCGCTGGCGGGGGCCATGGCCGAGTTCGCCGGCTACCGCACCATGGTGGCGGGCAACATCGGCTTGCCGGTGCTGGACGCGCTCGAGCGCCCCGAGGCCCGCTCGGCGCAGGTGTTTGTGGTCGAGCTTTCGAGCTACCAGCTGGAGACCACCTCGAGCCTCGAGCTCGAAGCGGCCGCGATGCTGAACCTCACGCAGGACCACCTCGACCGCTACGGCGGCATGGCGGCTTACGCGCGCGCCAAGGAGCGCATCTTCCGCCACGCGCGCACGCGCGTGCTCAACCGCGACGATGCATGGAGCCGCGCAATGGCGGGCGGGAGCACGTTCACCTTCGGCCTCGGCGTGCCGCGGGGCGAATCCGAATGGGGTATGAACGCCGCGCAGGACACGCTGATGCATGGCCGCGAGGCGATCGTCGACACCGGGAAGATGGCGATCAAGGGGCTGCACAACGCGGCCAATGCGCTCGCCGCGCATGCGCTCGTGACGGCTATCGGCGCGCAGCCTGCGCCGCTGGCGCGCGCGATCGTGGAGTTCCGCGGGCTTTCGCATCGCGTGGAGCTGGTGGCGCAGGCCGGCGGCGTGGGTTTCTACGACGACTCGAAGGGCACCAACGTCGGCGCGACCGTGGCCGCGCTCGAGGGATTCAGGACCCCCGTCGTGCTCATCGCCGGCGGCGACGGCAAGGGCCAGGACTTTTCGCCGCTTGCGCCGGCGGTTCGCGCGCGCGCCAAGGCGGTGGTGCTGATCGGGCGCGATGCCGATGCGCTCGCCGCCGCGCTTGCCGGCACGGGAGCCGCGATCGTGCGCGCCGCCACGATGCCGGAGGCGGTCGAGGCCGCATTCCGGCTTGCGAGCTCCGGGGACTCGGTGCTGCTGTCGCCCGCGTGCGCCAGCCTCGACATGTTCCGCAGCTACGGCCATCGCGGGCAGGTGTTCGCCGATGCCGCCCGCGCGCTCGCAGGCAGGTCTCCATCTGCCCCGCGCCCCAGCACAGCAGATGGGGTGGGAGTTGGGCCGGGCGTAAAGCACTGATGCTCTACAACCCCGCCCGCCGCGCCTCCAGCCTCGATCCCGCCCTGCTCTGGGCGGCATTGCTGCTGGGCGCCATCGGGCTGGTGATGGTGTATTCGGCCTCCATCGCGATGGCCGAGGCGGAACGGTTCACCGGCTTTCGCCCGAGTTATTTCCTGGTGCGCCACGGCATCTACCTGGCGGTGGGGCTCGCGGTGGCGGTGGCGCTTTTCAGGGTGCCGGTGTGCCTGTGGCAGAAGGCGAGCCCCTGGCTCTTCATGCTCGGCACCGGATTCCTGGTGTTTGTGATCATTCCCGGCGTGGGCCGCGAGGTGAACGGGGCGCGCCGCTGGATTTCCGTGGGGTTCGGGACCTTCCAGCCTTCGGAGCTGATGAAACTTTTTGTCGTGCTCTATGCCGCCGACTACACGGTGCGCAAGGCCGCGTTCATGGACGACTTCCGCAAGGGTTTCCTGCCGATGTTCGCGGTGATGACCTTCATCGCCGCCCTGCTGCTGCGCGAGCCCGATTTCGGCGCGCTGGTGGTGGTGACCTCCATCGCCATGGCGATCCTTTTCCTCGGCGGGCTGAACTGGCGCCTCTTCGCGGGCCTGGCGGTCCTGCTGGCGGCCTCCTTCGTGGTGCTGATCGTCTCCTCGCCGTACCGCCTGCAACGCATCCTGGGCTTCATGGATCCCTGGTCCGACGCATACGGCAAGGGCTACCAGTTGTCGCATTCGCTCATCGCCTTCGGGCGCGGCGAATGGACCGGCGTGGGGCTGGGCGGGTCGGTCGAAAAACTCTTCTACCTGCCCGAAGCGCACACCGACTTCCTGCTGGCGGTGATCGCCGAGGAGCTGGGCTTCATCGGCGTGCTGGTGGTGATCCTGCTTTTCCTCTTCATCGTGCATCGCGCCTTCGCAGTCGGGCGCCAGGCCGCGAGCCTGGAGCGTTATTACGCCGCACTTGTTGCGCAGGGCATCGGCGTGTGGCTCGCGGTGCAGTCGTTCATCAACATGGGCGTGAACATGGGCCTGCTGCCCACCAAGGGGCTCACGCTGCCGCTGCTTTCGTTCGGCGGCACCGGCATCGTCGTCAACTGCATGGCGCTGGCGATCCTGATGCGCATCGACTGGGAGAACAGGTACCTGATGCGGGGCGGAAGGATATGACCCACCGCACCATCCTCATCATGGCGGCGGGTTCGGGCGGCCACATCTTCCCGGGACTGGCGATTGCGCGCGAGATGGCCGCGCGGGGCTGGAACGTGCACTGGATGGGCACGCCCCACGGCATGGAGAACCGCCTGGTGAAGCAGGCGGGTTATCCGATTTCCCCCGTGGCGATGACGGGCATCCGCGGCAAGGGCCTGATGGCGTGGGTGGTGTTGCCGGTGCGAATCCTGGTGGGCTTCTGGCAGGCGCTGCGAGTGATCCGCGCCGTGCGTCCCGATGTCGTGCTCTCCATGGGCGGCTACGTCGCGTTCCCCGGCGGCATGATGGCCGCGCTCGTCGGGCGCCCGCTGGTGGTGCACGAACCCGGCGCCGTCGCCGGCATCACCAATCGCGTGCTGGCGCCGGTGGCCGATCGCGTGGTGGTGGGCATGGAAGGCGCCTTCGAGCGCCCGGTGGCGCAGAAGTGGGCCAACGTGCTGCCGAAACCGAAGCGCGTCGACTGGATCGGCACGCCGGTGCGCGAGGA
>JBBREI010000218.1:0-4734 GCA_038203035.1 Burkholderiales bacterium
GTGGGTAAACACTGGTCACAGTTACGATTTTTGGTGGGGGGTTCCGGCCCAAAACCAAAATGTCGTCTCTCACACCATTTTACACACCCGCTTTCAGCTCATCACCGCCAGCTGCTGGTTGGCCTTTTCCAGGCGATCAACCAGGGTATTGAGGAAACGCTCGTCGAAGAGGCGGCGGCACGAAAGCGAGGCCGCGCGCAGGTCCTCGGCGCGGATCTTCATGATGATGCAATCGGAGTTGGTAGTGACGGTGGCGGAACGCTGCGGCGCATCCTTGTGGGCGAGGTACGACATCTCGCCAAAGCAGTCGCCGGCCGAGAGCACCGAGATCTTCTTCTTGCCGACGGTCACCGCGACGTAGCCGCCGGCGAGCACGAAGAACGAGTCGCCCTTGTCGCCCTCCTTGATCAGCACCGTCTCGGGCTTGAACTTGGCCCACTTCGACAGCTTGAGGACCTCCCAGAGCTCGTTTTCCGGGAAGTCGAGGAAAAACGGCAGCGTACGCATGAGCTGGAAACGTTCCGTGTCCGACTGGTCGCGTTTTTCCTCGGTTTTCTGGTCCTTCTTCCAGGTCTCGGCGAGCGCCTGGCCGAATTCGTCCCACGACTGGTAGCGGTTCGCCGGATCCTTGGACAGCGCCTTCATCACGATCCGGTCCAGCTCCGGCGAAAGCGTGTCGGCGTGGGTGGCCGGCGGATCCGGTTCCGTGTTCACGATCTGGTAGATCACGCTCATCGTGTTGGCGCCGGAAAACGGCAGCCGGCTCGTGAGCATGTAATACATGACCACGCCGAGCGCGTAGATGTCGGTGAGGTGCGAGGCCTGGGCCTGGCCGGTGACGAGTTCGGGCGCCATGTAGGCGGGCGAACCCACGTTGGTGATGACGGTACGGTCCGACACGCGGTTGATGGCGGCGCCGAAATCGGCGATCTTGATCTCGGTGCCTTCCTTCAGCAGGATGTTGCCGGGCTTGAGGTCGCGGTGCGTGAGGCCGAGGGTCTGCGCGAAGGCCAGCGCGCGCACACACTTGAAGATGATCTCGGCCACCTCGCGATGTTCAAGCAGCCCCTGGGGGTCGCAGAATTTCTCCAGCGTGCCGCCCTCGACGTACTCCATCACGATGTAGCTGTATTCGCCCTCCACCACCGCGTCGAAGATCTGGACGATGTGCGGGTGGTTGATCTTTCCGGCGAGCGAGGCTTCGTTGAGGAACATGCTCTTGTAGAGCGGGCCGTCCTCCGAGTTCTTCAGCGCCTCGGGGTACATGATCTTGATCGCGACCTGGCGCTTGCCGAAGGGATCGTCGGCGAGGTAGACCTTGCCGGTGGCGCCGCGCCCCAGCTCGGAGACGATCTGGTATTTGCCGAGGGACTGGCGCGTGATCATGCCGCCACCCCCGATGCGCGTGCCGCGCCGACCACCGCTGCCATCTTGTTTTTGGGCCTCATTGCACTCCAATTATGGCCCAAAGCCCGCCTTCCAGTCTCGCGAGCCGGGTGCGGCGGGCGAAGGCCGCGCCTCGACCACACCTTCGCCCGCGCCCAGCCGGGTAGAGGTGAAATGGGGATGATATTTCAGGGCGGGGAAAACAGAGGTCAGAAAAGCCCGGTGATCTTCCCGTCGTCGGTCACGTCGATGGCCACCGCCGAAGGCACCTTCGGCAGCCCGGGCATGGTCATGATGTCGCCGCACACCATCACCACGAACTCGGCGCCCGCGGCCAGGCGCACTTCGCGGATGTTGACCACGTGCCCGGACGGCGCCCCGCGCAGCTGCGGGTCGGTAGAGAACGAATACTGCGTCTTGGCGACGCAGACCGGATAGTGGCCGTAGCCCGCTTCCTGCAGCTTCTTGATCTGCACGCGCACCTTCGAATCCGCGGTGATGTCGGCGGCGCCATAGATCTTGGTGGCGATGGCCTTCATCTTGTCCCAGAGCGTGTCCTGCTCGTCATAGACGAACTTGAAGTCGTTCGGCTCGTCGCACAGGCGTACGACTTCGTTGGCGACATCCACTGCGCCCTTGCCGCCTTCGGCCCAGTGGCGCGCCACGATCACCCTGGCGCCGTGGTGCGACATCTTTTCCTGCAGCAGCCTGATCTCCGCATCGGTGTCTTCGGTGCGGTGGTTGATCGCCACCACACACGGCAGGCCGTAGTTGTTGCGGATATTGTTGACGTGGCGCTCGATGTTGGCGATGCCCTTGCCCAGGGCATCGAGGTTTTCGCGGCCGAGCTCCTTCACCTCGATTCCGCCGTGGAACTTGAGCGCGCGGATGGTGGCGACGAGCACCACGGCCGCCGGCCTCAAGCCCGCCTTGCGGCACTTGATGTCCACGAACTTCTCGGCACCCAGGTCCGCGCCGAAGCCGGCTTCCGTCACCACGTAGTCGCCGAGCTTGAGCGCGGTCTGCGTGGCCAGCACCGAGTTGCAGCCGTGCGCGATGTTGGCGAAGGGCCCGCCGTGGATGAAGGCGGGCGAGCCTTCCAGGGTCTGCACCAGGTTCGGGGCGAGCGCGTCCTTGAGGAGTGCCGCCATCGCGCCGTGGGTCTTGAGCTCGGAGGCGAGGATCGGTTTTTGATCCCGGGTGTAGCCGCAGACGATTTTTCCCAGGCGCGCCTTCAGGTCCTTCAGCGAGGTGGCGAGGCAGAAAATCGCCATCACCTCGGAAGCCACGACGATGTCGAAGCCGTCTTCGCGCGGGAAGCCGTTGGCCGGGCCGCCGAGGGCGACGGTGATCTGGCGCAACGCGCGGTCGTTCATGTCCAGCACGCGCTTCCACGCGATGCGGCGCACGTCGAAGCCGAGCTCGTTGCCGTGGTTGATGTGGTTGTCGATCATCGCGGCCAGCAGGTTGTTGGCCAGCTGGATGGCCCCGAAATCCCCGGTGAAGTGCAGGTTGATGTCTTCCATCGGGACCACCTGCGCGTAGCCGCCGCCGGCGGCCCCGCCCTTCATTCCGAACACCGGGCCCAGCGAGGGTTCGCGCAGGCAGATGACCGCCTTCTTGCCGATGTGGTTGAGCGCGTCTCCCAGGCCCACGGTGGTGGTGGTCTTGCCTTCGCCCGCGGGTGTGGGGCTGATGGCG
Source organism: Burkholderiales bacterium (assembly GCA_038203035.1). GTDB lineage: Bacteria > Pseudomonadota > Gammaproteobacteria > Burkholderiales > Usitatibacteraceae > Usitatibacter. Next base: position 3,088 of record JBBREI010000218.1, read on the forward strand.
GTGACCAGGATCAGCTTGCCGTCTTTCTTGCCGGCGAGGGATTCGCAGTACTGCAGCGAGACCTTGGCCTTGTAGCGGCCGTAGGCTTCGAGCACGTCATCCGGGATGCCGAGCTTCTTGGCGACGGCCGTAATGAGTTGCATCTTCGCCTTCTGGGCGATATCGATATCCGAGAGCATGGGAGTCCTTCAGAGGGGTGGCTTTGCACCGGAGTATAGGAACAGGCCAAAATGGCCCACCTTGACCCCTGTCAATTCCGCCATGCATCCAAACGAATCCGTGATCCGCGACTTCTACGGCGCCTTCGCGCGCCGCGACCCGGAGGCGATGGCGCGCTGCTATCACCCCGAGGTGTTTTTTTCGGACACGGTGTTCCCCGGCCTGCGGGGCGGGGAAGCCGCCGACATGTGGCGCATGCTGCTGGCGCGCGCCACGGACCTGGAGGTCATCCTGGACGAGGCCAGCGGCGGCGAGGACGGCGGGCGGGCCCGGTGGACGGCGCGTTATACCTTCAGCCGCACCGGGCGCAAGGTGGTGAACCGGGTCTCGGCCCTCTTCGCCTTCCGCGACGGGCTCATCGTGCGCCACCACGACAGCTTCCCGTTCTGGCCGTGGGCGGCCCAGGCGCTGGGGCCCATGGGCAAGCTGCTGGGATGGCTGCCGCCGCTCAAGTGGAAGGTCCGGAAGGATGCGGCGAAGGGGTTGGAGAAGTTTCGGTTGAGGTGACCCTCACCGCCTGCGGGGGTTGACCACGGGCTGTCCGAAGAACTCCAGCATCATGAAGTCCTCCAGGCCCTCGTTGTCCTCCGGGGCGGCGGAAAGCTTGACCACGCGTTGCAGGCGGTGTGATTCCCACTGGAAATCGCCGGTGTAGTGGTTGCGGATCAGCTGGATCATGCGTTTGATGATCGCCAGCTCCACGTTGCCGCCCTGTCCCGCGTCGACCTCGATCACCTCGCGCCACTGCCGCCGCGATTCCGGCCGCCACCCGTTGAAGGCGAATTCCGCCGTGCGGGTGCCTTTCCTCAGGATCTCGAAGACACCGCCCACCCCCTCGCGCCCAGAAAGGGTCTGGAGGTTGCGCGCAGCGGCGTCGACCGACGGCGACGGCGAGGACCTGGGGGATGCGGCGGCGGCTTCCTGCGCGCGCCGCTCCGCGCGGCGCGCCTGCATCGCGGCCATCATGTCGACCTGCGGCGTGGGCGGCGGCGCCTGCTGCGGCGAAGGCGCGGGCACCGCGATCTGCGGCGCGGGTGTGGGCACGCGCGAGGCGACCACCGGGGGCCGACGCACGAGCGGGGTGGGGCGCGGGGGCGCGGGGCTCGTCACCGGTTCCGGCGGCGTGACGGGCGTGGGTTCGGGCGCCGGGGGCTGCGGCTGCGCGATCACGACGTTCAGGGGCTGGTCGGTGATGGGCCCGATCGGGTCATGCACCAGGTTGCGCGGGATCACCAGCACAAAAAACAGCACGTGCAGGACAATCGAGACCACGGCCGCGACGTCGATGCGGCGCACACGCACGACAAACAGCAGCTCGCGCGCCTCCGCGGCGCCGGGGGTCATGGCGTCATTTCCCGCGCAGGACGATCACGTTGCCCGCGACCGAAACCGCGACGCCCACCAGCGTGAGCGCGTGCCCGCGGAAGC
>JBBREI010000219.1:0-4641 GCA_038203035.1 Burkholderiales bacterium
CGAGTAGCTCGTCATCATGATGATCGGCAGGCCGCGGTCCTTCTCGTGCACCAGGCGCACCAGGTCCAGCCCGGTGGCGTCGGGTAGCTTGAGGTCCGTCACCACGGCGTCGAAGTCGCCCGCGGCGAGGCGGCGCAGGCCTTCCTTCACGGTAGCCGCGCCCTCGACGAAGTAGCCTTCGCGAGACAGCAGCAGCGTTACGACCTCGGACACGCCGGGGTCGTCCTCGATGATGAGGAGGCGTTCCGGGCGTGCGGCGGCCATCGCTACGCGGCTCCCGGAAGGATGAGCTCCATGCAGGCGCCGCCGCCTGGATGGTTGCTGGCGACGAGCGAACCGCCCAGCTCGTGCACGATCTCGAAGCAGATGGCCAGCCCGAGCCCGGTGCCTTCGCCGGGCACCTTGGTGGTGAAGAACGGCTCGAAGACGCGCTGCAGGTCCTCCTTGGGGATGCCGGGGCCGGTGTCGCGGATGCGCACGCGCAGGCGCCCGTCGCTCGCGCGCTCGGTGGCGACGTCGATCCGCCCACGGCCCGCCATCGCCTGCGCCGCGTTGAGCATCACGTTGAAGAACACCTGCTGCAGCTCGCCGTCGCGCGCGCGGGCGACCGCCCCGGGCTCGCCGCGATAAGTGACCTGCACGTCGTCACCCCACCGGTTGTGGCGCAGCAGGCCGATCGCCTCGCGCATGGCCGCGTCCACGGGCTGCGGCCGCGGCGCCTCGCCCGCGACGCGCGAGAAGTCCCCGAGCTTGCGTGTGATCGCGAGCACCCGGGAGATGCTGCCGGCGATCGAGGCGAGGCCTTTCTCGATCGTCTCGGGGCCGATGCCGCGGGGCGATTGGAGGATCTGCACCATCGAGTGGATCGCGGCCAGCGGGTTGGAGACCTCGTGGCAGACGCCCGCCAGCATGAAGCCCAGCGAGGCCAGGCGCTGCATCTGCGGATCGGGGGCGTCGGCGGGCAGCGCGAAGACCCAGCGGCCGGCCGGCGTCTGCGCGACATAGGCTCCCGGGATCCGCAGGGGTGCCGAGGTGCGGGCGCGAATGCGCATGGCCTCGTTGGCATGCAGGACCTCGCCGTCGTCGTCGACCAGCGCCGCCGCGATCGGCATCGCGTCGATCAAGGCCCGGACGTCGGCCGATACGCGGCCCGCTGCGCCGCGGCGCAGCGCATTCACGCCGCGCCTCCCTGGGCGGGGCGCACGATCGGGCGCTCGTCGATCGGCACGCACATCGCGCAGGCGATCACCGAGAGCGCGATCGACACCAGCCACACCTCGAGATATCCGCCGGTCGCGTCGTAGATCGCACCGCCCGCCCAGGCGCCCGCGAAGGCGCCGAGCTGGTGGCCGAGGAAGGCGATCGAGAAGAGCGTCGAGAGGTACTTCAAGCCGAAGATCTGGCTCACGAGCGAGTTGGTGAGCGGGACGGTGCCCAGCCACGTGAACCCCATCACGGCAGCGAAGAGGTACGTGCTCGCAAGCGTGACCGGCAGGAACACGAAGAGCGCGATCGCCACGGCCCGCACGGCGAACACCCAGAAGAGCAGCCACTTGCGGCTGAAGCGCGCGCCGAGCGCCCCGGCGGCGAACGAGCCCACGATGTTGAAGGCCCCGATCGTCGCGAGCGCGCCCATCCCGTGCCCGCCACCCAGGCCCCGGTCGACCAGGTAGGCCGGCAGGTGGACCATGATGAAGATCGTCTGGAAGCCGCAGACGAGGAACGATCCGGTCAGCAGCCAGAATCCGACGTGCCGGCCCGCTTCCGCGAGCGCGGCGCCGATCGACTGCGTGCTCTCGTGGGCCGCGGTGTTCTTGCCCGCAAGGGCACCGCCGAGCGGGACCATGAAGAGGGCGAGCGCCGCGAGCGCGGCGAGGGCGCCCACCCAGCCTACGTAGCCGATCAGCCCCTGGCCCACGGGCAGCATCGCGAACTGGCCGAAGGAGCCCGCGGCGCCCGCGACGCCCACCGCGACCGAGCGGCGTTCCGGCGGATAAGCGCGCGCGACCACCGCGAGCACTACCCCGAAACCCGTACCCGAGAGCCCGAGGCCCACCAGAATCCCTACGGAGAGGTCGAAGAGGAGAGGATCCCTCACGTGCCCCATCGCGTAGAGTCCGAGCGCGTAGAGCAGGCCTCCAGCGGCGATGACGCGCCCGGCGCCCTTGCGGTCCGCGATCGCGCCCGCGAACGGCATGGCGAGGCCCCACACCAGGTTCTGCAAAGCGATCGCGAAGGAGAACGCCGCGCGCCCGCAGCCCAGGTCGATCGTCATCGGGCGCAGGAAGAGGCCGAAGCTCTGGCGGATGCCGAGCGCGAGCATGAGCACGAGCCCCGCGCACGCGAGCACCATTCCCGGCTTGCGCCAGCGGTAGATATCCAGGAGCGTCTCCTTGCGGCCGGCTCAATGGCTACCAGTTTAACCGTTGGGGACCGCGCCGCCGAGACCTCAATCGAGGATGGGGCAGGCCCGGGCCTGTATTTCCTCATCGGCCCTTTTCAATGATGTCATGCGCGGCTCGACGCGAGCTCCCGTTGCCGCGCGCGCGTTGACGCCGTTGCGGTAGGGGAAGGGGGCGCGTGCGTATTGCCGGGCTGTGCCCAGCTGTCTAGCATGGCCGCGGCTTCCGCAATCGCATCGCGCAAGGTTGCACTCGAAGTTCAACGACGAGGAGAAGACGATGCTGGCGAAAAAGTGGAGGCAAGCCGCGACGTTCGTCGCGGCCATACTGATTGCCGCAAGCGCGGCGGCGCAGCAGCCGAAAGAGACCTACCGGATGCGTATATAGACCGCGGTCCCCGCGGCGAGCATCTACTATGAGCTGCTCAAGCACTTCGGCGAGCGAGTGGACAAGATGAGCGGCGGCCGCACGAAGACCGAGGTGCTCCCGGACGGCACCGTGGTCTCCGCCTTCGAGATCCTGGACGCCGTGGACAAGGGCGTCGTCGAGGCGGGATTCGCGTGGACGCACTACTGGCCGGGCAAGAATCCCGCCGCGGGCCTCTTCAGCAATCCCATGGCGGGCGCGGGCGTGGGCCTCGACCAGATCTCGCACATGGCGTGGCTCTACGAAGGCGGCGGAAACGAGCTTTATCGCAAGCTCTGGAAGGACGTCCTCAAGGTGAACGTCGAGGCGTTCATGATCCAGCCGATGGGACCCGATCCGCTCGGATGGTTCAAGCGCCCGATCGAGAGCACCGGCGACTTCAAGAAGTTCAAGTACCGCGCGCCTCCCGGCATCACGGGCGAGATCTTCAAGGAGATGGGGGTGGCTGCAGTCGCGCTTCCCGCCGGCGAGATCGTGCCCGCCGCGCAGCGCGGCACCATCGACGCGGCCGAATGGATCGGCCCCGCGGACGACCTGAACCTCGGGGTTGCAGACGATCTGGAAGCACTACTACCTCCAGGGCCTGCACCAATCCACCGACGTGGGCGACATCTACATCAACGGCGACTTCTGGAAGTAGCTGCCGCCGGACATCCAGGAGATCATCCGCACCGCGGCCATGGCTTCGATCGCGGAGACCTATACCTACAACATGGCGCGCAACGCCCGGGCGATCGTCAAGCTGCGCGAGCAGTTCAAGGTGGAGATCCGCGACACGCCGAAACGCTCGTCGCGGTCAGATCGCGCTGTGGCTGCCGGGGGTGCTGGGGAACCAGCGTTCGCGCCATGCCAGAATGCGCCGATGCGCGTCGTGATCGCACAGATGCAGCACGAGACGAACACGTTCTCGCCGGTCCCCACGCCGTGGGAGGCGTTCGGGAACGGCGGTCCGTTGGTCGGGCGCGACGCGTTCGAAGCGATGAGCGGCACCGGGTTGCCCATGGCCGCCTTCCTCGACCTGGCGCGCAAGGAAGGCGCGGAGGTCGTCACGCCGGTCGCGGCATGGGCCAACCCGAGCGGGCCTGTCGACGGCGCCGCGTACGACCGCATCTGCGGGCTGATCTGCGATGCGGTCGGCCAGGGATGCGACGCGGTGTTCCTGGACCTACATGGCGCGATGGTGGTCGAAGGCCGCACTGACGATGGCGAAGGCACCCTGCTCGAGCGTATCCGGGCCCTCGCGCCGGATATTCCGATCGCCGTCTCGCTCGACCTGCACGCGAACCTGAGCGATCGGATGGTGCGCAACTGCAACGTCATCGCGGGCTACAAGACCTATCCGCACATCGACCAATACGAGGCGGGACAGCTTGCCGGCGGCATCCTGCTGCGTCATTTGAAGGGCGAGATCGAGCCGGTCATGGCCTGGGGCAACCGGCCTTTGCTCGCCCATACCCTGCGCCAGAACACCGCGGAAGGCGCGATGCGTGATTTCGTGGACGCTGCCCGCGCCGCGGAGCGCGGGGGCTTGCTGGCCGCGACGGCGTTCGGGGGGTTCCAGCAGGCTGACATCCGCGACGCCGGCATCGGCGCGGTGGTCGTAGCCGATCGCGATCATGCCGCGGCCCAGGCGGCGTGCGACGCCATTCTCGATACGGCGTGGCGGCGGAAGGAGGACTTCATCTACCGCGGCCGCCCCCTCGAAGAAGCGCTCCTGGAGGCCAAGCGCCTCGGCGAGCAAAGCGGCGGGCCGGTGCTGTTGCTCGACCATGCCGACAATTGCGCCTCGGGCGCCACCCAGGACAGCATGCAC
>JBBREI010000220.1:0-4620 GCA_038203035.1 Burkholderiales bacterium
CGTGCGGTGCGCGGGTGGTAGTTGCCGGTGCCCAGGTGCGCGTAGCGCACCAGCTTGCCGCCTTCGCGGCGCACCACCATCGACATCTTGGCGTGGGTCTTGTGGCCCACGACGCCGTACACCACGTGCGCGCCCACCTCCTCCAGGCGCGCGGACCAGTTGATGTTGGCCTCCTCGTCGAAGCGCGCCATCAGCTCCACCACCACGGTGACCTCCTTGCCGGCGCGCGCCGCGTCGATCAGCGTCTGCATGATCACCGAGTCGGTGCCGGTGCGGTAGACCGTCTGCTTGATGGCGACCACCTGCGGGTCGCGCGCCGCCTCGCGGATGAATTCGATCACCGGCGTGAACGACTGGAACGGGCGGTGCATCAGCACGTCGCCCTTGCGGATGGTCTGGAACAGGTCGCGGCCCTTCGAAACCGCCTTGGGCAGGCCCTGCGTGAAAGCCGGGAATTCGAGGTCGGGGCGGTTCACCTGTTCGGGGATGCTCATCAGGCGCACCAGGTTCACGGGGCCGGCGACGGAGTAGAGGTCGTCGCCCTCCAGGCCCAGCTGCGACAGCAGGAAACGGGTCATCGCCTCCGACATGTTGTCGGCCACTTCCACGCGCACGGCGTCACCGAAGTGGCGCTGCGGCAATTCGCCCTGCAACGCCTTGCGCAGGTCCTTCACCTCCTCCTCTTCCACAAACAGGTCCGAATTTCGCGTGGCGCGGAACTGGTAGCAGCCCAGCACCGTCATGCCGGAAAAGAGCTCGCCCACGTGGGCGTGCAGGATGGAGGTGAGGAAGATGAAATCGTTGGGGCCGGGCGCAACCTGCCGGGGCAGGCGGATCACGCGGGGCAACACGCGCGGGGCCTGCACGATGGCGGCACGCGAATCGCGCCCGAAGGCATCGCGGCCTTCCAGCTCCACCGCGAAGTTCAGGCTCTTGTTGAACACCCGCGGGAAAGGGTGCGCGGGATCCAGCCCGATCGGCGTGAGGAGAGGCATCATCTCGCGGAAGAAATAATCGCGCACCCATTCCTGCTGGCCCGCGGTCCACTCGGAGCGGCGCAGGAAGCGGATGCCCTCCTTCGCCAGCCCCGGCAGGATCTCCTCGTTGAGCAGCCGGTACTGGCGCTCGACGATGCCTTGCGCGCGCGCGGCAACCTGGCGGAAGACGTCGAGGGGTGCCAGCCCGTCGGGACCGGCGGCCGACGCCCCGAGCTTGATCTGCTCCTTGATCGAGGAGACGCGGATCTCGAAGAACTCGTCGAGGTTGGAGGAGACGATGCAGAGGAACTTCAGGCGCTCCAGCATCGGCACCGTGCGGTCCTCCGCTTGCGCGAGGACACGGCGATTGAACTCGAGGGTCTGCAGCTCCCGGTTCAGGAAGTGCTCGGGGGAATGGCGCTGCACGCGCTTTGGCTGGACCTTGGCGACCTTGGGGTTCTTTGCCATGAGGGTAGCGGTGCTTCGTGACCGTTGCGTGACAGGGCTCGATGTCATACTCGAACCTCAATGGAATATACCACCCTGGGCGCGGTCGATCTCGGCTCCAACAGCTTCCACCTGGCCATCGGCCGCGTGGTGGAAGACCAGATCTATCCGCTCGATTCACTCAAGGAAACGGTGCGTCTGGCCAACGGCATCACACCCGACCGCCAGCTCGACGCCGCGGCGCAGGAACGCGCGATCGCCACGCTCAAGCGCTTCGCCGAGCGCCTGGCCGGCATGCCGCGCGAGGCGGTGCGCGTCGTCGGCACCAACGCCTTGCGCGTTGCCAAAAATTCCGGTCCCTTCCTGCGCCGCGCCGAAGGTGTGCTCGGTTTTCCGATCGAGGTGATCCCCGGGCGCGAGGAAGCGCGCCTCATCTACCTCGGCGTCGTGCACTCGGTGCCGCAGGTGGGCCACAACCGCCTGGTGGTCGACATCGGGGGCGGTTCGACCGAGTTCATCATCGGCAACAAGCTCAAGCCCCTGGCGACGGAAAGCCTCTACATGGGCTGCGTGAGCTACACCGCCCGCTTCTTCCCCGACGCGCGCATCGACAAGAAGCTGATGAAGCAGGCGGAGCTCGCCGCGCGCGAGCAGGTCCAGACGATCGCCACCAACTTCGAAAGCGTCGGCTGGACCGAGGCCGTGGGCTCGTCGGGCACCGCGCGTTCGATCGCGGAGGTGCTGCAGAAAAACGGCCAGTCCGAACACGGCATCACACACGCGGGCCTTGCGTGGCTGCGCGAGCAGCTGCTGGCCGCGGGCGAGTTCCGCAGGATCGCGCTGCCCGGGTTGCGCGAGGACCGCATCCCGGTGGTCGCCGGCGGCCTGGCGATCATGTCGGCGATCTTCGACGAGCTCGGCCTGCGTGAGATGGCGGTGGCCGAAGGCGCGTTGCGCGACGGGGTGTTGTGGGACCTGCTCGGACGCGTGCACCACCGCGACATCCGCGACGTGACGGTGGAGCAGTTCGCGCGCCGCTACCACGTGGACCTCAGGCAGGCGCAGCGCGTGACCGCCCTGGCGCAGCGGCTGATGCGTGAGCTCGAGCGCGACCATCCCGGACTCGATGCGCGGCGCGATTTCCTCGACTGGGGCGCCACGCTGCATGAGATCGGGATATCGATCGCGCAGGCCGCGTACCACAAGCATTCGGCCTACATCCTCGCCAACGCCGACATGCCCGGCTTCTCGCGCCAGGAACAGGGGTGGCTGTCGAACCTGGTGCTGGCGCAACGCGGCAAGCTCGCGAAGATGAAATCCGCCTTCGACGACGACCCGCGCCTGGCCGCGCTGGCGTTTTGCCTGCGCCTGGCGGTGATTTTCCACCGCAGCCGAAGGACCTTCGAGCTGCCGCGCGACCTCGAAGTGAGCGGGGGCCCGCGCGGCTGGAAGGTGAAGGTGGAAAGCCAGTGGCTCGACAGCCAATCACTCATCTCCGTGGCCCTCGAACGCGAGAAGGACGAATGGCAGTCCGTGGGCCGCGACTTCGTGATCGTGAATGACTGAATCAGCGTCGCGGCATGGCTGTTTACATGCCCCGGTCGTCTAGGCCGCGATTTCCGTGCGGTAGGCGGATTCCGGCGTGCCGTCCTTCCATGGCAGCTCCACCGGATAGGCTTTGAGCAGGCAATCGTCGGGCAGGGTCACGATGGGCGTGAAGTCGCGGTGCGCGATGTATTCCGGGCGCTTGAAGCGGCGGATGTGGTTGGAGACCGCGCAGAGCGACAGATAGACGCTCACCCGGTTCCAGGGCGACAGGTTCGACGTGGACGCGTGCACCAGGCAGCCGTGGAAGAGGATCATCGAGCCCGGCGGCCCCTTGGGCGCCACGATGCCGCCTTGCCCCACCAGCTGCGTGATCGCGGCCTTGTCGATGGTCCAGAGCGGATAACTCGTGGTGCTGGTGTCGTGCCCCGCCGGCAGCGCGCCCTGCCGGTGGCTGCCCGGGATGAACATGAGCGGCCCGTTGAACTCGTTCACCTCGTCGAGGAAAATCGCGACGTTCATCGCGCGCGCTTCCGGCATGAGGTCGTCGTTCATCCAGGTGCCGTAGTCCTGGTGCCACTGCCAGACGTCGCCGTCGAAGGCCATCTTGCCGTTGATCTTGAACTGGTGCATGTACAGCTCTTCGCCGAAGATGTGCCTGACCGGATCCACCATGCGCGGGTGGCGCGCCAGGCGCGCAAACGGCTCGCTGTACAGGTGCGCGGCGAAATTGGTGCGCACCGCGTCGCCGCCTTTTTCGCGCACGTTTTCCGGCCGGCGCTGCGCGTAGAGGTTCGGGACCTCGTCGAGCAGCACCTTGATTTCGGCGGGCGTGAAAAGCGACGGGAAGAAGAGATAGCCGTCGCGGTCGAAATCGGCGAGTTGCCGTGGCGTCAGTTCCATGGCGACTATTCTGCCTTTTTTTCCTGCCTGTCGAGCGTGTCCGGGTCCAGCACCGCGCGCAGCACGGTTTCGTGCCGGCCGTCCCTGTCGCGGGTGGAGAACCACAGGATCGCGCCCTTGCGCACCGAAACCTCTCCGCTGCTCCCGCCCAGCAGCATCGCCGCCACCTGGCCCAGCGTGGGCTGGTGCCCGACCACCACCACTTGGCCGCCGCCGGGCCAGCCCGCCTCCTCGAGGATCGATCCGGGTTCGGCCGAGGTCGAGACCGTTTCGCGAACCTCGTAGGGCATGTCGAGCGGGGCGACGGTGCCGAGCGCCCGGACCGCGGGGCTCACTATGACCCGCCAGGTGCCTTCGAGTTGCGGGCGCAGCCAGCGCGCCATGCGCGCGGCCTGTTTTTCACCCTTCGCGGTGAGGCGCCGCTCGGCGTCGCCCTGCGGGCCGGGGTCTTCGGCATCGGCGTGGCGCCAGAGGATCAGTTCCATTTTTCCTTGTCTCCCGGTGCGGGGATGGTGGGAAGCCGTTTTTTAACACAGAGGACACAGAGGCAACACAAGAGGAAAGGCAAACCCGAGAGGAATTCGCGGGTGGGCATTCATTTCCCGGGGGACCTATCAGTATTTTTGTGTGCGAGATCGGGGTTGGTCACAGGTCGGCGCCGGGGATTGTGAATCGTTCGCCGAACATGATCGTGAACTGGTTCGCAGCAGGTCTCCAGAATCTATGAGGCATGGTCCAGCGTTTGGCG
>JBBREI010000221.1:0-4534 GCA_038203035.1 Burkholderiales bacterium
TCGCGTGGAAGCACGACGTGCAGACGATGATCGAGGGTCCGGGTCATGTGCCGATGCACTTGATCAAAGAGAACATGGACCTGCAACTCGACCAGTGCCATGAAGCACCGTTCTATACGCTGGGCCCGCTCACCACCGACATCGCGCCCGGCTACGACCACATCACCTCGGGCATCGGCGCTGCGATGATAGGCTGGTACGGCACCGCGATGCTGTGCTACGTGACGCCCAAGGAACACCTGGGCCTGCCCGACAAGGACGACGTGAAGGAAGGCATCGTCACCTACAAGATCGCCGCGCACGCGGCGGACCTCGCGAAGGGCCACCCCGGCGCGCAGATCCGCGACAACGCGCTGTCGAAGGCGCGTTTCGAATTCCGCTGGGAAGACCAGTTCAACCTCGGCCTCGATCCCGACAAGGCCAAGCTCTTCCACGACGAGACGCTCCCGCAGGAGGGTGCCAAGCTCGCGCATTTCTGTTCCATGTGTGGCCCGCACTTCTGCTCGATGAAGATCACGCAGGACGTGCGCGAGTACGCCGCGAAGCAGGGGCTGTCGGAGCAGGACGCGCTCAAGAAGGGCATGGAGGTGAAGGCGATCGAGTTCGTGAAGCAGGGGGCCGAGATTTATTCCAAGCAATAGGAAACTCTGGCTTGGGGAGACTTTCCCTTCCCGCCGCGAGCGCCGCGACGAGCTGAAGCACCGAGAGGACTCCAGCACCTCGCGCAGCTCGCCGGGATGCTCGACGCGGGTCAACTCGGCCTCCGACATCCGGTCGCTCGCCGACTACGTCTCGCAGGCCGGGACCAAGGTTCTCCTTTCAGGCAGGAATGCGAAGGATCGTGCTCCGTAGTCGAACGGAGCCGGCCCTGGTTCGACAATCCCGGAAAAAGATCAGCTCAGGCGCGATTCACGAGGAGTGTCACGAGGAGCGACGAGTCCTCGAGGGCTTTCACCGCGTGCGGCTCTCCGCCCGTCAGGTACATCATGGTGCCGGCTCGCATCGTCTGCGTTCGCCCATGGGCCTCGACTTCTAGCATGCCCTGGAGGCACTGCATCGTGATCACGCTCGCGACCTTGTGCTCGGGCAGCTCCTTGCCGGTCGGCATCGTCAACCGGAACACCTCCCAGTGATCGGATCTCACGAGGGTTTGCGACTCCGAAGCCGGGCCGGGCGGCGTGGCCAATTGGAGGTCGATCAGCTCTCCGGATGCGGCATGGGTCGTGGCCATCTCAGTCCTCGATGGGGTGTAAAGCCTCGAGGATACCGCCTATCATTTGCACGATGAGCGACCCGGGCTACAGGGAACAGGCGCTGAAGATCTATCCGTGGATCTGCGGGCGCTGCGCCCGCGAGTTCGCCGGCGCCAACCTGCGCGAGCTCACCGTCCACCATCGCGACCACAACCACGCCAACAATCCGCCCGATGGCAGCAACTGGGAGCTCCTGTGCCTCTACTGCCACGACAACGAACACCAGAAGCACCTGGAAGCGGCCCGTGGGCAGGGCAGCGTTCCCACCGCAAGCGAGCACCGCGGCGCGACGCAGAATCCCTTCGCGGACCTGAAGGACCTGCTGGCGAAGAGAAAGCCTCCGAAGTGATGTGACCGGCCAGGACTTCGTGATCTCGCCAGGCGCGTTTCGCGGGCACCGCTGAAGGGCCAGGCGGCATTCATGAAGTTCGATCCCCCCGGCACCTTCGACTACATCTGCGGCCTGCGCCCGAACATGAAGGGCAAGGTCGAGGTCCGCTAGGCGCGCGCGTAGTCCTCCAGGATGCGGCGCCTCATCGCCGCGTCCGGCAGCGGGCCGGCGAGGGCGCGCACGTTTTCCTGGACGTGCGCGACCTTCGAGGTGGCGGGTATCGCGCACGTAACCGCCGGGTGTGCGGCGATCCATTTCAGGAAAGCCTCGGCCCACGAACGGCAGCCGATTTCCGCGGCCCACCCCGGCAGCGGCCTGGCCGTCTTCGCGCCGAAGAGGCTGCCGCCGTCGAAGGGCCGGTTGATGATGACCGCGGTGCCGCGTTCGGCCGCCAGCGGAAGCAGCACGCGCTCCACGTCGCGGTTGTTCAGGTTGTAGGTGAATTGCACGAAGTCGAGGCGGTCGCGGCGCAGGATCGCCTCGAGGTCGTCATGGCGGCGTCCGTGCGACGTGGTCATGCCGATGAAGCGCACGCGTCCGTCCGCCTTCATCACCTTCAGCGCGGGCCAGTGGGTTTCCCAGTCCAGCAGGTTGTGGACCTGCATGAGGTCGAGCCTTTCGACCTTCCACAGCTCGCGCGAGCGCTGCATCTGCCGCCGCCCCGCCAGGGCGCCGACGGTCCACACCTTGGTGGCGGAAAACGGCGCGGGCGCGCCCCCGCGCGCCAGCTCCGCTCCCACGACCTCCTCCGACGAGCCATACATCGGCGACGAATCCACGAGCCTGCCCCCGCCGGCCAGGAACGCCCGCAGGACGTCCCCGCGCACCCGCCGCTGCGGCGAATCCGCGCCGCCCACGTCGAACGTGAGCCAGGTGCCCAGCCCCACGACCGGGACCCGTTCGCCACTGGCCGGGATCGCCCGGGAGATCGCGCCCGCGGGCTGCGCGCGCAGCGCCACCGGGCCTGCCGCGGCCGCCGCCGCCGCCGCGAGGAACTGCAAGACCTGCCGCCGGTCCATGGTTGCTCCCCCGCTCTCAATACCCTTTAGACTACCCCGCGATGGATCTACACGCGCTTGCCCATGCGCTCCTGCTTGGAGTGGTCGAAGGCCTCACCGAGTTCCTTCCGATCTCGTCGACGGGGCACCTCATCCTGGTTTCCGACCTGCTCGGGCTCAACGACGAGAAGGGCAAGGTCTTCGACATCGTGATCCAGCTCGGGGCCATCCTCGCCATCTGCTGGGAATATCGCGCGCGTTTTGCCCGCGCGTTTTCGGGCCTCGCCAGCGACCGGGTGCAGCAGCGCTTCGCGCTCAACCTGTTCGTGGCCTTCCTGCCCGCGGCGATCGTGGGCCTGGCGTTCCAGTCGCAGATCAAGGCGTACCTGTTCAACCCCGTGAGCGTGGCCATCGCGCTCATCGTGGGCGCGGTCGTGATCTTCGCGGTCGAGCGCTGGTATTCGCGCCACGGCGAGCCCCGGGTGGTGGACGTCGACGCGATGACCTGGAAGGACGCGCTGAAGGTGGGCCTGGCGCAGTGCGTCTCGCTCATCCCGGGCACCTCGCGCTCGGGCGCCACGATCATGGGCGGCATGTGTTTCGGCCTCTCGCGCCAGGTCGCCACCGAGTTCTCGTTTTTCCTCGCGGTGCCGATCATGTTCGCCGCCACCGGCTACCAGGTGGTGAAGTACCGCGCGCTTTTCACCGCGTCCGACATCGGGCCGTTCGCGGTGGGATTCATCGTGAGCTTCGTATCGGCGCTGATCGCGGTGCGCGCTCTGATCCGCTACGTGGCGCACCACGACTTCAAGGCGTTCGCGTGGTACCGGATCGTGCTGGGCGTGGTGGTGCTGGCGTATTTCCTGGGCTAGCCGTTCGAGGTGCCTTCCGGGGCGCGAAGCCCGGCATCCTACGCGATCGCGGATTCCGATGTGTAGCGCCGGATGAGCGCCAGCAGCTGGTCTTCCTGGTAGGGCTTGCCCATGTATTCGTTCACGCCGATCTCGATTGCGTGGTTGCGGTGCTTGTCGGCGGTGCGCGAGGTGATCATGATGATCGGGATGCCACGGGTCTTCGCATCGGCGCGCACGTTGCGCGCGAATTCGAACCCGTCCATGCGGGGCATCTCGACATCCAGCAGGATGCAATCGGGCTTGATGTCCTGCAGCTGCTGCAAGCCGTCCACGCCGTCCTTGGCCATGGCGACCTCGTAGCCTTCGCGCGTCAGCATCCGGCTGGTGATCTTGCGCACCGTGAGCGAATCGTCGACCACCATCACCAGCGCGGCGCCCGATTTTTCCTCCACCACCAGCTCGGTCGGCTTTGCCTGCGCCGCGGCCCCGGGGGCGCCGCCCGCATCCGGGACGAGCTGCTCGCGATGGACCAGTTGCACCGGGTTCAGGATCAGCACGATCTGCCCGTTGCCGAGCACCGTGGCGCCGGCGATCCCCGAAAGGCGAGACAGCTGTGGGCCGATGGTTTTCACCACCACCTCGCGGTTGCCGATGATCTCGTCGACCCGGATCGCGGCGCGCTGCACGCCGCTCTTGAGCAGCAGCACCGGGATCTGGCGCAACGGCGTCGGCGTGTCGATTTCGCCCAGCAGCGGCAGCAGCGAGCGCAGCGGGTAGGTGTTGCCCTTCCACTCGACCTCGCCCCTGGCGGCGAGCTCCGCGTACGGTTGCGCCTTGTATTCATGCACCTGGTCGATGGTGACCGTCGGCACGGCGTAGACGGTGGCGCCGGCGCGCACCATCACCGCCTGGGTCACCGCGAGGGTGAGCGGCAGCGTGATCGTGAACGTGGTCCCCCGGCCCGCGGCCGACGAGATCTCGACACGGCCGCCGAGCGAGGTGATCTCGCTCTTCACCACGTCCATGCCGATACCGCGG
>JBBREI010000222.1:0-4474 GCA_038203035.1 Burkholderiales bacterium
AGGGCACGGCGACGCTCGAGCAGCGCGAGGAGAAGATCCGGGTGGGGTCGGAGGAGCGCCGCATCGTTGTACGCACGTCGCGCCACGGGCCGGTGATCTCCGACGTGGTGGCCTCGATGGCCCCGCTGGTTCCGAAGGGCCACGTGATCGCGCTCGCCTGGGCTGCGCTCGCCGAGGACAACGCGTCAGTGCGCGCCGGCTTCGCCCTCAATGGCGCGCGCAACGCGAAGGACTTCCTCGCGGCGGCGCGCGATTTCCATGCGCCGCAGCAGAACGTGGTGTTTGCCGACAGGGACGGCCGCATCGGCTTCATCGCACCGGCGCGCGTGCCCGTTCGCCGCGCCGACAACGAGGCCATGGGCCGCGTGCCGGTTCCCGGCTGGCTCGCGAAATACGACTGGGAAGGCTTCATCCCCGTGGAGAAGCTGCCGGCATCGATGGATCCGGCGTCGCAGCGCATCGTGACCGCGAACCACAAGGTCACCCCCCCGGGCTACAAGCCGTTCATCTCCGTGGACTGGTATCCGCCCTACCGGGCCGACCGCGTCGAGGAGATGCTTGCCGCGCAGCCGAAGCACTCGCTCGCCTCGTTCGCGAAGATGCAGGCCGACAGCCGCTCGCGGCTGGCGCGCGAGTTGCTGCCGGCCGCGCGCGCCGCGAAGCCGGCGACGCAGGAGGGCCGGCAGGCGCAGGAAATGCTCTCGAAGTGGGAAGGCGAGATGGCCACCGATTCGGCCGCGGCGCTGGTCTTCGCCAGCTGGTATCGCGAGCTCACGCGGCTCGCCTATGCCGATGAGCTGGGCGAGCTCTTCAAGGATGCCTGGGAGCTGCGCGCGCCGTTCATGATCTCGGCGATGAAGGGCGAGCGCGGCACCGACCGCTGGTGCGACGACGTGAAGACGCCCGCGCGCGAGACCTGCGCGATGCTGGCGGCGAAGGCCTTCGACCTGGCCGCCGCGGACCTGCGCGCGCGTTACGGCGAACCTTCCACCTGGCGCTGGGGCATCGCGCACTTCGCCGCGAGCGACCACCGCCCGTTCGGCTTCTTCCCGGTGCTGAAGGACTACTTCAACATCTCGCCGCAGACCGCGGGCGACAGCTACACCGTCAACGTGGGCGGGATCACCATCCGCGACGAGGCGCGGCCGTATGCCAACCGCCACGCCGCCAGCCTGCGTGCCATCTACGACCTGGCCGACCTCGACAAGTCGATGTTCATGCAGTCGACCGGGCAGTCGGGCAACGTGTTGTCACCCTGGTATTCAAATTTCGGCGAGCGCTGGGCGAAGGTGGAATACGTGACCATTCCCGTCCGGCGCGAGTCGATCAGGGCTGTGCACACCCTGACGCTGCGACCCTAGGCCCCCTCCGGGGCAACGCGCACGCACCTAGCGCTGCGACCATTTGCGCATCAGCTTGTCGCGCTGCGCGAGCGCCGCCTTCTGGTCGAGGTTGGCGCCCGAGCCCGCGCCCGATGCGCCACCGGCCGCGTGGTAGATCGCGGTCGGCGAGCCGGTGAACGCAAACGGCGTGTGCGCCGAAAGCTGCAGCCAGAAATCCCAGTCCTCGAAAGTGGCGAGACTTTCGTCGAAGCGCGCGCCGGCCAGGAGCGAGCGGTGGAACAACACCGCGTGAATGGCGAGGTAGTTGGATTGCAGGAGCGCCGCGCGGTTGAACGGGCCGCCGAGTAGGCGCCCGGCCCCGGCGTCATCGCGCAACTGCGTCTGGCTGTACGCCACCGGCAGTCGCGAAACCGTCGCCGCGGCCAGCAGGTTGGCCAGGTGGCCGGGCGCGATCTCGTCGTCCTCGTCGAGGAAGAGGATCCAGGCCCCGCGCGTGGCCCGCAGCCCGGCGTTGGCGGCGCGCGGCCGGTCAAAGGGGCCACCGCCGACGACGCGGACGGGCAGCCCGCCGTGTGCCTTCATGGTGATGCCGGCGCCGGCGGCATCAACCAGCACGATCTCGACCGGGCGGTGGGTCTGCGCGGCCACGGACGTGAGGGCGTGGGGCAGGGTGGGACGTCCCATGGTGCGGGTGATCACGCTCACCAGGGGCGGCGTTGCGGTAGAGTTCATGACGCTCCCATGGCGGCCATTTTAACGCCCGGACGCGCCCGCCAAAAAAATCGGGGAGGGAGATTTGAAGCGATTGCTTTCCTGCGCCGCCGTGGTGTTGGCCGCGAGTTGCGCCGGCCAGGCGCCGGGCCCGTCGGCCGGATCACCCGGGCGCCCCAGGCTGGTGGTGTTCCTGGTCGTCGACGGGTTGCCCCAGCGCCAGGTGGTGGATTACCGCGAGCAGCTGGCGCCTGACGGGCTGCGCCGCTTCCTCGACCGCGGCGCGTGGTTCCCGGATGCGCACTACGGCTACGCTTTCTCGGTGACGGCCCCCGGCCACGCCACCATGCTCACGGGCGCCTATCCGCATCGCACCGGCATCATCGGCAACGATTGGCGCGATCCGGTCACGGGCGAAGTGGAATACTGCACCGGCGACGATCGCTACACCTACATCGGCAACACCACGAAAAAGCTGGACGGCACCAGCCCGAAGAACCTCAAGGTGGAAACGGTGGGCGACGTGCTCCGGCGCGCCAACCCGGACTCGAAGGTCATCGCGATCTCGGGCAAGGACCGCGGCTCGATCCTGCCCGCGGGCAAATCCGGCATCGCATACATGTACATGTCGCAGAGCGGGCAATTCGCCTCGAGCACCTTCTACATGAAGGAACATCCACCCTGGGTCGACAGCTACAACGGCCAGAAAAACGCCGACCGGTATTTCCACGCGGAATGGAAGGCCTTGCTGCCGCAGACCGCGTACGCGAAGTCGCTGCCCGACAACCAGAAGTGGTACGTGAAGGGCGGCGCGCTGCCGGCGAAGATGGGTGACGGCCAGGACAAGCCGGGTGCGCCGTTCTACAGCGCCCTGCTGCGCAGCCCGTTTGTCGACGAGATGACGCTGCAGTTCGCGCGCGCCGCGATCCGCGGCGAAGGGCTGGGAAGTGACGACGTGCCCGACATCCTCTCGGTGAGCCTGTCCGGCCACGACTACGTGAACCATGGCTTCGGCGCCGAATCGCGCCTTTCCCACGATCACGTGCTGCAGCTGGACCTGCTGCTCCAGTCCTTTTTCCACGACCTCGACGCGATGGTGGGCAAGGACAACTACGTGGCCATGCTCACCGCCGACCATGGCTTCATGCCGGCGCCCGAATACGCCGCCGCGAAAGGCCTGGGTGGCGGCAGGCAAAGCGGCAGCCAGGCCATCGAGCGCATGAACAAGGCGCTTGGCGCAAGGTTCGGCGACGGCAAGTGGGTCAAATACATCTCGGCGCGCAGCTTCGTGATCGACCGCAAGCTCGCCGCCGACCGGAAGGTCGACGCAAACGTGCTGATGGAGGAGGTGCGCACGCTGGCGCTCGCCGAACCGGGCGTGATGGCCGCCTACACACGTCCCGAATTCGAATCGGGCTCGAAGAAGGGCCAGCCCTGGTTCGACCCGATGGCGAAGTCGTGGAACCGCGAGCGCTCCGGGGACGTGGAGTTCGCCCTCAAGGCGTACTGGATGATGACCACCAGCAGCGCGGCGACCCACGGATCGCCGCATCCCTACGACACCCACATCCCGATCCTCTTCTACGGCCCCGCGTGGGTGAAGGCCGGGCGCAACGATACGCGTGTCGAGGTAGTGGACGTCGCCCCGACGCTGGCCCGCATGCTCGGTGTTGCGGCGCCGCCCGCTTCCGAGGGCAGGGTGCTCCCGCTCAACTGATGCCCGACGGAGCCACGCATCCCACCGCGGTCCTCGAGCGCTGGTTCGCCGCGAACGGCTGGAGCGCGTTCGATTTCCAGCGCGAGGTGTGGTCCGCCTACCTGAATGGGGAGTCGGGGCTGATCCATTCGGCCACCGGCACCGGCAAGACGCTGGCGGCATGGATGGGCCCGCTGGCGGAATGGATCGCCGAGTCTGCCTACACCTCACCCCCCGGAAAGGGAGAGGGCCGCGCTCCACCGCTGCGTGTCCTCTGGATCACCCCCATGCGCGCGCTCGCAGGCGACACGCAGCTTTCGCTGGAGCGCGCGGTGCAGGGCCTGGGCCTGCCGTGGACCGTGGGCCTGCGCACGGGCGACACCTCCAGCGCGGAGCGCGCCAGGCAGGCGCGGCGCCTGCCCTCGGCGCTGGTCACGACGCCCGAGAGCCTCTCGCTGCTGCTTTCCGGCGCCGATGCAAGCCAGAAGCTTTCCGAGCTGCGCTTGATCGTGGTCGACGAATGGCACGAGCTGCTGGGCAACAAGCGGGGCGTGATGACCGAGCTTGCGATCGCCCGCCTGCGCAAATGGAACCCCGGCCTGCGCATCTGGGGTCTTTCCGCGACGCTCGGAAACCTGCAGGAGGCCGCCGAGCGCCTGATTCCGCGTGATGAAACTGGTGTCAGAGACGACGGTTTGGGGTTGGGGGGGGGGGCCCCCGCCCC
>JBBREI010000223.1:0-4407 GCA_038203035.1 Burkholderiales bacterium
GATCGAGGAGATGCCGATGATGGCGGTCGCGAGCTTCACCTTGAGGACCGACGCGTTCACCGTCGACAGCCATTCCGGCTGGTCGGGGTGCCCCTGCAGGTTCATGCGCGAGACGAAGGTTTCGTAGCCGCCGACGATCACCATGATCAGCAGGTTGGAGATCATCACCACGTCGATGAGTCCCAGCACCACCAGCATGATCACCGTCTCGTTGAGCTTGGTCGGGCGCTCGGCGCCGATGGTGACCGCGTCGAGCACGTGCGTGAGGGCGCTCGCATGGCCGAAAGCCGCCATCACCAGGTAGTACAGCTCCTGCCAGAAGAGCCAGACGTAGATCGCCTGCGCCACGATCAGGCCGAGGTAGAGCGGCAGCTGCAGCCAGCGGCTCATGAAGATGAGGTTCGGCAACGGCCTCAGGGGGCGCATCCTGGCGCGTTCGTCCATGCGTTCTTTCCGGAAATCTGGGTTCAGGCGGTGGATCGCGCGACTGCGATCCGGGGCGTGATATCCCGACGCACAATTTTACCATTCCGGGTGCGCGGAAACTCGCGCGCGAAATACACGACCTTCGGTGCCTTGTAGGCGGCAAGGTGCTCGCGGCCGTAATCGGCCAGCTCCGCGGGCGTGACCGCGGCGCCTTCCTGCGGAATCACATAGGCCACGACGAGCCGCTTGTCGTTGCCCGCGTCCTCGGCGACACACGCGCAATCGGCCACCGCCGGGTGGTTCTTCATCACGCGCTCCACCTCGTAGGGCGAGACGCGATAGCCGAAGCTCTTGATGATGTCGTCGCGCCGGCCGAGGAACCAGAGGTAGCCGTCGGCGTCGTAGCGCGCGAAATCGCCGGTGAGGAACCAGCCGCCGCGTTTCACCTTCGCGGTTTCCTCCGGCAGTTTCCAGTATTCCAGGAAGAGGCCGGGATCGTCGCCCGGGATGCAGATCATGCCTTCCTCACCCGCGGGCACCTCGGCGAGCGTTTCGGGATCGAGCAGGCGCACGCCGTGGCCTGGTTGCGGAAATCCCGCGCTGCCGGGGCGGATCGGCCGGCGCCGCGATTGCGACAGGTAGTAGCTGAACTCGCTCATGCCGACCGCTTCGTAGATGTCGAGGCCGAAGCGCTCACGCCAGGCGCCGAACACTTCGTCCGAGAGGTGTTCGCCCGCGCTCATGCAATGGCGCAGGGTCGGCACGTCGGCCCTGCGGAATTCCGTCTTCTGCAGGATCTGCCGGTAGATCGTCGGCACCCCGATGAAGATGGTGGCGCCGTGTCTGGCGATCAGGCGCGGCCAGGCGGCGGCGTCGTTGCCGCCTTCGTGCGCAATCACCGTCTTGCCGCGGAAAAGAGGATCCATCAGCGCCGAGCCGAGCACGTAGGTCCAGTTGAATTTCCCGGAATGCAGGATGCGGTCCTCGCCCGAGGGGTCGAAGTCGAACCAGTATTCCGAGGCCGGCATGCGCCCGATGAGGGAGCGCTGGCTGTGCAGCACGCCCTTGGGATATCCGGTGGTGCCCGAGGTGTAGACGAGGTAGGCGGCATCATCCGGGCGCGTGGGCTCGGCCGGCGCGATGGCGCTGACCGAGGCAAGGCCCGCTTCCAGCTCCGGGCCGGCCACCAGGACATGTTCCAGCGCGCCCGCCCCGCGCAGCTTCGGCTCCATCGCCGCCCACGCGGGCGCGTCGATCACAAGCGCCCTGGCGCCCGAATCCTCGAGCAGGTAGCGGACCTCCTCGGCGGTGAGCAGCGTCGAGGTGGGAACGGCGATGGCGCCGCGCTTGATCGCGCCGAGGAACGCCGTGGGATAGTCGATCGAGTTGGGCAGGCGCACCAGCACGCGATCGCCGGCGGCGACACCCAGGTTGCGCAGCAGCTGGGCGAAGCGGCTGGTGCGGTCGGCGAGATCGCGATAGGTGATCGCGCTGGTGCCGAGCGTGTCGTCCTCGACGATCATCGCGGTGTGATCGGCAACGGGCGTGCCCAGGTGCGCATCGGTGCACGCCACGCCGATGTTCAGGTATTCCGGGATATCCCATTTCCACGTGGGAAAGGGAGCGAACGCGGGCATTGCTAGAGGATGATGCCGTAAGGCCAGTTTTCGCGCACGACCTGTTCGGGGAGCTTGCGCAGCACCTCGATTGCAAACGCGGTGTCGGCGGCCGAAAGCGAATGCAACGCGTGTGCCTTGAGCAGCGTCTGCAGGGCCTTGCCGAACATCGGGGGGTCGAGCATTTCGCCTTCGAACTTGATCGCCCCGCCCAGCAGCGCGTCGGCCTCGATCGCCATCTTGAGGATCGCGATCCGGGTCTTGATCTCGGAGGGCGAGGGCGTGAAGGCCACCTTGCACGGATGGATGTGTGAAGGATGGATCACCTGCTTGCCCGAAAGCCCCATGGCGGCTTCCTCGATGGCGTGCCCGTAGACCACGCGCGATTCCTCGTCGCCGTGCAGGTCGAGCCAGCGGCGCACGTCGTGCGGTTCGACGAACTCCTCCGGCATCGTGGTGGTGCCGATCAGGGTCTCCACGCCCCCGATCACGCCCTTGCCCGCGATGCGCGCCTCGAACAGGATGTCGTGCAGGTAGAACTTGAGCTCCTCGGTCCAGTGGCGCGGCGTGATCTGGATGCCCATCGCCTTGGAGAAGTCGTGGATGCCGAAGACCACGTGTTTGACCGTGGAGTACTGCATCAGGTCGGGCGCGATCTTGAGCGACTTGGGATGTTCGATGATCGGCTGGATCGTGATCTGGTGGTTCAGGCCCGCCAGGACCGCCGAGAGGTCGCGGATCTCCGGCGAGCCGTAGGCTTCGCCCGCCTTCGCCAGCATCACCGCGTCGAAATGGTCCGAGAGGTCGCGGATCAACCGCAGGTCGAGTTCGTACTCCTCGGTGCGGAACGGGTTGATGCGCACCGCGACCTGCACTTCCTTCTTGCGCGGCATCTTCGGCAGCTCGCGGCGCAGCAGCTCCCGGCTCATCTCCTTCTGGCGGCAGCCGTCCTCGAGGTCGAAGAGCAGCGTGTGGGCGTTGGTGAGCCACGCGTGTTTGCGGAACCGCTGCGCGGCCGACTCCAGGTCCTCGTAGATGCCGAGCGAGGGCGCGTATTTGACCGGCGGGTAGTAGATCTGGATGCCCGGCCAGTAGTCGCCGAGGAAGTCGACCGGCGCCGGGCCCAGGGCGGCGGCCGGTGCCGCGGAGGAGAGTGCGTTCATCCCCCGAACCTAGCACCCGCTGTTGCACTGCGTCAAAGCTGCAATGGCGAAGGGTGGTTTGACGGCACGCGAAGGCTTCTCCTCGCTATGTTATAAATCGAGGCAAATAAAGAGGAGGAAGGGCCATGGCCAACATCGAATCGGTGCTGCAGGAAACCCGCGTCTTCCAGCCGCCCGCAGAGCTTGTCAAGAGCGCCAACATCGCCGGCCTCGCCGCCTACCGTGCAATGGTCGAAGAGGGCGAGCGCGACCTGGAGGGGTTCTGGGCCAAACACGCCCGCGCCGAGCTCAAGTGGACCAAACCCTTCACCCAGGTCCTGGACGAGTCCAACGCCCCCTTCTTTCGCTGGTTCCACGACGGCGAGCTCAACGCCTCTTACAACTGCCTGGACCGCCACCTCACGACCCAGCCGGAAAAGGTCGCCATCATCTTCGAGGCCGACGACGGCAAGGTGACCCGCGTCACCTACAAGGAGCTCTACCACCGCGTCTGCCAGTTCGCCAATGCACTCAAGGCCGAGGGCGTCCAGAAGGGCGAACGCGTCCTGATCTACATGCCGATGTCGATCGAGGCGGTGGTGGCGATGCAGGCGTGCGCGCGCATCGGCGCGACGCATTCGGTGGTGTTCGGCGGGTTCTCCGCCAAAAGCGTGCAGGAGCGCATCGTCGACGCCGGGGCGGTGGCGCTCATCACGGCTGACGGCCAGATGCGGGGCGGCAAGGAAATCGCGCTCAAGCCGGCCTGCGACGAGGCCCTGGGGCTGGGCGGCTGCGAGAGTCTGCGCACGGTGATCGTGTACCGGCGCACCGGCTCCAAGGTCGCGATGACCGAAGGGCGCGACAAGTGGTGGCACGACGTGGTGCGCGCCCAGGCGAACGACTGCGAGCCCACGCCCGTCAATGCCGAGCACCCGCTTTTCATCCTCTACACCTCGGGCTCCACCGGCAAGCCGAAGGGCGTCCAGCATTCCACCGCGGGCTACCTGCTGCACGCGATGCTCACCATGAAGTGGACCTTCGACAGCAAGCCCCAGGACATCTTCTGGTGCACCGCCGACGTGGGCTGGGTGACGGGCCACACGTACATCGCCTATGGGCCGCTCGCGGTCGGCGCCCCCCACAAAATGTTCGAGGGCGTGCCCACCAACCCGGACGCCGGGCGCTTCAGGGAGATGATCCAGGACCACCAAGTGACCGTTTTA
>JBBREI010000224.1:0-4406 GCA_038203035.1 Burkholderiales bacterium
GGCACGACCGCCCCGTGCGTCATCCAACCCCACAAACGCACGGGAGAGCTCCATGCAAATCGATGCCGCATTGCCCATCGTCCGCGCCCTGGCCGATGGCGTGAACCCCATCACCGGCGAAGCCTATCCGGAACAAAGCCCCTACGCGGAGCCGCGCACCCTGCGCGCGCTGTATTCCGCGGTCGACCTCATGCAGCGCGAGATCGAACGCGAAAAGCGCCGCGAACGCCTGCCGGCCAACTTCGGCAAGCCCTGGACTGCGGAAGAGGACCAGGCCGCGGTGGTTGAATACGACTCGGGCATGCCGCTGGTGGAGATGGCCCGCCGCCACCTGCGCACGCAAAGCTCGATACGCCTGCGGCTGGAGAAGCTGGGGAAGATCGAGGCGAGCGCGGGCTGATTTATCATCCCGCGGGGGCGGGGAAACAGCCGGGGCGCTGATGCCGCCGGTCTGGGTTCCCGACTTCGCGGGGATGACAAACGCTCAGTCCTTCCTGAAATTCAGCGAAGCCGAGTTCACGCAATGGCGCATGCCCGTCGGCGCCGGGCCATCCTCGAACACATGGCCCAGGTGCGCGTCGCAGCGCGCGCAGTTGATCTCCACGCGACGCATGCCATGGCTGGTGTCGACCTTCTCCACGATGTTCCCCGGCACCGCGCCATCCCAGAAGCTGGGCCATCCGCAGTGGGATTCGAACTTGGTGGTGGACTTGTACAACGGCAGGCCACAGCACGCGCAATCGTACGTGCCGGTTTCCCTGGTGTTGTTGTATTTGCCGGTGAACGGGCGCTCGGTGCCCGCCAGGCGCGTGATGTTGTAGACCTCGGGGGAGAGCTGGGTCTTCCATTCCACGTCGGTCTTCTTGATCTTGTCCATGGGATCTCCTTTCGTGTCGGCCCGATTTTAGTCGGGTTATCCTGCCGCTACCTTGTCCACCATCCCATATACGGCCGTTTTCCGCGATCGCAACCTCGCGGTGATCCTGCTGCTGGCGTTTTCGTCGGGGCTGCCGCTCGCACTCACGTCCGGCACGCTGCAGGCGTGGCTCACCGTGGAGGGCGTGGACCTCGCCACCATCGGGGCCCTCACGCTGGTGGGCCTGCCCTACACCTGGAAATTCCTGTGGGCGCCGTTCATGGATCGGTTCGTGCCGCCCTTCCTCGGCCGGCGGCGCGGCTGGCTGGTGGTCACCCAGGTGCTGATCGCCTGTGGCATCGCCGCCATGGCGTTCTGCTCGCCGCGTGATGACCTCGCGTGGATCGCGGCGATTGCGGTGTTTGTCGCCTTCATGTCGGCCTCGCAGGACATCGCGTTCGACGCCTATCGCGCGGACGTATCCACGCCGGAACAGCGCGGGCTGGCCGCCGCCTTCACGGTGGTGGGTTACCGCCTCGCGATGTTGACCTCGGGCGCGCTCGCGCTGGTGCTGGTCGCAGGCTCGGGGTTCATCCCGGCCATCGGGTGGCAGAACACCTACCTCGTGATGGCGGCGCTGATGGTTGTTGCGGTGGTCGTGACGCTGGCAGGGCGTGAACCGGCGGTCGACGTGGTGCCGCCGAAATCGCTCGAAGCGGCGGTCTTTGCGCCGCTGCGCGAATTTTTCTCGCGGCCCGGCGCCTGGACGCTGCTATTGCTGATCGTGCTCTACAAACTCGGCGATGCCTTCGCGGGCTCGCTCACCACGGCGTTCCTGCTGCGCGGGGCGGGGTTCTCGCTCTCCGACGTCGGATACGTGAACAAGGGCATGGGCCTGGCCGCAACGATCGTGGGCGCGATCTTCGGTGGCGCACTGATGATCAAGCTGGGGCTTTACCGCGCGCTCTTTGCCTTCGGCGTGCTGCAGGCGGTCTCGAACCTCACCTTCATGTGGCTCGCCGCCTCGGGCAAGAGTTATCCCCTGATGATGCTCGCCATCGGCTTCGAGAATCTTTCGGGCGGCATGGGCACCGCGGCTTTTGTGGCGCTGCTGATGGCGCTTTGCGACCATCGCTTTACCGCCACGCAATACGCGCTGCTTTCCGCGTTATCGGCTTTCGGCCGCGTGTATGTTGGCCCCGCGGCAGGCTACGCCACCGACCCCGCGTACCTCGGCATGTCGTGGCCCACCTTCTTCTTCTGGACTTTCGTGATGGCGCTGCCGGGCTTGCTGCTGCTGGTGTGGAAGCGCCGGGCGATCGAGGCGCTGGGGTAGAGCCCGCTTTCTTTCCTCCGGAACCTGAACACTCCGAGGCTTCCCCGCAGGTTGGGCAGGAAAGTCACCTGCTTGCCGCCGTGGATCACGCGTTCGTCCAGGATTTCCGCCCCCAACTTCGCGCACAGGTCCTCGAAATCCTTCACCGTGCACAGGTGGATGTTGGGCGTGTTGTACCAGGCGTGTGGCAGCGATTTCGACACCGGCATGTGACCCTGCAGGATGTCGAGGCGGTGGCGCCAGTAGCCGAAGTTGGGAAACGTCACAATGCCTTCGCGGCCCACGCGCAACATGGCGTTGAGCACGCCCTCCACGTTGTGCATTGCCTGCAACGTCTGCGAGAGGATCACGAAGTCGAAGGCGTTGTCCTGGAAGGTCGACAGCCCGCTCTCCAGGTTGTCCTGGATCACGTTCACGCCGTTTTTCACGCTCGCCAGGACGTTGGCCGGGTCGATCTCCACGCCGTAGCCGCGCACGCCGTGGGTGGCCGCCAGGCCCGCGAGCAATACGCCGTCGCCGCAACCCAGGTCCAGCACCCGCGCGTGTTCCGGGATCCAGGATCCGATCAGCTCGAAGTCGAAGCGCTGCATCATGTGCCCTCGCGCTGGCCGGCGAAGCCGCGCATCTCTTCAAGCTCCGCGCCGCCCCGGCTCAAGGGCGTGCGCCGCGCGCCCGCGCCGATCTCGGAAGCGATGTTGTCGACGTAGGCGGCCACCAGCTCGTGGTAGCTGCGGTTGTCGAGCAGGAAGGCGTCGTGGCCGTGCGGCGCGTCGATTTCCGCGTAGGTCACAGACTTGCTGGCGCCCACCAGCCCCTTGAGGATCTCGCGCGAACGGATCGGCGGGAAGCGCCAGTCGCTGGTGAAGGAGGCCACGAAGAACCCCGCGCTCGCGGGGGCGAGGGCCTTGGCGAGGTCGCCGCCTGCTTCCTTCGCCGGGTCGAAATAATCGAGCGCCTTGGTCATCAGCAGGTAGGTGTTGGCGTCGAAGACCTGCGCGAACTTGTCGCCCTGGTAACGCAGGTACGATTCCACCTCGAATTCCACGTCGTAGTCGAGGGCGGCCTCCAGCCGCTTGCGCTCGCGCCCGAACTTCTCCATCAGCAGGTCTTCGGACAGATAGGTGATGTGCCCCAGCATGCGCGCGAGCTTGAGGCCGCGCGCGGGAATGGCCTTGTGGGCGTAGAAGTGGCCGCCGTGGAAATCCGGGTCGGTCAGGATCGCCTGGCGCGCCACGTCGTTGAAGGCGATGTTCTGGGTGGAAAGGCGCGCGGCCGCGGCGATCACAAACGCGTGGCGGATGCGATCCGGGAAGGACAGCGTCCACTGCATCGCCTGCATCCCCCCCAGCGATCCGCCGATGGCCGCGGCCAGCTTGCGGATGCCCAGGCGGTCCATCAGGCGCGCCTGGGATGCCACCCAATCCTCCACCGTCATCAGCGGGAAGCTGGCGCCAAACGGCTGTCCCGTGGCCGGATCGATCGTCGAGGGGCCGGTGGAGCCGTGGCAGCCGCCCAGGTTGTTCACGCCGATCACGAAGAAACGATCGGTGTCGATCGGCTTGCCGGGCCCGATCATGTTGTCCCACCAGCCGGCCTTCTGCGGATCGTCCGCGTAGTAGCCGGCGACGTGGTGGTTGCCCGAAAGCGCGTGGCACACCAGCACCGCGTTGGACCTGTCCGCGTTGAGCGTGCCATAGGTTTCGTAGACGAGCTCGTACGCGGCGAGGGTTTTGCCCGCCTTGAGTGCGAGGGGCTCGGAAAAGCCGGCGCGTTGCGGCGTTGCGGCTCCCACCGAGCGAGGATCGATATCGCCCATGAAATAAAAAACCCGAACGGCGAATGCGCGTGTCGGGTTTGGGAGCCGCCACTCGCTTTAGCCGTATTTATTGGGCGCCCGCAAGCTGAGTCAAATCGGCGCCAAGCCACGATTCTAAGCCCTTGCCTTCCTCCCAACAAGGCTCGGGCGTAACAACCCGCAACATAACGGACGCAAACGCGTGACAATAATGGCCGGGTTTTCTCAAGGAGTTACGCCATGCGAACCCTTCTGGCCGTGCTGGCCCTGCTGGTCCTGCCGTTCGGCGCCCAGGCCCGCCAATACGCCATCCTCTCGCTCGTCGGCGACGAGTTGACCATCGTGCAGCGCGAGATGGCCACCGGCAGCCGCATCGACAGGAACACGCAGCTCAAGGTGCCGCTGGGCGGCGCCTCGCT
>JBBREI010000225.1:0-4300 GCA_038203035.1 Burkholderiales bacterium
CAGTCGCTTGCCGCGCTTTTCCCCGGCGTGCAGGTGGTTTCGGACCAGGTGTTTGTGCGCGACGGGCAGTTCCTCACCTCGGCCGGCGCCACCGCCGCGCTCGACCAGGCGCTCGCGCTGGTGCAGGAGGACTTCGGCAAGGAGATCGCGATGTCGGTGGCGCATCGCAAGGTGATGTTCCTGCGGCGCACCGGCGGCGAGAGCCAGGTGAGCACGCACCTGGCCGCGCAGATGATTGGCCACGAGGGGCTCGCCACCCTGGTTACCTGGATCCTCGCCAACACCGCGAAGGAGATCAGCACCGAGACCCTGGCCGCACAAAGCGCGATGAGCCCGCGCACGCTCTCGCGCCTGTTCGCTCGCGAGCTCGGCATGACCCCGGCGGGATTCATCGAACGCGCGCGCGTGGAGGTGGCGCGGCGCCTGCTGGAGGAAAGCGACATGCGCATCGAGGCGATCGCGCGCAAGAGCGGGCTGGGCGGCGAGGAGCGGTTGCGGCGCACCTTCCAGCGCGTCCTGGGCATGACCCCGCGCGAATACCACGACCGGTATCGCGAGGCGGTGCCGCCCACGGAGAACTGGCCCGTGCTGGTGGGAGCGCGCGCCCGCGGCTGAACGGCGCACCCTGCCGGATGGATCACTTGCCAATCGGCGGGCGACCGGTTCTCCGAGTGACAGGTGACGTGCGAGACATGTTTTGACACTTTTTTGACAATTCGTCAAAAAGCCCTAAGATCGTGCCGATCAAACAAGACCCGACGCCTATCCGGCCACAGGGCCTAAGCGCACAGACCTCGACACAATCCCAGGGAGATTTCCAAATGAAATTCAGGCGTATGCGCGCATTGGCCGCGCTGTCACTCATTTTTGGCGCGGTCGGCGCCCCGGAGGTGTTGGCAGGCCGTCCGCTGCCGACCGAATCCGTGGTCCACATCGGCCAGCCGGTTTTCACCCCCCTGGGGCTCAACCAGGGCACCGTCACGGTGGTCCTGGAACTCGCGGGCGCCCCGGTCGCCACGCGCCAGGCCGACGAGGGCCGCAAGCTCAGCGCCTCGGAACGCGATGGCATCAAGAAGGAGCTTCGTGCGCGCCAGGATTCGATCCTGGCCCAGATCCAGGCCCTCGGCGGTACCGTGGTGGCGCAATACCAGTCCGCCTATAACGGCGTGAAGGTGCGCATCGCCCGCGACAAAACCGCGGCCCTGCTGGCGCTGCCCAACGTCATCGGCGTGCGCGAGCCGCAGGCCATGTACCCGGACAACATCTCGGGCGTGCCCTTCATCGGCGCCCCCGCGGTCTGGCAGGCCTCCGCCTATCGCGGCGAAAACGTCAAGGTCGCGATCATCGACACCGGCATCGACTACACCCATGCCAACTTCGGCGGTCCCGGCACGGCTGCGGCCTACGCCCTGGCCCATGCCCGCGAGGCGATGCCGGCGAACCCGGCCTTCTTCGGCTCCCGCGCCCCGCGGGTCAAGGGTGGCATCGACCTGGTGGGCGACAGCTACAACGCCAGCTCCAGCTCCGCGTTCTACCAACCGGTCCCGCATCCGGACGCCAACCCGCTGGATTGCGGTGACCACGGCTCGCACGTGGCCGGCACCACCGGCGGCGGCGGCGTGCTGATCGACGGTTCGGCTTTCACCGGCCCGTACGATGCCAGTACCATCTCGACGCATTCGTGGATCATCGGGCCGGGCGTCGCGCCCAGGGCCGATCTCTACGCCGTGCGCGTCTTCGGGTGCGAGGGTTCCACCCAGATGACCATCGACGCGATCGAATGGGCGGTGGACAACGACATGGACGTGATCAACATGTCGCTCGGATCCAGCTTCGGGCGCAGGGACGATCCCTCGGCGGTCGCCGCGGAAAACGCCGCCAAGTCGGGCGTGATCGTGGTGGCCTCGGCCGGCAACAGCGGCCCGGGCAAATACATCACCGGCTCGCCCGGCACCGGCGATGGCGTGATCTCCGTTGCGGCGAACGATTCACACGATGGCTTCCCCGGCATCATGCTGAACCTGTCGACTGGCCCGGTTTCGATGCAGGCGACCAACTCCAACGGCTACGCCTTCACCGGCAGCGAGTCGTACACCGTCCTGGTGATCACGGACGATCCGGCAACCACCGTCGACAACCCCGCCACCTCGGTGGTGAACGAAATCAACGACGTCGAGGGCTGCGAGGCGCAAGACTACGACCGCTTCCGCGATCCGGGCACGGGCCTGCTTGCGCCCAACACCCTGGTCGTCGTGAACCGCGGCACCTGCGCGCGGGCCGCCAAGGCCATCTTTGCGCAGCAGGCTGGCGCCGCGGCCGTGGCGATGGTGAACAACAGCACCGCGCTCCCGCCGTACGAAGGCACCATCGCCTCGAACCCGGACTCGGGCGTTCCCTACACCGTCACCATCCCGTTTGTGGGCGTGAAGGGCCTGGCATCCAACGTTGCCTCCGACGGCGGCAAGCTGCGCGCCGCCACGGGCCAGACCGTCACTTTCGGCTCCACCTTCACGATCGCCAATGCCACGTTCAGGAACCTGGCGACCTTCAGCTCGGGTGGCGCGCGAAATGGCGACAGCTTCCTCAAGCCGGATATCACGGCTCCGGGCGTGGCGGTGATCTCGACGCAGAACGGTTCGGGTTACCTGCCGCTCACGCTGCAGGGCACCTCGATGGCCGCGCCCCACGTCGCGGGCGTAGCCGCCCTCACCGTGCAGGCACGCCGCACGTGGAAGCCCGAAGACGTCCGCGCCGCGATCGTCAACACCGGCGAGCGCACACTCGTCAATTCGTACAAGACGAGCCTGGCGGGTACGGGTGTGGTCCAGCCCGCGAAGTCGACGCTCACGCAGGTCACGGCGCGCGCGGTCGAAAACAAGCTGTCCTCGACGCTGAACTTCGGCTTCAACGAGCTGGGCGCGAACTACTCGAAGATGAAGCAGATCGTGCTGACCAACAACGGCACGAGGGGCGCCACCTTCACCGCGTCGCAGGTTTCGCCGCAGGGCGTCGCGCACACCGTTGCGATCGCCGCCGGCGGCGGCCGCGCGAGCGGGCCGATCGTGGTGGGTCCCAAGGGCTCCGTCGTCGTGAACGTCACGCTCAACGTGCCGGCCGCGACGGTGGGCGCCGAACCGACCTACCGCGAAGTGGCGGGCCTGATCGAGTTCACGCCCGCCACCCCGGCGGACAACAGCAACATCGCGCTGCGTGTGCCGTATTACATGGTGCCGCGTGCCCTGTCGAACGTCGTGACGACGGTCCCCGCGATCCCGAGCACGCCCAACCCGTCGGTGGTCGCCAAGGTGACCAACGCCGGCGGCGTCGTGCCGGGCATCGCGGATTTCTACGCCTGGGGCCTCGAGGGCAAGAATGACGGCAGCGGATCGCCGTCGAACATCCGTGCCGTCGGAGTCCAGTCGTTCCCGGCCTTCGAAACCATCGTGTTCGCGATCAGCTCGTTCAACCGCTGGTCGAACGCTTCCGCCAACGAGTTCGACATCTATGTCGACGTCGACGGCGACGGCGTGACGGACTACGACGTCGTCATGGTCGATGCCGGCGCCATCACCACCGGCACCTTCAACGGCACGATGGGCTTCTACGTGTTCAGCCATCGCACCGGCAGCGGCTCTTCCTACGCCGGCGAAGTGTCCACCGATGGATCAACGATCCTGATCTACGTGGACTTCGCGCAGCTGTGCATGGCCGGGCTGTCCGATCCCTGCTTCGCGGCGGGCGACGGGCGCATCTCGTATACGGCCGCCGGCTTCGGCCTCTTCGACGGCAACGTCTACGAGGTGCCGGGCCAGGCGAAATACAACGTGTTGTCCAGCTCGATCACCCAGGGCGATTACCTGACGCTGAACCCGGGCGCCGTCGCCAACCCGACGGTGTCGATCGACACGGCGGAAGCCGCCCTGACCCCGGCGCTGGGCGTGATGGTGGTCACCCACGACAACAAGGCGGGCGCGGGCGAGGCCCAGCTGATCAAGGTGGCTCCGCGCAGCGCCAGCCGTTAAGCGACGTTTCTTCAGCAGCCTCCGAGGGCCGGCTTTTGCCGGCCCTTTTTTTGTCTCTGTTCCAGAAGCCTCAAGCAGAACGCAGATGAACACAGATGGAAATGGAACATGAGTCAAAGGCGCTTCGGGGTAGGTGAAACCGGGGTGGCGACGGTGGGCTTTTGATAAACACGGATGGGTCGCGCCCCCGGCCGAGCCCGGGCGCCCGGGGGGGGGGGGGCGGCGGGGGGGGGGGGGCGGGGGGGGGCCGGGGCCCCGGGCCCCCGGGGGGGGGCCGG
>JBBREI010000226.1:0-4274 GCA_038203035.1 Burkholderiales bacterium
TGTCGCCACCGGCCGCTGCGATCTCCGCCTTCTCGGCTTCAATGAATGGCAACAGGTGCGCCACCGCCTGCTTCATGACCCGTGCCGACTTGACCACCTGCGGCAGGAACATCTTGCCCGAGCCGAAGAGGTCGCCCACCACGTTCATGCCGTCCATCAGCGGGCCCTCGATCACCTGGATCGGGCGCTCGTATTGCAGGCGCGCTTCCTCGGTGTCGGCCACGATGAATTCGGTGATGCCCTTCACCAGCGAGTGGCTCAGGCGTTCCTGCGCGCTGCCCTTGCGCCAGGCCAGCTCCTCGACGGCGTCTTTTTTCGCGCCCTTGAAGGAGTCGGCGAATTCCACCAGCCGTTCGGTTGCGTCCGCGCGGCGGTTGAAGATCACGTCCTCGACACGCTCCAGCAGGTCCGGCGGGATTTCGGCGTAGACGCCCAGCTGGCCCGCGTTGACGATGCCCATCGTCATGCCGGCCTTGGTGGCGTGGTAGAGGAACGCGGTATGCATCGCTTCGCGCACCGGGTCGTTGCCGCGGAACGAGAAGGAGAAATTGGATACGCCGCCGGAAGTCTTGGCGTGTGGCAGGTGGCGGTGAATCCAGGCCACCGCCTCGAGGTAATCGCGCCCGTAGGTGTTGTGTTCCTCGATGCCGGTGGCGACCGCGAAGATGTTGGGATCGAAGATGATGTCTTCTGGCGGGAAGCCCACCTGTTTCGTCAGGATCTCGTAGCAGCGCGCGCAGATCTCCGTCTTGCGCTTGAGGGTGTCGGCCTGGCCCTTCTCGTCGAAGGCCATCACCACCACGGCGGCGCCATAGCGGCGCGCGAGCCTTGCCTGGTGGAGGAATTCCTCTTCACCCGCCTTGAGCGATATGGAGTTCACGACCGCCTTGCCCTGGACACACTTGAGGCCGGCCTCGATCACGCTCCACTTGGAACTGTCGAGCATGATCGGCACCCGCGAGATGTCGGGTTCGGATCCCACCAGCAGCAGGAAACGCGTCATGGCGGCGACGGAATCCAGCATCGCCTCGTCCATGTTGATGTCGATGACCTGGGCGCCGCTTTCCACCTGCTGGCGCGCCACCGAAAGTGCCTGCGGGTAGTCGCCGGCCAGGATCAGCCGCGAGAAGGCCTTGGAGCCGGTGACGTTGGTGCGTTCGCCCACGTTCACGAACAGCGAATCGTCGCCGACGTTGAGCGGTTCGAGCCCCGAAAGGCGCAGGCGCGGTTCGATCTTCGGGATCACGCGCGGCTTGAAGGCCGCAACCGTCTGCGCGATCGCCAAGATGTGATCGGGCGTGGTGCCGCAACAGCCGCCCGTGATGTTGAGCCAGCCGCTTTCGGCCCACTCGCGGATGTAGGCCGCGGTTTCCGGCGCAAGCTCGTCGTATTCGGCCATCGCGTTGGGCAGCCCCGCGTTGGGGTGCGCGGAGACGTAGACATCAGCGATGCGCGAGAGCTCTTCGACGTGCGGGCGCAGCTGCCTGGCGCCGAGCGCGCAGTTGAAGCCGATCGAAAGCGGCTTCGCGTGGCGCATGGAATTCCAGAACGCTTCGGCCGTCTGGCCGGACAGCGTGCGCCCGGACGCGTCGGTGATCGTGCCGGAGATCATGATCGGCAGGTGGATGCCGGATTCTTCGGCGTGTTCGTCGATGGCGAAAAGCGCGGCCTTGGCGTTGAGCGTGTCGAAGATGGTCTCGACCATGATGATGTCGACGCCGCCTTCCACCAACGCCTTCACCGCCGCCAGGTACGCATCCTTGACCTGGTCGAAGCTGACCGCCCGGAAGCCGGGGTCGTTCACGTCCGGCGAGAGCGACAACGTGCGGCTCATGGGCCCCAGCACGCCGGCAACCCAGCGCGGCTTGTGTGGCGTGCTCGCGCTGAAGCCGTCGGCCACCTCGCGGGCCAGGCGCGCGCCTTCGAAGTTGAGTTCCGCCACGATGTCCTGCAGGTCGTAGTCGGCCTGCGAGATGGAGGTGGAGTTGAAGGTGTTGGTCTCGAGGATGTCGGCGCCGGCCTCGAGGTACTGGGTGTGGATCTCGCGGATGACCTGCGGGCGGGTGATTGTCAGCAGGTCGTTGTTGCCGCGCAGGTCCCGGTGGAAGGCGCGGAACCGCTCGCCGCGATACTGGGCTTCCGAGAGCGAATGGCGCTGGATCATCGTGCCCATGGCGCCGTCGAGCACCAGGATGCGTTGCTTGAGCGCGTCGTGCAACGCGGCGATTCGGGCAGGGCGTGTAGAGATGGCTTGGTCCATGGCTCGCTTTAGCGGATTTGTCCAGGCGCCCGCAAGCTGATGAAATCAAATCGGCGCGTAAAACCAGCCCCTATTATAACCCGGCCGCCCCGCCGTTCTGGCTGCGGGCCCGCTGCACGCGGTAGAGGCCGAGGGTTCCGTGGGCCGCTGCAGGGTGAATACGACATCGCCGAGGCGGCGGGCGATATTGGCACCATGCGCGAATCGACGCGGCTTGCCACCTCCATCGCCCAGGACAGCAAACCGACGACCGAATCCGGCAAGCGCCTGCGGTCCGGCTTCCTCTCGGGCTCGCAACACCGGCTCGCGATTGCGTTGCTGCGGCAACGCGATTACGCCGGCGCCGAGGCCGCCGCGCGCAAGGCGGTTGAATTCCGCCGCCAGCGCGAAGATGCGGGCGTCTTCGAGCGCGGGGAGAGCCAGGAGGTCACGATGGTCCACGCCGTCGCGCTGGCGCGCCTGGGCCGCATGGAAGAAGCGCGCAGGGTGATCGCGCCGGCGCTGGCGTTCTTCGCCAGGCTGGCGGCCGCGCCGGACGAGGCGTACTACAACCTGTGGATGGCGATTGCGAAATATGCCCACGCCGTCACGGCGCCGGAAGAAGCGCAACCGCTGCTGGCGCAGGCGCAGGCCCACCTGGATCGTCTGCCGAAGGCCATGAACCGCCTGAAGTCGATGCAGCGATTGCGCGACGACGTCACGCGCGAGCAGAAGGCGAAGCCGTAGCCGTCCGCATCGGCGCCGCGAATTCCGGGACAATGGTCCCATGCGCCCCGCCACCGCCGCCTTCCTCGCGGGCCTCCTGATCGCGGCCCCCGCGGTGCCCGCGGACCAGCCGCTGCGCATCGGCTCCAAGCGATTCACCGAGTCGTATGTGCTGGGGGAAATCCTCACGCAATCGGCGCGGCAGGCCGGCGCGCCGGCCGAGCACCTGCCCGGCCTCGGCAACACCGCCATCCTGCAGCAGGCGCTCGAAAACGGATCGATCGACGCCTACCCCGAATACACCGGCACCATCGCGCGCGAGATCCTGCAGGTCGAGGAACCGCTCGACCTCGCCGCCATCAACACACGCCTGGCACCCATGGGGCTCGCCGCCGGCGTGCCGCTGGGTTTTTCGAACGGATATGCACTCGGCCTGCGTGGCGCAGAGGCGAGCAAGCGCGGCGTGCGTTCCATTTCGGATCTGGCGAAACAACCCGGCCTGCGGCTTGGACTGTCACACGAATTCCTTGGCCGCCGCGATGGCTGGCCCGGTCTGCAGTCCGCCTACGGACTTACGGGCGTCACTCCTCGCGGGCTCGATCACGGCCTCGCCTACGAGGCGCTGGCCGCCGGCGAAATCGACGTGGTCGACCTCTACACCACCGATGCGAAGATCGGGCGCGAGGCGATCACGGTGCTCGCCGACGATCGCGGGTATTTCCCGCGCTACGACGCGGTGATCCTGCATCGCATCGACGTGCCGGCGAAATACCCGCGGGCGTGGGCGGCCATCGCCGCGCTCACCGGAAGGATCGACGAGGCCACGATGGTTGGCCTCAACGCGCGCGCCGAGCTCGATCGCGTCGACTTCGCGGCGGTGGCGCGCGAATACCTCGGCCCATCGACGCAGAAGCCGGCGGCACGCAGCCTGGTGCAGGCGATCTTCGCGCCCGACTTCGGCCGGTTGCTTGCGACGCATGCGGGGCTCGTTTTCGGATCGCTCGCGATCGCGGTGATCCTCGGTGTGCCGCTCGGCATCGTCGCCGCGCGTTATCGCCGGCTCGCGCAACCGGTGCTGCTGCTGGCGGGGCTGCTGCAGACGATTCCGTCGCTGGCGATGCTCGCCTTCCTGATCCCGATCACCGGATCGATCGGCGCGTGGCCCGCGATCATCGCGCTATTCCTCTCGGCGCTGCTGCCGATCGTGCGCAACACCCACGCGGGGGTGCTTGGCGTTCGCGATTCGATGCGGCAGGCGGCGCGGGCCCTGGGCCTGGCGCCGCGCGACGTGTTGCTGAATGTCGAATTG
>JBBREI010000227.1:0-4198 GCA_038203035.1 Burkholderiales bacterium
CTATGCGGGAACCAGACGGGAAATGCTCAGCGTACAAGGTGTGGTCAAGTCGTTCGGCGGTTTCCGGGCGCTGAACGGCTGCGCTCTCGAAATCAGCCCCGGCGGCATCACGGGCATCATGGGCCCCAACGGGGCCGGCAAGTCCACGCTCTTCAATGTCATCGCCGGGTTGTTCCCGCCGGACGAGGGCAAGGTCGTGCTGGAAGGCAGCGGCGTGGGCGGGCTCGCCCCCCACCGCCTCGCGGCCCGGGGGCTGGTGCGCACCTTCCAGATCTCGCGCGAGCTGGGAGAACTGACGGTCCTTGAGAACATGCTGCTCGGCCAGCAGCGGCAACGCGGCGAGCGCGCCCTCCTCGCCCTCCTCGGCGGCCGGCGGATTCGCGACGAGGAGGCACGCGCCATCGAGAAGGCGCGGGGTCTTCTCGAGCAGGTGGACCTGTGGCACCTTGCCAACGAACCCGCGCGAAACCTTTCCGGTGGCCAGAAGAAGCTCCTCGAGATCTCGCGGGCCCTCATGGTCGACCCCAAGATCATCCTCCTCGACGAGCCCACCGCGGGCGTGAGCCCCCTGATGAGCCGCATGCTCGCCAGGACGATCTCGCAGCTGCGCGACCGCGGCCTCACGTTCGCGATCATCGAGCACGACATGGACATGATCGCCGAGCTGTGCGACCCGATCTACGTGCTCGCGGAAGGGCGCACGCTCACCTCGGGGACGTTCCGCGAGGTTGCCGGAAATGCCGACGTCATGAAGGCCTACCTCGGGAAGGTCGGCCACGCATGAGCGAAGTCTTTCGGGTCGAAGGCTTGCATGCCGGGTACGGCGCGGGCGATATCCTCAAGGGAGTGGACCTCTGCGTTGCCACGGGCTCGATCGTCACGATCATCGGGCCCAACGGCTCGGGCAAGTCCACGCTGGTGAAGACTCTGGCGGGCCTGCTGCGCGCGCGGCAGGGCGAGATCCTCCTCAAGGGCGCGAGCATCCGCGACTACACGCCGCCCCGGCGCGTCCATGCCGGCATCTCGTACGTGCCGCAGGAATACAACGTCTTCCGCAACCTGACCGTGCTCGAGAACCTCAAGATCGCCCGCGAGTTCATGAGCGGCGGCCGGGCGAAAGGGCCGGTCGTCTCGGATGAGCTCGTGGCGCTGTTCCCGGAGCTGCCGTCGCGCTTCAAGGCGCTCGCCGGCAACCTGAGCGGCGGCCAGCGCCAGATGCTCGCCTTCGCGTGCGCGCTCACGGTCAAGCCGGAGCTGCTGATCATGGACGAGCCTTCGGCGGGCCTGTCGCCCAAGTACATGAGCGACATCTTCGACTGCATCAAGAAGGTCAACGACACCGGGGTTTCCGTGCTCATGGTGGAGCAGAACGCCATCGAGGCCCTGCGCATCTCGGACCAGTGCATCGTCATGGCCACGGGCCGGGTGCGGCTTTGCTCCGACGCGGCCTCGGTGCTGGACATGCCGGACCTGCAGACGCTCTACCTCGGCGACGCGGCCTCGGGCCACGAGTCCCTGAACCGCGCGAGCGCGGCCTGAGCGATGCTCCAGACCGCGTTCAACGGACTCGTCACCGGCATCATCATCGCCCTTCCCGCCCTCGCGATCACCCTCCTCTTCGGCGTCCTCAAGTTCCCCAACTTCGCGGTGGGCTCGATGATGACCGTGGCGGCCTACATGGTCTACGCCCTGAACGTGCAGCTGGGCTGGCCGCTCCTGCCGGCCACCGCCGTGGTGGCGGTCGCCTTCGGCTTCATCTGCATCGCGCTCGACTACGTCACGTTCCGGCCCCTGCGCGACCGCGGCGGCATCACGCTCATGGTGGCGTCCCTGGGCCTGGGCTTCGTGCTCGAGAACGTCGCCCGTTTCGCCTACGGCAATGCGGCCCGGAGCTTCGCGATCGAGCTCGCGCGTCCGTTCCGGTTTTTCGACATCCGCATGAACCGCGAGCAGATGACGGCGATGGTGGTGGCGACCATCGCGATGGCCCTCATGTACGTGCTTCTCACGCGCATGCCGGTGGGACGCGCCATGCGCGCCGTCGCCGACAATCCCTCGCTCGCCCTGGTGCGGGGAATCGACAGCGCCAGCATCATCCGGTGGACCTGGTTCATCACGGGGGTTCTCCTGGCGGTCGGCGGCGTGCTGATCGGGATGGACCGCGCGCTCGAGCCGCCGATGGGCACGAGCTACGTGATCGCGGTCTTCTCGGCCGCGATCCTCGGCGGGCTCGGAAGCCCGCTGGGCGCCTTCGTGGGAGCGCTGCTGATCGGGCTGGTGAGCGAGCTCGCGACGCTCGTCATCCCGCCGAACTACCGCATCGGGATACCGCTTTGCGTCATCGCGCTCGTCCTGATCTTCCGCCCGCAGGGCATTTTCGGCCAGATGTACATCCGCCGTTGATCGACTTCGTCATCCTCATGAGCACCGTCGTCTGCTTCTCGGCGATCCTGGCGCTGGCGCTGAACTTCCAGTGGGGCCTGGGCGGCATGGTGAACTTCGGCCTGGCCGGCTTCTACGCGCTGGGCGCCTACTCGTGCGCGCTGCTGATGCTCAAGGGCGGCTTCAACACCTTCTTCGCCGCGCTCGGGGCGATGGGGATCGTGGCGCTGGTCTGCGGCCTGGTGGCGTTGGTGACGCTGCGCGTCACCGAGGAGGACTACTTCGCCATCGTCACGCTCGGCGTGGGCGAGATGCTGCGGCTCGTCGCGCTGAACGAGGACTGGCTCACGAAGGGGGCGCTTGGCCTGACCGGCATCCCGCGGCCGCTGGGCGAGCTGATCCCGCCCCCGGTCTACCTGTACTTCATGCTGGCCCTCTCGGTCGTGCTGGTGGCCGCGTGCGTCTGGGTGCTGGGGCGGCTGTCGCGCTCGCCGTTCGGCCGCGTGGTGCGCGCCGTGCGCGAGGACGACGTGGTGGCCGCCACGCTGGGCAAGAACGTGCTGTGGGCGCGGGTGCGGATCTTCGCCATCGGCGGCGCCCTGATCGGGCTGGCCGGCTCCCTGCATGCCTTCTACTTCCAGTACATCGACCCCACGCAGTTCTCGACCATCGTGATCGCCTACGCCTTCATGGCGGTGATCGCCGGCGGCCGCGGCGCGCACGTGGGAGCCGTGGCGGGCGCCGCCGCGGTCATGCTGCTCCTCGAAGGATCGCGCTTCGCGAAGGAGCTGGTGCCGGGGCTCGAGTCGGACCAGCTCGCCGCGGTGCGCATCATCATCATCGGCATCGGCCTCATCATGCTGCTGATCTACCGTCCGCACGGATTCATGCGGGAGTACCGCCTGCAGGTCCCGCTCAAGCACTCGCCTGGCCAGGCCCGGCCCCAACCCCCAAAGGAGGCACCAACATGAAAGGCTTTTCCCGCCGCAGGATCCTGAAGACGATCGGAGCCGCCGTTGCCGCGCCGATCGGCGCACCGTTCCTCAACCTCGCGCACGCCCAGGGCTCGACGATCCCGATCGGCGTGGCACTGCCGATGACCGGAAACGCCGGAGCCTACGGCCCCGACATGGGGGAAGCGGCCAAGCGCACGGTGGAGATGATCAACAAGGCCGGCGGAATCCTTGGCGGGCGCAAGCTGGAGCTCATCGTCGAGGACTCGGAATCGAGTGCTTCGGTGGCGGCCAACCTGTCGCAGAAGTTCATCAACGTGCACCGCTGCCAGTCGCTGGTCGGCTACTGGGGCACGCCCGAAGGCATGTCGTCGCGCCCGATCGCGATCCAGAACAAGGTCGTGCTCATGGTGTCGAGCGCGGCCAACGCCATCACCGAGGGCGACACCGAAGGCTACGTCTGGCGCTTCCAGATGAAGGCCACCGACTGGGGGATCGTGATCAGCCGTGCGACCGAGCAGCGCCTGGGCTTCAAGTCGGTCGGCGTGATGGGGCTGCAGAACGCCTTCGTGCTGCCCATCATGCGGGTCTTCGAGGAGCGCATGAGGGCCCTGGGACGCACGGTCGTCGACTCGCTGGTCTACAACCCCGAGCAGCCGTCGTACCGCGCCGAGGTCCAGCGTGTCTTCGGCAAGAAGCCCGAGGCGGTGTACTGCTTCGGCCTGCTGCCCGACTTCGTCTCGATCATGCGCGAGGTCTACCGCGGCGGCTTCGACAGCAAGGTGGTGGCGCTGTCCATCGCCGCCGACTCCGAGGGCAAGTTCGTCAACGCCGTGGGCGCGGACGTTGCCGAGGGCATACGC
>JBBREI010000228.1:0-4184 GCA_038203035.1 Burkholderiales bacterium
ATCTACGTGAAGGGCGGCATCGTCACGTGGGAGACGCAGCAGACGGACTACCCGCGCACGCGCTGGGACATGCCCAACCACGAGCCGCGCGGCTGCTCGCGGGGTGCCAGCTACAGCTGGTACCTCTACAGCGCCAACCGCGTGAAGTACCCGATGGTTCGCGGGCGCCTGCTCAAGCGCTGGCGCGAGGCGCGCCTGGCGCACGAGCCGGTCGAGGCCTGGGCGTCGATCGTCGGCGACGAGGCGGCGCGGCGCGACTACCAGAAGGTGCGCGGCCTGGGCGGCTTCGTACGCTCGAGCTGGGA
This sequence comes from Burkholderiales bacterium, assembly GCA_038203035.1. GTDB lineage: Bacteria > Pseudomonadota > Gammaproteobacteria > Burkholderiales > Usitatibacteraceae > Usitatibacter. Next base: position 306 of record JBBREI010000228.1, read on the forward strand.
CGAGGTCGACGAGATCGTGGCCGCGGCCAACGTGCACACCATCAAGAAACACGGCCCGGACCGGGTCGTCGGCTTCTCGCCCATCCCGGCGATGTCGATGGTGAGTTATGCGGCGGGCTCGCGCTACCTGAGCCTCATCGGCGGCGTGTGCATGAGCTTCTACGACTGGTACTGCGACCTGCCGCCCGCGAGCCCCCAGGTCTGGGGCGAGCAGACCGACGTGCCCGAGTCGGCCGACTGGTTCAACTCCACCTTCATCATCGCCTGGGGCTCCAACGTGCCCCAGACGCGCACGCCGGATGCGCACTTCTTCACCGAGGTCCGCTACAAGGGCGCGAAGACGGTCGCGGTCACGCCCGATTACTCCGAGGTCGCGAAACTCGCCGACATCTGGATGAACCCGAAGCAGGGCACCGACGCCGCCGTGGCGATGGCCATGGGCCACGTGATCCTGAAGGAGTTCTACTTCCCCGGCGAGGGCGGGCGGCGCAGCGCGTACTTCGACGACTACGTGCGCCGCTACACCGACATGCCGATGCTGGTGATGCTCAAGGAGCACACGCTGCCCGGGGGCGAAGTGGTGCTGGTGCCCGACCGCTACGTGCGCGCCTCCGACATCGAGGGCAAGTTCGGCCAGGCGAATAACCCGGAGTGGAAGACCGTCGCCTTCAACGAGGACGGCACGCTGGTGCTGCCCCAGGGCGCGATCGGCTTTCGCTGGGGTCCCGAGGGCCGCGCCGACGCGGGCCAGTGGAACCTGGAGGCGAAGGAAGCGCGCGACGGCCAGGCCGTGAAGCTGAAGCTCTCGCTGCTGGAAGGCGCGGGCCCGGGGCCACAGACCGCCAAGGTCGGCTTTCCCTACTTCGGCGGCATCGTGAGCGAGAATTTCCCCAACAACGTCCAGGCCGATGTGCTGGTGCGCACCGTGCCCGTCGCCCGCATCGCGTTGGGCGCGGGCGGCGAGGCGCTGGTCGCCACCGTCTTCGACCTCCAGGTGGCCAACTACGGCGTTGCCCGCGGGTTGCCCGGCGAGATGGCCGCGCGCGATTTCGACGACGACACGCCCTACACGCCCGCCTGGCAGGAGCGCATCACCGGCACGCCACGGGCGCAACTGATCACCGTGGCGCGCCAGTTCGCCGAGAACGCGCACAAGACGCAGGGCAAGTCGATGGTGATCATCGGCGCGGCGATGAACCACTGGTACCACAGCGACATGAACTACCGCGGCGTCATCAACATGCTGATGCTGTGCGGCTGCGTCGGCCAGAGCGGCGGCGGCTGGGCGCACTACGTGGGCCAGGAGAAGCTGCGCCCGCAGACCGGCTGGACGGCCCTGGCCTTCGCCCTGGACTGGATCCGCCCGCCGAGGCAGATGAACAGCACCAGCTTCTTCTACGCCCACACCGACCAGTGGCGCTACGAAAAGCTCGGCATGGAAGAGGTGCTCTCGCCGCTCGCCGACAAGAAGCTCTACGGCGGCAGCATGATCGACTACAACGTGCGCGCCGAGCGCATGGGCTGGCTGCCCTCGGCCCCGCAACTGCAGGTCAATCCCCTGCAAGTGGTTCGCGATGCGCTGGCCGCCGGCGTCGACCCGAAGGACTACACGGTCAAGGGCCTCAAGGACGGCACGCTCAAGATGAGCTGCACCGATCCGGATCACCCGGACAACTGGCCGCGCAACCTGTTCGTGTGGCGCTCCAATCTGCTGGGCTCCTCGGGCAAGGGCCACGAATACTTCCTCAAGCACCTCCTGGGCACGAGCAACGGCGTGCAGGGCAAGGACCTGGGCGCGGACGACGCCCGGCCGGCGGAAGTCGCCTGGCACGACAAGGCGCCGGAGGGCAAGCTCGACCTGCTGGTCACGCTCGACTTCCGCATGAGCACCACCTGCCTCTACAGCGACATCGTGCTGCCCACCGCCACGTGGTACGAGAAGAACGACCTCAACACGAGCGACATGCATCCCTTCATCCACCCGCTGTCGACCGCGGTGGACCCGTGCTGGCAATCGCGCAGCGACTGGGAGATCTACAAGGGCTTCGCGAAGAAGTTCAGCGAAGTCTGCGTCGGCCACCTGGGCGTGGAGCGCGAGGTGGTCCTCACCCCGCTCATGCACGACAGCCCCTCGGAGCTGGCCCAGCCCTTCGAGGTCCGCGACTGGAAGCGCGGCGAGTGCGACCTGGTCCCCGGCAAGACCGCGCCCAACATCCAGGTGGTCGAGCGCGACTACCCCAATGTCTACAAGCGTTTCACCGCGCTCGGGCCCCTGATGGCCAAGGCCGGCAATGGCGGCAAGGGCATTTCCTGGAATACGCAAACCGAGGTGAGGCAGCTGGGCGAGCTGAGCGGCCTGGTGACGGCCGATGGCCCGACCCGCGGCATGCCCCGGATCGAGTCCGACATCGACGCCGCCGAGGTGGTGCTGATGCTCGCCCCCGAGACCAACGGCCATGTCGCCGTGAAGGCCTGGCAAGCCCTGGGCAAGCAGACCGGCATCGACCACACGCATCTGGCGATCCACCGCGAGGACGAGAAGATCCGCTTCCGCGACATCCAGGCACAGCCGCGCAAGATCATCAGTTCGCCCACCTGGAGCGGCATCGAGAGCGAGACGGTGTCGTACAACGCGGGCTACACCAACGTGCACGAGCTGATTCCCTGGCGCACCCTCACCGGGCGCCAGCAGTTCTACCTCGACCACGCCTGGATGATCGCCTTCGGCGAGGGCTTCTCGAGCTACCGCCCGCCGGTGGACCTGAAGACCACGGCCGGGATCCTGGGCGTCAAGCCCAACGGCAACCCCGAGATCGCGCTCAACTTCATCACGCCGCACCAGAAGTGGGGCATCCACAGCACCTATACGGACAACCTGCTGATGCTCACGCTCAGCCGCGGCGGGCCGTGCGTGTGGCTGAGCGAGGACGACGCGAAGCGCGCGGGCATCGTCGACAACGACTGGATCGAGCTCTTCAACGTGAACGGCGCCATCGCCGCGCGCGCGGTGGTGAGCCAGCGGGTGAAGAACGGCATGGTGATGATGTACCACGCGCAGGAGAAGATCGTGAACACCCCGGGCTCGGAAATCACCGGTGCGCGCGGCGGCATCCACAACTCGGTGACCCGCATCGTGCTCAAGCCCACGCACATGATCGGCGGCTACGCGCAGCTGAGTTACGGCTTCAACTACTACGGGACCATCGGCACCAACCGCGACGAGTTCGTCGTGGTGCGCAGGATGAACAAGGTGGACTGGCTCGACACCCCGGTCGCCAACGAACTGATCGTCCCCGTCCAGGCCCAGGGAGAAGTCGCATGAAGATCCGCGCCCAGGTCGGCATGGTGCTGAACCTCGACAAGTGCATCGGCTGCCACACGTGTTCCGTCACTTGCAAGAACGTCTGGACCAGCCGCCCGGGCATGGAGTACGCCTGGTTCAACAACGTCGAGACCAAGCCCGGCATCGGCTACCCGAAGGAGTGGGAGAACCAGGACAAGTGGAACGGCGGCTGGGTGCGCCGGGCGGACGGCTCGATCGTGCCGCGCCAGGGCGGCAAGTGGAAGCTGCTGATGCGCATCTTCGCCAACCCCAACCTGCCCGAGATCGACGACTACTACGAGCCCTTCACCTTCGACTACGGCCACCTGCAGTCGGCGCCCGAGATGAAGGCGACGCCGACGGCGCGCCCGCGCAGCCTGATCACCGGCAAGCAGATGGACAAGATCGTCTGGGGACCGAACTGGGAAGAAATCCTCGGCGGCGAGTTTTCCAAGCGCAGCAAGGACAAGAATTTCGACGGTTTCGAGCAGGTCCAGAAAGACATGCTCGGGCAGTTCGAAAACACCTTCATGATGTACCTGCCGCGCCTTTGCGAG
>JBBREI010000229.1:0-4182 GCA_038203035.1 Burkholderiales bacterium
ATCCTCGAGGCCGCGAACCTCGTGCTCTCGGAGAAGGTGGGGCGCGAGCGCCTGCTCTACTTCAACCCGGTGCCGATCCACATGATCCACGACCGGTGGACCACTGAATACAGCGCCTACTGGGCCGGCGGGCTGGCGCGATTGAAATACCGGATCGAGAAGCCCGTCACCGGCGGCATCGAGGTCACGCTCACGGTCGACGACATGCCGCTGGACACCAGGACCTCGAAGGGCATGAGCGGCGGCGGGCAGTTCATCCTCGACAACCTGAAGGCGATCGTCGAGACCGGCAGGCCGCCCTTCATGACACGCCTCATGTATTCGATGATGGGCGCGCTCGAGTTCATGCTGCCCGGCAAGACCAAGACCGGGCACTGGCCCCTGGACAAGCGCTGAGGATGGCCATGAAGAAACTGCTGCTGTCGATCCGCGCCCTGAAGGCGCCTTCCGCATCCACATCAATCCCTATGCCCCCCGGGCTCCAAGGGCGCCGACGACATGCGCGTGATGGCGGTACAGGAGCTCAAGCTGATCTCGTTCACCTGGAACGCGCCGGCCGCACCTGCCCGAGGCGCGAGCACAGCGCACCTTCGTGACGGTCCGCCTGCAGCCCGCGGGCAACGCCACCGTGGTGCGGTTGCACCACAGCGGCTGGGGCGACGGTGGGCAATGGGACCAGGCCCACGACTACTTCGACAAGGCCTGGGCGGCGGTTCTGGAGAACCTGCAGAAACGCTTCGTCGAGGGCCCGCGCGACTGGACCGCATTCCGCGCCCGCATGAAGGCCTGCCAGGAGGAGGAAGACCGCAGGAAGCGCGGCTGAATGAGCCGGAAGGACCACTGTCGCAGAGGGGGCGGATGTTATAATCGTCCCCGCAGTGAAGAGGTACTTGTAAGCAGTAACTACGGCTCGCTGGCCCGGCCGGCGCACCACTTCAGTTCGGTCTTGCGGTTCCTTCAGTTCGCTGGCCCCGGTCCCGGGGGTTTTCCGGGTCTTTATCGAAAGGAACACGCAATGAGCACCGGTATCGTGAAGTGGTTCAATGACTCCAAGGGTTTCGGCTTCATCAAGCCCGACGGCGGTGGAGAGGACCTCTTCGCCCACTTCTCCGAAATCCAGGGCAGCGGCTTCAAGACGCTGAAGGAAAACCAGAAGGTCGAGTTCGAGATCAAGGATGGCCCGAAAGGCAAACAGGCCACCGCGATCAAGCCGATGCCCTGAGTTTCGCCCGCTTCACAAAAAAAGGCAGCCTGCGGGCTGCCTTTTTCCCTGGGGCCCACCCCCAGGATGGTCCCGATCCCGCCCACCAACACCCATAATATGCGGGCCATGTCGCCTACCTCCCTTGCCCATCACTTCCTCACCGAGGCCTCCCAGAACGCCTGGGCCAACCACCGCCTGCTGCGCGCGTGCTGCGCGCTTTCGCAGGAGGACTTCGTCGCCCCGCGCGTGAGCTTCTTTCCCTCGATCAAGGCCACGCTCAACCACATCCTCACGGTCGACTGGTACTACTTCGAGATGTTCGAGCGCAGCCATGCGGGTCCGCCGCAGCTGGACGAATTCTTCTGCAACGCCGAAGACGTGTTGCGCGCGCGGGATTTCGCCGAGCTCGACTTCGATGAAACCACCATCTGGGGCGAACGCGCCTGTCCTCCATGAAAAAACTCGCCACCACGCCGCTTTCGGTCCTCGACCTCGTCACCTACGCCGAAGGCACCGCGGTGGGTGAAGCCTTCCGCAACTCGCGACGCCTGGCGCAGTCGGCCGAGCGCTGGGGTTATCGCCGCTACTGGGTCGCGGAACACCACAACCTCGACGGCATTGCCAGTTCCGCCACCGTGGTGTTGATGGGATACCTCGCCGAGGCGACCTCCACCATCCGCATCGGCTCCGGCGGCATCATGCTGCCGAACCACGCGCCCTTCATCGTGGCCGAGCAGATCGGCACGCTCGAATCGATCTACGAAAAACGCATCGACCTGGGCCTTGGCCGCGCCCCCGGCACCGACCCGCTCACGATGCGCGCGCTGCGGCGGCATTCCACCGGCGCGGACTTCGACCAGGAAGTGGCCGAGCTGGCGTCGTATTTCGCGCCCGCCGCGCCGGGCCAGCGCGTAAAAGCGATCCCGGGCGCGGGGCTCGACATCCCGATCTGGATCCTCGGCTCCTCGACCTACAGCGCGCACCTGGCCGCCGCCATCGGCCGGCCCTATGCCTTCGCTTCGCACTTCGCGCCCGGCGACCTGATGGAGGCGCTTGCGATCTACCGGAGCGAATTCAAGCCTTCCGCCGCGCTCGACCAGCCACACGTCATGGTCGGCGTGCCCGCGATGGCCGCGGAATCCGACGAACATGCGCAGTTCCTCGCGACCTCCATGTACCAGCGCTCGCTCGGGATCGTGCGCGGGCAACGCGCCGCGCTGTTGCCGCCGGTAAAAAGCATGGACGGCATCTGGACGCCCGCGGAGCAATACGCGATGGCCGAACGCATGGCGCTGATGGTGGTCGGGGGACCTGCGCGCGTGAAGGACGGCCTGCAGCAGATCATCGACGCCACCCAGGCCGACGAGCTGATCGTGGCGTCCGATGCCTACGATCCCGCCGACCGTTTGAAGTCCTTCGACATCATCGCGCAGGCCGCGGAAGTGCCGCGGACGATCGACTAGAAACTGGTGTCAGAGACGACTTTCCGCCAGGCGGAACGAAAACCCGGGACGCACCCTACTTGATTCCGCTGGAATCAAGTAGGGTGCGTCCCGGATTTTCCTGTTTCAACAGCTGCGGTGTCATCTCGCCCGTCGACCGGATTCCCAGCAGCGCCATGTTGCGGTAGACCTCGCCCTGCAGGATGTTGAAGACGTGTGCGACACCCGCTTCGCCCGCAACACTCGCCGCATAGTTGAACGGCCGTCCGACGAAAACGAACCGCGCGCCCAGCGCCAACGCCTTGAGCACGTCGGTGCCGCGCCGTACGCCGCTGTCCATCATCACCGTCATCGGCCCCGCGATCGCCGCCACTTCGGGTAACACGCGCAGCGGCGAAACCGTGCCGTCGAGCTGCCGGCCGCCGTGGTTCGAGACAATCACGCCATCGATGCCGCTTTCACGTGCGATGCGCGCATCCTGCGCCGCCATCACGCCCTTGAGCACCAGGCGCCCCTTCCAGCGCGCGCGGATCGCCTCGATGTGTTTCCAGTCGAGGTGGTCGCGCTTCGAGAAATCGCGTTCCACGTTGCGCGCGATGATCGGCACGCCGCGCTCCGCGTAGGAATTCTCGAAATGCGGGACGCCGTGGTTGACCAGCGTGCGCAGGAAAGTGCCGATGGACCAGCGCGGGTGGGTGATGCCGTCCCAGGCCAGGCGCAGGCTCGGGCGCAATGGCGTGGAGAACCCCGCCCGGATGTTGTTCTCGCGATTGGAGAGCACGCTCACATCAACCGTCACCACCAGCGTCGCGAATCCCGCCGCCTCGATGCGGTCGACGAGCTTGCCGATGCGATCGGGTTCGCCCGGCAGGTACGCCTGGAACCACGCGCCCGGGCAGGCGGCACAGACGTCTTCCAGGCGGATGAGCGAGGTGCCCGACATGATCATCGGGATGTTCGCCGCCTGGGCGCCATGCGCCTGCACGATGTCGCCACGATAGGCGGAAAGCGCGGAAAGGCCCATCGGGGCGATGCCGAACGGCGCCGAATACCGGTGCCCGAAGAGCTCGGTGGCGGTGGTGCGGTCCGACGTGCCCACGAGAACGCGGGGGACGAAGCCGATTTCGTCGAAGGCACGGCGATTGTCGTCGCGCGAGATGTTTTCTTCGACGCCGCCGGAAACGTAGGCGAACACCGGCCCCGGCAGGTGGCGGCGGGCGGCGGCTTCGAAGTCGGCGAGCGAGAGGATGCGGGAGAGGTTCACCTTAATCCAGCGGCACCGCCCGGAGGCGTGTACGGCGAATCGGGCATGCCCCCCAGGATCACGACCTGCCCACCAGCGAGAGGAACTCCTCCCGCGTGGCCACGTTGTCGCGGAAGACGCCCAGCACCGAGGAGGTGACCATGGTGGAATTCTGCTTCTGCACGCCGCGCATCATCATGCAGAGGTGGCGCGCCTCGATCATCACGCCGACGCCGGAGGCGCCAACGGTTTCGAGGACGGCCTGCGAGATCTGTTCGGTGAGGCGTTCCTGG
>JBBREI010000230.1:0-4180 GCA_038203035.1 Burkholderiales bacterium
GAGAACGTCCTCAAGTTCCTGGAGCAATTCCGATGAAGGTCTCGGTGCAGTGGCTGCGCGAGCTGGTTGCGACCGACCTGCCGGTGAAGGAGCTCGCGCACCGCCTCACCATGGCGGGCCTCGAGGTCGAGGAGATCCATCCGGTCGCCGGCGATTTCACCGGCATCGTTGTGGGCCATGTAAAGACCGTGAACCCGCATCCCGACGCCGACAAGCTGCGCGTGACCGAGGTCGACGCGGGTACGGGCGAGCTGCTGACCATCGTCTGCGGCGCGCCCAATGTCGCGGCCGGGCAGAAGGTGCCTTGCGCGGTGATCGGCGCCAGGCTTGCGCCTGGGGCGGACCGCAAGCCCTTCGAGATCAGGAAGGCCAGGCTGCGCGGCGTGGAATCGAACGGCATGTTGTGCTCGGCGCGCGAGCTCGGCCTGTCCGACGACCATGGCGGATTGCTGGTTCTCGATGACGGCGCGCCGGTCGGCCAGGATGTGCGCCAGTTGCTCGCGCTCGACGACACGTACCTCACCCTCAAGCTCACGCCCAATCGGGGCGACTGCCTGTCGATGCTCGGCATCGCGCGCGACGCCGCGGCGGTCTTGAATGCGAAGCTGCTCGCGCCGTAAGCGCCCGCGGTTGCGGCCACCATCACCGATACGCGCGCCATCACCATTTCCGAAGGCAAGGCGTGTGGCCAGTATTTCGGCCGCGTGATCCGTGGCATCGATGCGAAAGCGAAGACTCCTGACTGGATGGTCCGCCGCCTGGAGCGCGCGGGCCTGCGTTCCATCAGCGCGCTGGTCGACATCACCAACTACGTGATGATCGAGCGTGGCCAGCCGATGCATGCCTTCGACAATGCCAGGCTCAAGGGCGCGATCGGCGTGCGCCTGATGAAGGCGGGCGAGCGCGTGAAGCTCCTCAATGAGCAGGTCGTGGAGTTCCGCGCCGGCCTGCTCGCCATCACCGACGATTCCGGCCCGGTGGCCCTGGGCGGCGTGATGGGCGGATTCGACACGATGGTGGGTGCGTCGACCACCGAAGTTTTCTTCGAGGCCGCGTATTTCGCGCCGCCCGCGGTCCAGGGCAGGACGCGCGAGCTCGGCCTGACCAGCGACGCGGCCTATCGCTTCGAGCGCGGCGTCGATCCGCAGGGCGCTCGCGCGGCGATCGAGCGCGCCAGCGCGCTCACGCTGGAAGTGTGCGGCGGCCAGGCCGGACCGCTCTGCCACGCGCTGGGCGAGATGCCGGCGCATGCCGCCGTTGCGCTGCGCCCGGCGCGCGCGCGTTTGTTGCTGGGTTATCCGGTGGCCGATGCCGAGGTAAGGGACATCCTTGCGCGGCTGTGCTGCGCCCCCGAGGGATCGGACCCGATCAAGGCCACGGCGCCCAGCTGGCGCTTCGACCTCGAGATCGAGGAAGACTTCATCGAGGAGATCGCCCGCATCCACGGCTACGAACACGTGCCGGCCATTGCGCCGCGTTCCAGTGTTTCGATGACGCGGATTTCAGAAGGCGAGCGCACCCGCTTCGACCTGCGCCACCAGCTTGCCGCGCTCGGCTACCAGGAAGTCATCAACTACAGCTTCGTATCCGCCGGCTCCGAGCGTGATTTCGCGGGCAACGAAAGGCCGGTGCGCCTGGCGAACCCGATCGCGAGCCACCTGAGTGTGATGCGCACCACGCTGCTGGGAGGCCTCATGCAGACGCTGCGCTCGAACCTCAACCGCGGCGAGCCGCGCGTGCGCCTGTTCGAGATCGGGCGCTGCTTCGAGAGCGACGAACCAAGCACCGCCGCGCAGCCGGACCGCATCGCGGGCCTCGCCTACGGCACGCGCTGGCCCGAACAATGGGCCGAAACGGGCGCTCCCGTCGACTTCTACGACCTGAAGGGCGACGTAGAGGCGCTGGCCGGCAACCGCGAGCTGGAATTCCTGCCTGCGAGCCACCCCGCCTTCCACCCCGGGCGCTCGGCGGAAATCCGGCTGGCAGGCAAGGCCATCGGCTTCGTGGGCGAGGTACACCCCCGCCTGCAGCAGCAGTTCGAGCTGGCCACGCCCGCGGTTGCCTTCGAACTGCTCACCGATCCGTTGCTGGCCGGTGGCCTGCCGCGGTTCTCGGGCCTGTCGCGCATGCCCGCCGTGCGCCGCGATTACGCCTTTACCGTAGACGAAGCGACCCCGGTCGGGGCCCTGCTGGCGGCGGTCCGGGGCGCCGTCCCGGCCTTTGTAAGGGAGGTCGAAGTGTTCGATCAATACCGCGGCAAAGGGGTCGACGCCGGCAAAAAAAGCCTTGCCCTACGTATAGTTATGCAGGATACTGACAGGACTTTGACAGATTCCGAAGTGGAGGAAGTTGTCACCTCCATTCGCGAGCAGCTGACCCAAAAATTCCAAGCCAAGCCGCGCACGTGAAAGACAAAGTTACCCTCACCAAGGCCGAGCTCGCGGACCTGATGTTCGAAAAGGTCGGGCTTAACAAGCGAGAAGCCAAGGACATGGTCGAGTCCTTCTTCGAGGAGATCCGTATCGCCCTGGAAAGGGGTGAGATGGTGAAACTTTCGGGCTTTGGCAACTTCCAGCTGAGGAAGAAGCCGCAGCGCCCGGGACGCAATCCGAAGACGGGAGAGGAAATCCCCATCACCGCGCGGCGGGTCGTGACCTTTCATGCAAGCCAGAAGCTTAAGAGCCTGGTGGAGAAGTCTTTCAATGGGCATGGAGAACCGGGCGACGACTGAACTTCCGGCCATCCCCGCCAAGCGCTATTTCACCATCGGCGAAGTAAGCGAATTGTGCGGGGTGAAGCCGCACGTGCTCCGTTACTGGGAGCAGGAATTCACGCAGCTCAAACCCCTGAAGCGCCGGGGCAACCGCCGCTACTACCAGCACCACGAGGTGCTTCTCATCCGCCGTATCCGCGAATTGCTTTACGAACACGGCTTCACCATCAACGGCGCCCGCAACCGGCTGGAAGAGCCCGCCGGCAGCATTGCCCCGGGTTCCGGCACCAAGACCATGACGGTTCCCCAGCCCATTTCGCCCGGCAACATCCGCAAGGAGCTCAAGAGCATCCTCAAGATGCTGGAGCGCTGAAAAAGATGCCCCTCTCCCCTGGGGTGGCGCCGGGCAGCGGGCCAATTCCGCTATAATCCGAGGCTCGGTCGGGGCGTAGCGCAGCTTGGTAGCGCACCTGCATGGGGTGCAGGGGGTCGGAGGTTCGAATCCTCTCGCCCCGACCAATACTCAAATTGCTTCGCAGCACCATCGTCCAATTCCCTTTGTTGGACGATTGCGAGGGATGGCGCTCCAGCGGGCACTACGTCCCCCACGGCACCGTGGTGGGCCGCCCGGGCAGCTCCCGGTTCTTCACGCCGCCCCCTCAAATCAGCCTGTCGTCCACGCCCTTTGCCGTCATGTCGCCGCCCAGGCCGCGGCGCACCCGCGGCTTGCCGAGCGCGATGAAGGCCACGCCAGTGTCCTTTGACGTAGATCAAAGATCCACGCGCCAGCTCGGGGCAGGATCACCCAAGTCCGACTCTGGCCCCGCCGGCAGCAGCGTGGCGGTCTGGCTGGGTACGCACCACCACGAAAAACAAAGGGGAGTGCGAATGCGATTCCAGTCCTGCATTGCCACCGCAGCGGTCGCATTGGCCGCAGCACTTCTGGCGCCGAACGCAATCGCGCAGCGCCCCGCCGAGACCCCAATCTGCGCCAACTGCCACGAGGCGTCCCACGCTTCGATCGCGTCGTCGCACCACGGCTCGAAGAACGACGCCGCGGGCAGCATGTGCCAGTCGTGCCACGGCGACGCGAAGGCGCACCTCCAGGATCCGATAAAGAACAAGATGGCCAACAAGATGGCCAAGACCGCGACTGCGGCTGAAAAAGACGCGGTCTGCATGACCTGCCACTCGGGTAGCCGCCACCTCGCCTTCTGGGAGTCGGGCAAACACGCCAAGAACGAGGTGTCCTGCACCAACTGCCACAACATCCACGGCAAGGGCGGCAAGCTCGCCGTGTCGCCGTTCACCACAACCGCGCGCGTCCTCGAGGCCGACACCTGCGGCACCTGCCACAAGCAGGTGCGCAACGCCGTGAACAAGCCCTCGCACCACCCGATCGTCGAAGGCAAGGTCACCTGCTCGGATTGCCACAATCCGCACGGCGCGCTGAGCCCCGCCATGGTC
>JBBREI010000231.1:0-4087 GCA_038203035.1 Burkholderiales bacterium
CGCGTGAGGCCGATGTGATTCGCGAGTTCCTGCTGCGTCATCTCGCCGTGCTGCTGCCGGAGCGCGCGGATCTGGTTCTGGATCGTGCGCTTCGCGCGCGCCACTCAGAAACCCCGGCGGTAGTAGACGATCTGCAGCACCAGCTTGGCGACTTCCGAGAGCAGCAGCGAGAAAATCAGCAGGTTGGCGATCCACACGTTCTCGAACGACAACACCAATCCGGTCACGGCGATGAAAACGCCGGCGGCCAGGATCCACGACGAATGGCCTTCGGCGCGCCACTCGATCAGCTTGTCGCGCTCATCGCGCTTCTCCGAGCCGCCGAAGATCGCGACCACCGTGTGGCCTACCACGAGCACGATCACCAGCATTACCACGGAGCCGATGAATACGCCGGCATATGCCATCACGACCGTGATGCCTTGGGCCAGCATCTGCGCCGCCGTGACGAAATAACCTCCAAGCACCACCACCAGGCTCACCAACTGGATCCAGGCGCTTTTTTCCTCGAACGAAGCATTCATCCGTGTCTCCCGCAATGGGTCTCGAAAAGGCAATATGTCAAAGATACTGGACATCCACCATGATGTCAAGAATCTTTGACACCACGATATGAAAGATAATGGGGGCCTGCGAACGCGACGAGGAGCACGTCATGGAACACAAGGGCAGCTGCCGCTGCGGTATCGACCTCGAGAGGGTCCCCGTCGTGTTCGTCGACGGGCGCCACAGGATCTAGGCGGCGCCGTGCCCTGCGAAGAGTGCGCCGACCTCACCACCCACCAGTTCCGCGACGCCGCGGACCTGGTGCACGCGGTGCAGACAGCGGCCGGCGAAATGGAGCGCGGCGTGCTCAAGCGCGTCGATTTCGCCAACCTCACGGATGCCGAGCAGGAGGCGTTGCGATCGGTCTTTGACGCCGGCGGCAGCCCCTCCTCGATCCACTATCTTTTCGAATGCACGCAGTGTGCGGACCGCTTCGACCTCGTCGGCGACACCGAGTCGGGCACCGGCAGCTGGACGCGTGCAGAAGCTCCGGCCGCGGTTTGAAATTTCCCGGTGCTTCGTCGCCACCAAGCTCCGCGCGCTGGGCCCGGACAGCGGCAGGGCCGCCTAGGCCTTCGTCGCCATCGCGATGGCCTGCTTGAAGGTTTTCGCCTGCGGGAATTTGTACGCCGCGAAACCCGCGAAGGTCAACGCCAGCACCAGCACGATCGCGTAGGGCCCCCAGGTCTTCTTCACCACGCCGTAGATCCAGCCGTCCGCGCTTTCCTTCGCCGTGCGCCGGGCGAGCGATCCCGCAAGCGCCGCGCCGAAGGCGGCTTCCGCCAGCACTTCGGGCGCGTAGAAAACGAGATACCCGCTGCTGAAGAGGATTGCCAGCACCAGCAGCAGCGCGAGGATCACCAGCGCCAGGCCGTCGCCGTCGAGGTCGAAGCCGTCGAAGAAGCTGCCGCCCTTGCTGCCGCCACCACCGCGGGGCACCGCGACCTTCGCAGGCGTGGTTTGCGCCCATGCGGCACTGGCGCCGCCGCCATCGAAGTTGCCGCCGCCACCGCGAGGCTCCGCCATCAGGATGCGCGCGTTGTTGTCGCCGCCAACGTCCGGGCCGGATCCGTCGAGGATACCCAGGCTTTCGCGCAGGCCCATCAGCCGCAGCCAGACCCAGACGCCGAAGAGGAACATGCCGTAGGAAGCCGAAATGGCGACCGGATAACGCGCCAGCATCGAGTCGACGCCGAAGGTCAACAGCGCCCAGCTGACTACCATGCTGATGAAACCGCTCGCCGTCAGGATCAGCGCCATGTGCAGGCGCGGGCTGTAGCGTTTCTCGAGGATGGCCTGCAGCCGCGCGCGGTTCGGCGTGCGGGCGGCGGTGGCCAGGTCCATGTCCCCGGGGGTCATGCCCATCATTATGGGTGACTCCTGTAAATTACGGCCTATGCCCCGCGCCCCTTCCGCAACTCCAGTCGCTTTCGTCACCGGCGCTGCCCGAGGCATCGGCCTCGCGGTCGCCGAGTGGTTCCTGGCCCATGGCCATCGTGTTGCACTCGTTGACCGCGACCGCAAGGAGCTCGCGCGCACCGTGAAGCGGCTCAATGACCCCAGGCGCGCGATCGCCATCGACTGCGATGTCTCGAAGGAGAAGCAGGTCGCCAAGGGCGTCGCGAAGACGGTCAAGGCCTTCGGGCGCATCGACGCGCTGGTGAACAACGCCGGCATCGCCGTGTTCAAGCCCTTCCTGGAAACCTCGCTCAAGGAATGGGAGGACGTGCTGGCCACCAACCTCACCGGCGCCTTCATCTGTTCGCAGGCCTGCGCGCCGGTGATGCTCAAGACCGGCGGCGGCTCGATCGTCAGCATCGCCTCCATTTCGGGACTGCGCGCCAGCACGCTGCGCGTGGCCTACGGCACCAGCAAGGCCGGCATCATCCAGCTCACCAAGCAGCTCGCGGCGGAACTCGGCACGCAAGGCATCCGCGCCAACTGCGTGGCGCCGGGCCCGGTCGATACGGACATGTCGAAGCTGGTGCACTCGGTGGCCATTCGCCAGGACTATCACGACATCATCCCGCTCAACCGCTACGGCACCGTGGAGGAGATCGCCTCCGCCGTGGGTTTCCTGTGCTCGCCGGCTGCCGGCTACATCAACGGCCAGGTGATCGCGGTGGACGGCGGATTCGAATCCATGGGCGTCGGGTTGCCGACGCTGCGCACGCAGTTGCAGAACAAGAAACCGTCTGTCAAGAACAAAACCAGGAGAGGAGAAACGAAATGAAAAGAAGGGACTTCGTGAAAGCGGGTGTGGCCGGCGCCGCTGCAAGCTGCATTCCGGGCGTGTTCGCGCAGGGCAAGGCCGAGTTCACGTACAAATACGCGAACAACCTGCCGGTGACGCACCCGATGAACATCCGCGCGAAGGAAATGGCCGAAGCCATCAGCAAGGAGACCAAGGGACGCGTCGAGATCCAGATCTTCCCGAGCAACCAGCTCGGTGGCGACACCGACATGTTGAGCCAGATCCGCACCGGCGGCATCCAGTTCTTCACGCTTTCGGGCCTCATCCTTTCCACGCTGGTGCCCGCGGCCTCCATCAGCGGCATCGGCTTCGCGTTCCCGGACTATGACGCCGTGTGGAAGGCGATGGACGGGGACCTGGGCAAATACATCCGCGGCGAGATCGGCAAGGCAAACCTCGTGGTCATGGACAGGATCTGGGACAACGGTTTCCGCCAGATCACGTCGTCCACCAAGCCGATCGTCACCGCCGACGACGTGAAGGGCTTCAAGATCCGCGTGCCGGTTTCGCCCCTGTGGACGTCGATGTTCAAGGCGCTGGAGGCCGCGCCCGCCTCGATCAACTTCTCCGAGGTGTATTCCGCGCTGCAGACCAAGGTCGTCGACGGCCAGGAGAACCCGCTGGCGATCATCTCCACCGCCAAGCTGAACGAGGTGCAGAAGTACTGCTCGCTCACCAACCACATGTGGGACGGTTTCTGGTTCCTGGCCAACAAGGCCGCGTGGGAGAAACTGCCCCCGGACCTGCGTGCCATCTGCGCCAGACACATCAACGCGGCCGGCATGAACGAACGCACCGATGTCGCCGCGCTCAACGCCAACCTGCAGAAGGACCTGGCCGACAAGGGCATGGTCTTCAACGCCGCGAAAAGCGACACCTTCCGCGCCAAGCTGCGTTCCGCCGGCTTCTACGCCGAGTGGAAGGCGAAATACGGCGACGAGGCCTGGGCGCTGCTGGAGAAGCAGACCGGCAAGCTGGCCTGAGCATCGAGGTGTCCGAAGTACCCGGCGTGATCCCGGAGGTGGGCCAGCCCGTCCCCGGGGAGGCCGGCCTTGCGCGTACCGGCCGGCTGATGATGAAGCCGGTGGAGGCCGTGTCCGCGGCGCTGCTGGTGGTCATCGTCTCGCTGTTGCTGGTGGGCGTGGCCTCGCGCTACGTGTTTTCGAAGCCCATCATCTGGATCGACGAGGTGGTCTCCATCTCGTTCATCTGGATCGCGATGCTGGGTTCGGCCATCGCGGTGCATCGCAACGAACACCTGCGGCTGACCGCCGTTCTGGTGCTGTT
>JBBREI010000232.1:0-4078 GCA_038203035.1 Burkholderiales bacterium
GGTGCCGTGGCAACGCGGGCAGGGTGAATGGGTGGACTCTTCGAGCGACGGCTGCAGCCGCTGCCGGGAAAGTTCCAGCAGCCCGAAGCGCGAGATCTTGCCGACCTGCACGCGCGCGCGATCGTGGCGCAACGCGTCGCGCAGGCGGGTTTCCACCTCGCGCTGGTTCTTGGTGCTCTCCATGTCGATGAAGTCGATCACGATGAGGCCGCCGAGATCGCGCAGGCGCAGCTGGCGGGCGACTTCGTCGGCCGCTTCGCAATTGGTGTTGAACGCGGTCTGTTCGATGTCGTGGCCACGCGTGGCGCGGGCGCTGTTGACGTCGACCGAGACCAGGGCCTCGGTGTGGTCGATCACGATGGCGCCGCCGGACGGCAGCGTCACGTCGCGGCGATAGGCGCTTTCGATCTGGTGTTCGATCTGGAAACGCGAAAAAAGCGGGATGTCGTCGCGGTAGTGCTTCACCTTGTTGACGTTGGCCGGCATCACGGTGCTCATGAACGACACCGCCTGCTCGTAGATCGCCGGCGTGTCGATGAGGATCTCGCCGATGTCGGGCTGGAAGAGGTCGCGGATCGCGCGCACCACCAGGCTCGATTCGAGGTAGATCAGGCACGGGCCGCGTTCTTCTTCGGCGGCCTTTTCGATCGCGTGCCAGAGCTGGAGGAGGTAGTTCAGGTCCCATTGCAGCTCTTCGGCGCTGCGGCCGATGCCCGCGGTGCCGGCGATGAGGCTCATGCCTTCGGGGACTTCGAGCTGGTCCATCACTTCGCGCAGCTCGGTGCGGTCCTCACCCTCGATGCGGCGCGAGACGCCGCCGCCGCGCGGGTTGTTGGGCATCAGCACGAGGTAGCGGCCGGCCAGCGAGATGTAGGTGGTGAGGGCGGCGCCCTTGTTGCCGCGTTCGTCCTTGTCCACCTGCACGATCATGTCGTGGCCCACCTTGAGGTGGGTCGACATCTTGGCGCGGCCGAATTCGCCGCCGTCGTTCACCATCCACTGCTTGGCGATTTCCTTGAAGGGCAGGAAACCATGGCGCTCGGCGCCGTAATCGACGAAAACCGCCTCGAGGGAAGGTTCCACCCGGGTGATGACGGCCTTGTAGATGTTGCTCTTGCGTTGCTCTTTACCTGCGGACTCAATGTCGAGATCGATCAGTTTCTGACCGTCGACTATGGCGACCCGGAGTTCCTCCGCTTGGGTCGCATTGAACAGCATGCGTTTCATCGTTCTTCTCTCCCGCGCTCTGCCACGGAAGGAGGGACCCGAGCATCCGGCGTCCCTGGATGACGAGTGACTTCAGAAGTCGGTTCTTGAGTGCTTCACGGAATGGTGAGCGAGAGGGACGATTTCTGGTTTTCTTCGTCTGGCGCCTGCGGGCTAGTGCCGGGCAAGCGCGTGGAATTCGTGGTGCGTCGAGCGCGCTGATTCGTTTACCATCGCTCTTCGGTTTGCAGGCGAGCGACGTTGGCCTGCTTCGAGCGTCATTCAGCGACGCTTGGTCTGTCGATTCGTTGTAATTCTTCCAAATCAACTACATATAGTCTACACGGCAATGCCGAGCGATGGCAAAGAAAGTTCGTCCACGGCGGCTGCAGTGCGCTGGATCGACGTGGGCGAAGAAGAAGCGGGCCAACGCATCGACAACTACCTGCTCGCGCGGCTGAAGGGTGTTCCGAAGAGCTTCGTCTACCGCATCCTGCGCAGCGGCGAGGTCCGCGTGAACAGCAAACGGGTGGAGGCCAGCGCCCGCGTCGCCGCCGGCGACCGCATCCGCGTCCCGCCGGTTCGCCTTGCCGAGCGCGAGGAAAAACTGCCGGCGCCACACTTCAAGCTGCCGGTCATCTTCGAAGACGACGCGTTCCTCGCGATCGACAAGCCCGCCGGCATCGCCGTGCACGGGGGCAGCGGAGTCGCCCACGGCGTGATCGAATCGCTGCGCGCGATGCGCCCCGACGCGAAATTCCTGGAGCTCGTGCACCGCCTCGACCGCGAGACCTCGGGAGTGCTGCTGGTGGCGAAGAAACGCGCCAGCCTCGGCGTGTTGCACGAGATGATGCGTGAACGATCGATGGACAAACGCTACCTGGTGGGTGTGGAGGGGCGCTTCCGCAACGAGGTGCAGCGAGTGCGCCTTTCGCTGGCCAAGCGTGTCACGGCCGAGGGCGACAAGCGCGTCTGCGTATCCGACGACGGGCAGGAGGCCGAGACGGTTTTCCGCCGCGTGGATCGGGGCGCCGACTTCAGCCTGCTTGAGGCACAGCTGCTCACCGGCCGCACGCACCAGATCCGCGTGCACCTCGCGCACCTGAAGCACCCGGTGCTGGGTGACGACAAATACGGCAACTTCGATCTCAACAAGGCGCTTCGCAAGCGTGGGCTCAAGCGCATGTTCCTGCACGCCCGCACGCTGGGATTCGATCATCCCGTCAGCGGCTCGGCGATGACGCTGGAGGCGCCGCTTCCCCGCGAGCTCGACGAGTTCCGCAAGCGCTGGATGGTGGAACCTGTCCTTCCCCCATGACCCGTTATGACCTGGTGATTTTCGATTGGGACGGGACCCTGATGGACTCGACCCGCCTCATCAGCCGCAGCCTGCAGAACGCATGCCGCGACATCGGCACGCCCGTCCCCTGTGATGAAGACGCGCTTTTCGTGATCGGGCTGAACATGGCCGACACCTTCAATCACGTGGCCCCCGGCCTCGATGAAGCCGGGCGCGCGCGCCTTTCGGAGCGATACCGCCACCACTTCCTCGCGAACGAACACGAGGCTCCTCTATTTGCGGGGGCCCGCGAGATGGTCGTGGACCTTCACGCCGGCGGCGTTCGGCTGGCGGTGGCCACCGGCAAGGCGCGACGCGGGCTGGAGCGCGCCCTGGATGCCACCGGCCTGCGCCCGTGGTTCGAGGTCACTCGTTGCGCCGATGAGGGATTCGCGAAGCCACATCCCGGGATGCTCCTCAAGCTGCTCGAGGCCACCGGCGTGGCGGCCGGGCGCGCCCTGATGGTGGGAGACACTACCCACGACCTCGAACTGGCTGCAAACGCCGGCGTGGAAGCGGTGGCGGTGAGTTACGGCGCGCACCACGAAGCGCTGCTCGGCACGCGGCCGGCGCGGGCCCGGTGCGCAACGGTGGAGGAGCTGCATCGGTGGCTGAGGGCGAACGGCTGATCTGCGCCTCCGCGGAACTCGCCGACGGCGGGCCCGGCGTGCGCTTCGAGCTCGCCACGCGCTCGCCGGCGTTCGCCGTGCGCTACTGCGGCACGGCGCGTGCGTACGTCAATCGCTGCCCGCACGCGGGGACCGAATTGGACTGGCAGCCGGGGGAGTTCTTCGAGGAGTCTGGGCTATACTTGATCTGCTCGACACATGGAGCCTTGTTCGAGCCCGGAAGTGGATATTGCGTCGCCGGTCCTTGCCGCGGCGCCTCCCTCGAGCCGCTGGCCATCCGGGAGCGGGACGGCCAGGTGATCCTGCTGGACGAAACCCCCGCCAACCGTAGCTTCGAGGCCGACAAGTCATGACTGAAGGTGGTCCCCCCAACTGGGAACGCGCGACGCTGGAAAAAGTGGCGTTGCAGGCGATCCTCGAGCAACGGCGCGCCCGCCAGTGGAGCACGCTCTTCAAGCTGCTGTGGTTCGGCTTCGCATTCCTGATCCTCGCCGCGCTGCTCGGCTGGGTCGGGCGTCCCGACAAGGACACCACCGCGTCCATGAGCACCGGGCGCCACACCGCGGTGATTGATATCGAAGGCGTGATCGCCGGCGGCAACAAGGCATCGGCCGAGCGGGTGATCAAGGGGCTCAACAAGGCATTCAAGGACGGCAATACGGCGGGTGTGCTGGTCCGCATCAACAGCCCCGGCGGCAGCCCCGTGCAGGCGGGCTACGTGAACGACGAGATCCGCCGCCTGCGCGCCAAACACCCGGATATCCCCGTTTACGCGGTGGTTGAAGACCTTTGCGCCTCGGGCGGTTATTACATCGCCGTGGCCGCGGACAGGATCTACGTCGACAAGGCCAGCCTGGTCGGCTCCATCGGCGTGATCATGGGCGGCTTCGGCTTTGTCGGCACG
>JBBREI010000233.1:0-3998 GCA_038203035.1 Burkholderiales bacterium
GGCCATCGGCGTGGCATCGGCGACCATCGGCGTTCCCTGAAGTAGCAGAGGAAAGCTCAGGCCGCTTTCTGGGAAGAAGCGCGGATCTTCGCATCGAGGTCGCGCAGCGCGGTTCGCAGGCCTTCTTCCACCACCGGGTGGTAAAACGGCATGTCGAGCATCTGCGCAACGGTCATCCCGGCCTGCAGCGCCCAGGCGAGCAGGTGGCCGATGTGTTCCGCATCCGGGCCCACCATCTCCGCGCCGAGGAAGCGGCCGTTGGTCGGATCGGCGTAGACGCGCAGGTGGCCGTGGTTGCGCAGCATCACGCGTGAGCGTCCCTGGTCCTCGAACGACACCTCGCCCACCGCCAGCGCATGGGCGTTCAACGCGCCGTAACCGCGCCCGATGATGGCGATCTGCGGGTCCGTGAACACGACGCCCAGCGGCGCGCGGCGGTGGCCGCGCGACACCTTCGGGTAACGCGCGGCGTTTTCGCCGGCGATGCGGCCCTCGTCAGCGGCCTCGTGCAGCAGCGGCAGGTCGTTGTTGGCGTCACCCGCCACGAAGATCGCGCTGTCCCCCGCCTGCATCGTGAAGGGATCAAACAGCGGCACGCCCTGCGCGCCCAGCTGCACGCCGGCGTTTTCCAGGCCCAGCCGGTCGACGTTGGGGACGCGCCCGGTGGCGGCCAGGACGTAGTCGAAACGTTCGGTGCGCAACTCGCCTTCCGGCCCGCGGAATTCGATCTCCACGTCGTCGCCCGTGCGCAACACTCGCGTCACGTGGGCATCGGTGTCGAGCTCGAATTGCGCGCCGAGGGCCTTGATGGCCGCGCGTTGGACCACCGGATCGCTGATCGGGCCGACCCGGCCACCGCGGCCGAGCACCACCACCCGCACGCCCAGGCGCGCGAGGGACTGGCCGATCTCCAGGCCAATCACGCCGGGGCCGAACACCGCCACCGAACGCGGCAGGTCGTCCCAGCCGAAGACGTCGTCGTTGATGACCAGGCGGTCGCCGAGGTCGCGCAGGATCGGCGGCACCGTCGGGCGCGAACCGGTGGCGATGACGATGGATCGCGCCTTCAGCAGCGGCCCACCCTCGACCGCAAGGGTGCGCGCGTCGACGAAGCGCGCGTAGCCGCGGATGCGATCGGCTTCCGGGATGTTGTTCACGCCCTCGAGCACGAAACCCACGAAGCGGTCGCGCTCGCCTTTCACACGCGCCATGACCTGGCGGCCGTCGACCCGCAGCACGCCGTCCACGTGGACGCCGAACTTCGGCGCCCGTTCAACCGAATGTGCCGCTTCGGCCGCCGCGATCAGCAGCTTGGAGGGCATGCAGCCGACGCGCGCGCAGGTGGTGCCGTACGCGCCGCCTTCGATGACAACCGCGCGGGCGCCCGCCGCCCGGGCGGCGCGGTAGGCCGCGAGGCCCGCCGTGCCGGCCCCGATGACGGCCACGTCGACTTCAATGGTTTTCGTGTTCATGGTGCCTTGGTCGCTGGATGGGTGTGGCAATTACGCGGCCTTCTTCTGTGCCTTGCCGAAATGGGCCTCGACCTCGTCGGCGCCGCCGATCAGCTTGCCGCCGATGAAGACCTGCGGTGCGGTGCCCTTGCCGGAGACCGCGCGGATGGTCGAGAAGGTGATGCCCTTGCCGAGAGAGACATCCTCGTACACCACGCCGTTGGCGTCCAGCACTTCCTTGGCGCGCGCGCAGTGCGGGCAGCCGGGCTTGCTGAAGATCACGACCGGTTCCGGCGCCTTCTCGCGCGGGGCGATGTGGGCCAGCATCGTGTCGGCGTCCGAGACCTCGAACGGATCGCCTTCCTTGTCGGGCTCGATGAACTGCTTGACGACCACGCCGTCGCGCACCAGCATCGAATAGCGCCACGAGCGCTTGCCGAAGCCGAGGTCGCTCTTGTCGACCAGCATGCCCATCTGCTCGGTGAACTTGCCGTTGCCGTCGGGCAGGAAGGTGATGTTGGGCGCGTTCTGGTCCTTCTGCCACTCGCTCATCACGAAACCGTCGTTCACCGACAGGCACACGATCTCGTCGACGCCCAGGCGCGAGAAGGTCGGGGCGAGTTCGTTGTAACGCGGCAGGTGGGTGGTGGAGCAGGTCGGGGTATACGCGCCGGGCAGTGCGAAGACCACCACGGTGCGGTCCTTGAATATCTCGTCGGTGCCCACGTCCACCCATTTGCCGTCCTGGCGGGTGCGGAAAGTGACCTGGGGAATGCGTTTGCCTTCGGAATTGGCCAGCATGTGTGTTCTCCGTAAAGTGTCGATTGGATTGGGTATACCGGTGAATATAGTGTCTTTCGATTGAAGTGGCCAATTGATTGTGGTTATACTTTCGATAGCCGCACCCAATCGAAGCCAGTCGCCTCCCCGAAAGCCCGCATGACCCTGACCGAACTCAAATACGTTGTTGCCCTGGCGCAGGAGCGCCATTTCGGGCGCGCGGCGCACAAGTGTTTCGTGACCCAGCCCACCCTCTCCCTCGCGCTCGCCAAGCTCGAGGGTGAACTGGAGCTGAAACTCTTCGAACGCAACAAGAACGAGGTGCTGGTCACCCCGCGCGGACAGCAGATCGTCGAGCAGGCGCGCCGCGTGCTGGACGAAGTCGGCAAGATCCAGCAGATGGCGCGCGGTGGGCAGGACCAGCTTTCCGGCGCGCTGCGCCTGGGCGTGATCCCCACCATCGGGCCCTACTTGCTGCCGGACCTGGTACCGATCCTGCACAAGCGCGCCCCGGCCATGCCGCTGGTGATTGAGGAAAACCTTACCGGCAGCCTCGCGCCGATGCTGCGCGACGGCGAGCTCGACGTGATCATCATCGCGTTGCCGTTTTTGCTGCCCGGCGTGAAGACCGAGGTGGTGTACGAAGAGCCGTTCAGCGTCGTAGTGCCCGAAGGCCACCGCTGGCAGCAGCGCAAGGGCGTGAAGCCCTCCGAGCTGTCGGAGGAAAACCTGCTGGTGCTCAACAATGGCCACTGCTTCCGCGACCAGGTGCTCGAGGCCTGCCCGGGACAATCGAACACCGCGATGCCCGAAGGCCGCGCGGGCAGCTCGCTGGAAACCATCCGCAACATGGTGGCGTCGGGCCTGGGCGTGAGCGTGTTGCCCTCCAGCGCGCTCACCCCGCGTTATGCCAGCAAGCTGCTGAAGGCTGTTCCGTTTTCGACGCCGGTGCCTTCGCGCAAGGTGGCCATTGCGTGGCGCCAGACCTTCGACCGGCCCGCCGTGGTCGAGCTGCTGGCCGGGGCGATACGGTCGGTGAAGATTCCGAGCCTGCGGATCTCACGCGCCGCGTAGAAGCAGAAACTGGTGTCAGAGACGACTTTTGCTGTTGGCGCAGAAACGCAAACAGCAAAAGTCGTCTCTGACACCAGTTTCAGCTGAGGTCTTTCACCAACGCGGCCCGCGCTTGAGGGCTGATCGGATCGAGTGTTGCCGAATAGTTGGGATGGTCGACGCCGATGGAAAGCGCGACGCCGTATTTGAGCGCCTCGGCCATCCCCTTTGTGAGCTCGAACCGCAGGAAGTGCACCGCCGAAGTTTTCTGCTCGTTCTCGCGCTCGAGGTCCTCGTCGGCGATGGCGTAGACCGGCTGCGAGCCCTCCACGCGCACGTACACCCGATCCTCGACGCCCTTGAGCTTTTCCAGGGCCACGCGGCGCTCCTCGGTGTCCTCGTATTCGATCAGCATCGTCGCCTTGAAGTTGCGCCCGTCAGGAATCAGCGCGTTGTAGGCGTCGATTTCGTCCTGGATGCCTTCTTCCTCGAAGATCTTCTCGATGCGCAGCATCTCCTGCACCTGGTAGCGGATGGTCAGTTCGTCCTCGAACAGGAGCGTCAGATGCTTGCCCAAATGGATGGTGCGATTTTTCTTGTGCGCGATGACCTTGGCGCGGAATTCCTCGCGCGCCTTGGCGTAGGCCTCCAGGGTCATCAGGCTGCCGGGGGTGATTGCGGGCATGCTTTAATCCTCTTCGCGCGCGATGGGGC
>JBBREI010000234.1:0-3929 GCA_038203035.1 Burkholderiales bacterium
CCGTCGACGCAGGCGAACTTCACCGCGTCGCCCACCTTCACGCGGCAGCCGCCGCACATCCCGGTGCCGTCCACCATCACCGGGTTCAGGCTCACCATGGTGCGGATGCCGCGCTCGCGCGTGGCTTCGGCGCAGCCCTTCATCATCACCGGCGGCCCGATGGCGATCACCTCGTCGATGTCGGCGTGTTTCGCCAGCGCCTGCGCGATGCCCGCGGTCACCAGGCCCTTGATGCCGGCGGAGCCGTCGTCGGTGCACACGATCAGCTCGTCGCAGACGGCGCGGAACTTGTCCTCCCAGAACATCAGCTCCTTCGAGCGGAAGCCGACCACGCCGATCACGTAGGCGCCGGCCTGCTTGCAGGCGCGCGCCTGCGGAAAGACCGGCGCGACACCGAGCCCGCCGCCCACGCACACGACCTTCCGGGCGCGGCCCAGCTCGCTCGGGATGCCCATGGGGCCCACGACCGCGTAGAGCCGCGTGCCGACGCGGCAGTCGCGCTGCATCTCGCGCGTGGTCTTGCCCACCGCCTGGATCACGAAGGTGACCGTGCCCTTCGCGGCATCGAAGTCGGCGAGGGTGAGGGGGATGCGCTCGCCGTGTTCGCTCTGCATCACGATGGCGAACTGGCCGGGGCGCGCGGCGCGCGCCATCATCGGGTGGCGCACCTCGAGGAGGTAGGTCGCCTCGGAGAAATCCTCCCGGGCAACGATCTCGAAGCCCTGGGCCTGCTGCGCTACGTCCGGCATTGGTTACCCTCTCGGTACCCGAGCATCCCAAGGCCATCTTCGTGCATTCGAATGCGCGGAGCTTGATCCTGGTCAAAGGCCGGTCGAGGCGCCGGGGCGAGCATGAATCCATCTCGATTTCGCCCCCGGGCGAACCCGGTCAACACCCGCTACCCTGGGGTTCGGCTTCGGATTCGCGCTCGAGCGCGCCGGCTTCGGCAGAGCCGCCAAACGCGTGCGCCCGGTGCTGCGGCGGTTCGTCGAGGCGTTGATTCCGTGCCGCATTCCGGGCTAGAGAACGGTGATCTCCCTGCCTGCGGGATCGATCCGGAGGCGGTCCCCGGTCCGGATCAGTGCGAGCGCATCTTCCGTCCAGCCCTCCGTGATCGGCATGTCCGCAAGGATCGCACCCTGCACCATCACGGGATTGAGCTTGCCGAAGACCAGCGCGAGCGGAGCGATCCCCTTCTCGAGCAGGTCGTAGAACGCCCACCCGCCGGCAACCCCGCCCTTCGAGGTGGGGATCACGAGGATCCGGCCGCGAATCGACTGCCCCTCGCAGCTGTGCCCGATGCGCGTGATGGTGCCGGTCGTGCGGTTCAGGTCGTAGCGCGGGCTGAAGCCTTCCTTCATGGCGAGCGCCTCGCCCTCGACGCTTCGGCCCCATGCGCGCAGGACATGGATGACGCGGCTCATGCCAGTTTCCCCGTGCAGGCGATCTCGACGCAGTCGGCGGTGCGCCGCAGCACCGTGTTGAAGCGGTGCGCGGTGATGGTGTTCACGAGCTTGGCGGAGTTGGAGACGAGATTCGTCCAGCCATTCTCCGCGCGGATGTCGGTCATGCGCTGCAGCAGGTAGAAGCACACCCCCCGCAGCACGTTCACGCCTGCGCTCCGCAGTGTGGCGAGGTAGCCCAGGCGCTCGGCGTCGCTGTAGATGGCGTGGTTCGTCGTGACGAAGCAATGCATGCCGCCGGCCACCTTGCGGCCCGCGAACCGGGCCGCCAGGTCCTGCATCTCGAAGATCGAGAGCTGGGGGCCGGAGAAGACCACCACGTTCGCGGCCCCTTCGGCAAAACGGTACGAGCGATAGACGGCTTCGAGGTCATCGTCCGTGATGACGATCTTCGACGTCGCCTCGCGCCCGCCGAAGGCAGCCGCGGCGGTCGGCGCCTCGGGCGTGACGCCGACCAGGTGGAACATCGCCATCGAGCCGTAGCTCGCGAGCGAGGCGCCGAGCTGCTTGAGCGCGTCGGAGAGCGGCATGTCGCGCACGCCCTCGAACACCGGCACGGCGAGGTAGTCCTGGTTGGGATGGCCCACGATCTTGCCGACCGCGCCCCAGTCGGCGAGGTCGCGCAGGGTCGCGCGCAGCTCGACGGCGATGGAGCCGCGGCGCACCTCTTCGAGGTGGAAGCCGTAGGCCGGCGTGCGACCGGTCATCGCGGCGGCGAAGCTGGAGAATCCGCCCTCGTAATTGGTGCGCGCGCCGAACACCGAGTTGGCGTAGATCACGGTCCCGGTATCGCCCCAGGCCACGTGTTCGCCCAGCTTGGGCTGGTACACGGTCTGGTAGTTGATGCACGTGTCGGTCGTGGCGATGCGCATGTCGCGCAGCATCGAGACGACACGCCGCTCCTTGCCCTCTTCGGCGGGGTCCGGGCGCAGGCATTCGATGCTGTCGTCGAAATGCATGCACCGCGCATTGCTGTCGGTGGGGACGCGGCATTGTGCCTTGCGCGCGGCGAAGCCCTCGAGGAATCCGAAGCCCGCGTCCCCCATCACCTCGATGTCGCCCATCACGTGCGCGTTGGTGATGGGAACGAGGCGCTGCGCACCGAAGAAGCGCCCGACCTCGACCTGGAAGGCGATCGCCTTCTTCAGGGACTCGCCTTGCTCCCCGTGCAGCATGGCGAGCTCCTCCGCAGTGAGCTGCATCTCGCCTACCGCCTCATCCCGCCGGCTTGATGTTCGCGTCCTTGACGATCCCGGCCGCGGCGTCGAGCTCCTTGCGCAGGAACGCGTCGAGCTCCTGCACCGAGCCGCCGGTGGTCTCCGCGCCCTGCTTCGCGAACTGCTCCATCACCTCGGGGCTCTTCAGTACCGCGTTCACCTCGGTGTTGATGCGGTTGACGACCGCCTGCGGCACGCCGCGCGGAGCCACCAGCCCGATCCAGAACACCTCGTTGTTGACGTAGCCCTGCTCCTGCATCGTCGGCACGTCGGGCAGCTGCGGCGAGCGCTTGGAGCCGGTGATGGCCACGGCGCGCAGCGCCCCAGACTTCGCGTGCTGCGCGATCGCCGGCAAGCCGGCGACGATCAGCGGCACGTGGCCGCCGAGCGCGTCGGTGACCGCCGGCCCGCCGCCCTTGTACGAGACCTGGCGGATGTCGATCTTGGCGGCCATGCGCAGGATCTCCCCGGCGAGGTGCTGCGAGGATCCGACGCCGGCGTGGGCGTAGGCGAGGCTGCCCGGCTTCGCCTTGGCGGCGTCGACCACGTCCTTCAGCGACTTCATCGGCTGCGACGGATGCACGCCCAGCACGTTGGGCATCACCGCCATGTTGACCACGGGGACCAGGTCGCGCATCAGGTCGTAGGGCATTTCGCTCTTGAGGACGACGTTCACCACCTGGCCGTTGCTCGCGGCAAGGAAGGTGTAGCCGTCCGGGGCGGACTTCGCGACCACATCCGCGCCGATGATGCCGTTGGCGCCGGCACGGTTCTCCACGATCACCGACTTGCCGAGGCGTTCCGTGAGCTTCTGCGCCACGATGCGCGTCAGCACGTCGGTGCTGCCGCCGGCGCCGTAGGGAACGACGATCCTGATGATCTTGTTGGGATAGTCGTCCTGCGCGAAGGAGAGACCCGGCGCGAGGACGAGGAGGCTTGCGGCCAGGATGGACTTCAGGCGGTTTTTCACGTCGATCTCCTTGGGTTGAGGTGCGGGTGCTCGAAAGTCGCAGTTGCAGGCGCTGCCGCGGCGGCGCGCTCCCCGGCGATACGGCCGCTCACGAAGCATTCGGCCAGGTTGCCGCCGGACAGGTACAGGAATCCCCAGATGCTGCCCAGCTCGCCCGCCACGTAGAGCCGCTCGATGGGCTCGCCGAACGGATTCAGGACGCGCTGCGCCACGTCGTGGGCGAGCGCGCCCTGGGTGTTGGAGACCACCGGCCACATCTCGCCGAAATAGTATGGCGCT
>JBBREI010000235.1:0-3904 GCA_038203035.1 Burkholderiales bacterium
GAACAGCTGTTGATGACGGACCAGCCCGCCCCGATCGCCGAGGAAGACGTGATCGAGGAGGCGGAAGAAGCGCTCTCCACCACCATCGACGCCGAATTCGGCCGCACCACGGACCCGGTGCGCATGTACATGCGCGAGATGGGTTCCGTGGAGCTGCTGACGCGCGAGGGCGAAATCGAGATCGCCAAGCGCATCGAGGACGGCCTGAAGCACATGATCCACGCGATCTCGTCGTGCCCGACGACCATCGAGGAGATCCTGCGCCTGTCCGAGCTCGTGGAAAAAGACGAGATGCGCATCGACGAGCTCGTTGACGGCCTGGTCGACGAGGAAGGCGAAGACGTCGGCCGCGCCGAGGAAGACCTCAGCGAAGAAGAAGAGCTCGAGGAACTGGACGAGGAAGAGCAGGAGGCCCAGGACGAAGCGGTCGCCAGCGCCGACCTCGAGGAGCTCAAGCAGAACGCGCTTGGCCACTTCAACAAGATCCGCAGGCTCTTCAAGAAGACGAAGAAGATCCTCGGCGAGAAGGGTTACCGCTCACGGGCATACAAGGACCTCCAGGAAAACATCTCCAAGGAACTGCTCCAGGTCCGCTTCACCGCCAAGCAGGTCGAACACCTGTGCAACGGGCTTCGCAGCCTGGTGGAGCGCGTGCGCTCGCACGAGCGCGAGATCATGGAGCTGTGCACCAAGAACTCGAACATGCCGCGCGCGCACTTCATCAAGGTGTTCCCGGGCAACGAAACCAACATGAAGTGGGCCGCCGAGGAAGTCGCATCGGGCAAGGCATACGCGAAGGCGCTCGAGCGCTTCAAGCCCGCGGTGATGGAGCAGCAGGAAGCCCTGATCAACCTGCAGAAGGATGTCGGCATCCCGATCAAGGACCTGAAGGAAATCGCGCGCCAGATGTCGACGGGCGAAGCAAAGGCCCGCCGCGCCAAGCGCGAGATGATCGAGGCCAACCTGCGCCTGGTGATCTCGATCGCGAAGAAATACACCAATCGCGGCCTGCAGTTCCTGGACCTGATCCAGGAAGGCAACATCGGCCTCATGAAAGCCGTCGACAAGTTCGAATACCGCCGCGGCTACAAGTTCTCGACCTACGCCACGTGGTGGATCCGCCAGGCCATCACCCGCTCGATCGCGGACCAGGCGCGCACCATCCGCATCCCGGTGCACATGATCGAGACCATCAACAAGATGAACCGCATCTCGCGCCAGATCCTGCAAGAAACCGGCAACGAGCCGGATCCGGCGACGCTCGCGATCAAGATGGAGATGCCGGAAGAAAAGATCCGCAAGATCCTCAAGATCTCG
Source organism: Burkholderiales bacterium (assembly GCA_038203035.1). Classification (GTDB taxonomy): domain Bacteria; phylum Pseudomonadota; class Gammaproteobacteria; order Burkholderiales; family Usitatibacteraceae; genus Usitatibacter. Next base: position 1,318 of record JBBREI010000235.1, read on the forward strand.
AAGGAACCGATCTCGATGGAAACGCCGATCGGGGACGACGACGATTCCCACCTGGGCGACTTCATCGAGGACCAGGCCGGCATCACGCCTTCGGATTCGGCGCTGTATGCCTCGCTACGCGAAGCCACCAAGGACGTGCTGGATTCGCTCACGCCGCGCGAAGCAAAAGTGCTGCGCATGCGCTTCGGCATCGAGATGAACACCGACCACACGCTGGAAGAAGTCGGCAAGCAGTTCGACGTCACGCGCGAGCGCATCCGCCAGATAGAAGCCAAGGCGCTGCGCAAGCTGCGGCATCCTTCGCGCTCCGAGAAGCTGCGAAGCTTCCTCGAAGGCGAGAACTAGAAAGAGGGCCCGCGCAAGCGGGCCCTTTCATTTCCCCATCCCCGGGGAAGCGGTCAGCCCGCCAGCAGCGCGTTCATGTGCCGCAGGCGATCGGCGATGCCGCGCAGCAGCGCCATGGCCACCCCGGGCTCCTGCTTCACCACCGCGAGCAGCGACGGGCGGTCGATCTGCAGCAGTTCGGATTCTTCCAGCGTGCCGGCACGCGCGGTGCGCGGTGACTGGTCGACCACCGCCATCTCGCCGAAGGTGCCGCCGGGGCCCACCACCTCCACCACGTTGGTGCCCACCGCGATCGCCACGCGGCCCGACTTCACCAGGTACATGAAGGTGCCGGCCTGGCCTTCCTTCATGATGATCTGCTCCTGCCGGTAGCGGACCGTGGCGGTGCGCGGAAGGGCGGATTCAAGCTGCGCGACAACCTGCGGCTCGAACACCGTCGCCATGCGCGGCCCGGCGCCGGCCACCTTGGGGCGCACGGCCAGTTGCGCGGCGATGAATCGCAGGCGGTCGTACATCACGCTGGCGATCATGAGCGCGAATTCCGGGCTCTTGGCGAGCGCGCGCTGCAGCTCCGTGGCGTCCATCGACCACGCGTGGGTATCGGACCCGGCCGTGGCTGACGCGGCGCGTGGCCGGCCGGTGATCACGGACATTTCGCCGAAGAGCTCGCCCGCCTTCACGGTGTCGAGTGTCCTGGCGCCCATCGCCAGCACCACTTCACCGGTGGCGATGTAGTACATGCGGCTTGCCGACTTGAAGAGGCCGCCCTTCGAGGCATTCTCGTCTTCCCCGAACACGATCTGGCCCGCGGTGAACTTCTCTTCCTTGCCGGACGCATTGAACACCTGCGCCGCGATGCCGTATTTGTAGAAACGGCTCTGCACCGCCTTCAGGACGGGAGGCGCGGTGGTGGCAACGGAGGGGGTCGGGCGGGTGAAATCGAAGTCGTCGGTCATGCGGAATCCGGGTATTGGCGGCGCGCTTGGTAGAATTATGCGTTGTTTCCGTGGGCCCGTAGCTCAGCTGGTTAGAGCAGGGGACTCATAATCCCTTGGTCCCTGGTTCGAGTCCAGGCGGGCCCACCCGATCAATTTGCGCGTCCACTCTGGCGCAACCCTCAACCTCGTAGGCGACGAACGTCAATGAGAGTGCTGGTCCTGGTGCCAACGCGCCTGAAGCGCAATAGCGCGCAACGGCTGTTCCTCGAGGGCGCATTGCAGTCCATTGCCGCGCAGCAGTTGCCAGCCGAATTGAAGATCCGAGTGGAAGTATCCATCGGCGTCGATCCGGGCGCGACCCTTCCCGGCGATCTCCTCCTGCCATCCAACGCCACCGTCGTTGAAGCCGCGAGCGCCTCGCAGGCCTGCGCATTGAATGCGGCCGCGGCGCGCTTCGACCACGATGTCCTGGCCATCCTCGAGGACGACGACCAATGGCTGCCGAACTTCCTCCACGTGAGCCTCGTGGCAATGGAGCGCCACGGGCTGGATTTCGTCTCGTCGACGCAATTGCAGGTCGACGCCGCCGGCAGGACTCTGGGGATCAACGACTTCCCGATTCCCTCCGGCTGGGTGATGCGACGCGCGGCGTGGGAAGCCGTGGGGCCATTCGACGCTTCCTACCGGTTTCACCTCGACAACGAGTGGCTTGGCCGCCTCGCATTGCGGGGTGGGCGCAGGGCACACCTGCTCGAATCCACCGCGCCGGTCGATCTCGAGTGGATGGATGTGCGACCGTGCCTGCGCAGGTTCATGAGGTGCGCGGGGCCCAATGCCGGGCTGCTGAGGCACGGCAATCCGGTTCCCCTGGTGATAAGGGTCGTCCACGGGGGTTCCGGGATGGCGATGTTGCGCAACGATCCAGACGCGCAGATGATCGGGCAGCTGGAGTACGAGCGCTTGCTCGCCGCGTTCGGCCGGATCCCCTGGTAGCGAACTCCACGAACTCCTTGGCACGTTTTGGGGTCCCGGCACTGCGGCAATCCGCTCGCGCGAGATGGAAAAATGGGGACGGACCCTGCTTATCGTTTTTGCCAGGCGATAAGCAGGGTCCGATAAGTAGGGTCCGTCCCCATTTTTCTACGTCCCCATTTTTCTACATCACTCCGGCAACTTGTCGATGTCACCCGAAACGATCAGGTTGAGGCGATCGGCGAAGAAGTACTTGCGCATCGCCGCATTGGCCTGGGCGGTGGTCACCGCCTTGATCTTCGCGGGATAGTTGTCTAGGTACTGTGGGCCGA
>JBBREI010000236.1:0-3888 GCA_038203035.1 Burkholderiales bacterium
AACCCGTCGCCGCCACCGGCCACGCCCCAAGCGGTGCTCGAGACGCTGGAAGGGCTCTACCGCACCCAGCCGACCAACCTGCCCGCCATCGCCGAGGCCGGCCTCCACGCCCAGCGCCTGGGCATGCAGGAGGCCTCGCGCGGCGCCTTCGACCACACCACCGACCTCCTGCGCCGCATCATCGCCGTCGGCCATGCCGAAGCCGCTCTCGAGGCCGAGCTCATGATCTACAAGGCGTTCGTGAAGGCGGTCGAGGACGAGGACCACTACGAGCAAGCCTTCGCGCGCTGGCGTGAGCCCATGGCCGCACTGGGGCGCCGGCACGCCCGCCCGCTGGCATCCGGCGCGCGGGATACGCGCAAGATCGCCTTTGTCTTTCACTCCGGTACGGTGCTGGGCCACACCGAGGTGCTGCTGCGCCTGCTGGAAAATCTGGACCGCACCCGTTTCGAGGTGCGCGTGTTCACGGTGTCGATCAGCACCCCGGAGTTCAACCAGCGCGTGGCGCGCATCGGCATTGCGCTGGAGACGTTCCCCGAGGTTGCGGGCGCGCCGCACACGGGCATGGTCGAGCGCATGAAATGGCTGCGCGGCCGCATCGATGCGCTGGGTTACGCCTGCGCGGTCTGGGTCTCGTTGCCGATCGCCGCGACCTTCCTCTTCGCCATGCGGGTGGCGCCAGTGCAGATCTTCTGGTCGCTCAAGCACCATCCGGTGCGCCTGCCGGAGATTGACGGCTACATCACCTACGGTTCGTGGGGCGAGCGCGAGAAGACCTTCCACGGCCAGGTGTGGCAGGTGGCGCCGGTGCCACTTGCCCTCGATCCCAGAGTGGTCACGCCCGGGGCGCGTGCCGAAATCCGGGCGAAGTATCCACATCGCATCCTGCTGGGCTCGCTCGCGCGCGAGGAGAAGATCGACAGCCGGCCATTCCTCGAAGCGGTGGCCACGATCCTCGAGCACCACCCGGACGCCGGCTACCTCTGGACCGGCCGCAATTTCCACCCCGGCATCGCTGCCTTCTTCGCCGGGCGTGGATTGGCGCAGCGCGCGCATTTCGTGGGCTGGGTCGACACGGCCGTGTACGCCGCGGCACTCGATCTTTTCCTCGAGACATTTCCCTTCGGCTGCGGCATCACCGGCTACCAGGCGCTTGCCGCCGGCGTGCCGCTGGTCTCCTACCTCGAGGAGAACACCGTCTTCGGCATGCAGTACTGGAGCGATGTGATGGAGCGCGGCGGCAGCAAGGCGACCGTGAGCCGCGAGCTGCTCGACCAATACCCGGTGCTGTGCGCGCGCAATCCCGCCGAATATGTCGAGATCGTTGACCGCATGTTGGGTGACCCCGCCTTCAGGGAAAGCTGGCGCGAGCGCGAATCGGCCCACTTCCAGGACGAGATTCGCAACATCGCGCGATACTCCGAACGTTTCTTCCAGACCATCGCCGCAATCGCGGCGCGAAAGGCGGCCGCTTGATCGACCTCATCATCCTCGGCGCAGGCGGCAACTCGCTCGGCATCCTCGACGCCGTGGCGGCGATCAATGCCGGGCAGCCGCGTTATCGCATCAAGGGCATCCTCGACGACATCCCGGAGAACCAGGGCCGCGTGGTATCGGGCCACAAGGTGATCGGCACCATCGCGCAGGCGGGAAATTTCCCCAGCTGCCAGTTCGTGAACGGCATCTCCAGCATCGGCAGCTTCCGCAAGATGCCGCAGATCGTCGCGCGCACCGCAATGCCGCCGGAGCGCTTCGAGGCCATCGTGCATCCGCGCGCGGTGATCGCGGAGGGTGCGCGCGTCGGGCGCGGCAGCTCGATCATGGCGGGCAGCGTGTTGTGCCCCGAGGCCGAGGTTGGCAACCATGTCGTCATCCTGCAGAACACGTCGATCAATCACCACAGTCGCATCGGGGATTTCGCCACGCTCTCGGCGGGCATCACCATCCTCGGATACATCGAGGTGGGGCGCAACGCCTTTGTCGGTGGGGGCAGCACGCTGGCGCCGATGGTGAAAGTGGGCGAGGGCGCCATCGTGGGCGCGGGCTCCGTGGTGATTCGAGATGTGCCCGCTGGATGTGTCGTTGCGGGCAATCCCGCGCGGGAAATTCCGGACAGCCGCTACGTCGACCGGAGCTTCTCGATCACGTAGTCCACCTGCGCGGCGTCGAGGTGCGGACCCATCGGCAGGCTCAACACGGTTTCGTGGATCGACTCCGAGATCGGGTAGTCGCCCTTGACCCCGCCGAGGTCCGAATATGCGGGCTGCAGGTGCGGCGCGATCGGGTAATGGATGATGGTCCCGATGCCGGCTTCGCCCAGGCGCTTCTGCAAGGCGTCGCGTTCACCGCTGCGGACCACGAAGACATGCCACACCGGTTCGGCGCCCGCCGCCACTTTCGGCAGGACGAGCCCGGCGCCATCCAGGCCCTCGAGGTAATGCGCCGCAATCTTCGCGCGCCGAACATTCCATTCGTCCAGCACGGCAAGACGCGGCCGCAGCAGCGCGGCCTGCAGCTCGTCGAGGCGCGAGTTGTAGCCCTTCACCTCGTTGTGATACTTGACCGTCGAGCCGTAGTTGCGCAGCGCGCGCAGGCGCGCGGCGAGCGTAGCGTCGTTGGTGGTGACGCAGCCCGCGTCGCCAAACGCGCCGAGGTTCTTGCCCGGATAGAAGCTGTAGGCGCCCGCGTCTCCCAGTGAACCCACGCGTTTGCCCTGGTAGCGGGCGCCGTGCGCCTGCGCGCAATCCTCCAGGACGAGCAGGCCGTGGCCGGTGGCGATTGCGTTGATCGCGGCCATCTCGGCAGGCTGGCCGTAGAGGTGCACCGGCAGGATGGCGCGCGTGCGCGGTGTGATGGCGTCGCGAATGCGTTGCGGGTCGATGTTGTAGGTGCCTTCCATTGGCTCGACGGGAACAGGCCTGGCACCCGCCTGCGAGACCGCGAGCCAGGTGGCGATGTAGGTATTCGATGGAACGATAACCTCGTCGCCGGCGCCGATGCCCCAGGCGCGCAACACCAGCACCATCGCCTCGAGTCCGTTGGCGACGCCAACGCAGTGACCCACGCCGCAGTAGGTGGCGAACTCGCGCTCGAAGGCTTCGCATTCCTCGCCAAGCACGAACCAACCTTTTTTCATCACGCGCCGGAAGGCCTCGTCCAGCTGCGCCCCGAGCTCCTCGTAGACATGCTCCAGCGAGAGGAACGGGACTTTCATCGGCCGCGCGCGCGATGCAGCGCAAGGAATTCATCGTGGTCGCGGATGTAGTCCGCGCTCTCGTATTCGCTCGAGGCCATCACCAGCAGCACCGCATCGCGCGTGTAGGTGTGCTGGCTGGCCCAGACCCTCGGTTCGAGATGCAGCCCGACCTGCGGCCGGTCGAGGTGCACGGCGTTGGTGCTTTCTCCATCGTCGACCTCCACGATGACGGAGCCCGCGAGGCAGACCAGGAACTGGTGCAGCTTGTGATGCGCATGCTGCCCGCGGATGTCCTCGGCCGGGACCTGCGAGATCACGAAGTAGCGGCGCGGGGCGAACGGCAGGGCCTTGCCCATCTCGCCCACGGTGAGATGCCCGCGCGCCTCGAAAACCGCGTGCTGCCGGATGAGTGTCGCGCCGCGCGCGAGCACACGAGTGGCCTCGCCGGTCTCGAACCATTGCGTCGCGGTGAGCATCGGCGCGTTCAACGGATCATGCCGCGGTATTTGCGTTGCACCGGCCAGCGCAGCGGGCGGATCTCGGTGCGCTCCGCGACCACGTAGATGCCCGCTTCCGGCGGTGGCGCCGCGCGGCCGAAGGGATCGAGCGCAAAGGTGCGGAAACCTTCGGCGAGCGAGCCCGCCACACCCAGCAGCACCTGCAGCTTGAAGCCGTTGTCCTCGAAAAAATCC
>JBBREI010000237.1:0-3874 GCA_038203035.1 Burkholderiales bacterium
CCCAACCGGCCCGGCCCGCTGCCCGAAGCCAACCGATTCGCCGCCAAAGGGGGGGTTCCAACCTGGGTCCCCGTCCCTCTTTTGGGGGCCCCCCCAAAACCTCGTCTCTGACACCAGTTTTCTCCAGGGGCGCGGAAAGCGCCCTGCGCAGCGCATGGAACACGAACTGGTGCACGGCACCGGAATCGCGGAAGCGCACCTCGCTCTTGGCCGGATGCACGTTCACGTCGACCATTGAAGGGTCGATGTCGAGGAAAAGGACATAGGCGGGGTGGCGATCGTGGTGCAGGACGTCCGCATAAGCCTCGCGGATTGCGTGGCCGGCGACCTTGTCGCGCACGAAGCGGCCGTTCACGAACAGGTACTGCGCATCGCGCGAGGCACGGGTGAAACCGGGCGCCGCGGCCAGGCCCGAAAGGGCGATGCGATTGCCGGATGCGGCCACCTCGACGGCAGGCCCGGCGAAATCATCGCCCACCACACGCGCGGCGCGGGCGCGGCCATCTTCCGGTGGCAGGTGGGCGCCGCGCCGCCCGTTGTGCGCAAGCGAAAACGCCACCGCGGGGCGCGAAAGCGCGATGCGCGCGAACGCCTCGTCACAACGCGAATATTCGGTGGATTCGCTCTTGAGGAATTTGCGGCGCGCCGGCGTGTTGAAATAAAGGTCCTCGACATCGATCGTGGTGCCGGCCGCGAGCGCCGCCGGTTCCACCGCGGACACGGCGCCCGCCTCGCAGGTGATGCGCCACGCATGGCGCTCGTCTGCGCGCCGCGTCACGATCGCCACACGGGCCACCGCCCCGATGGAGGCCAGCGCCTCACCGCGAAACCCCAGCGTGGCGGCGCGTTCCAGGTCTTCGAGGGTCGAGATCTTGCTGGTGGCAAACCGGGCGACCGCCAGCGGCAGGTCATCGCGATCGATTCCGCCGCCGTCGTCGACGACGCGAATGCGCCTCACGCCGCCTTCGGCGAGGTCCACCGCGATCGAGCGCGCCCCGGCGTCGAGGCTGTTTTCCATCAGCTCCTTGAGGGCGGCGGCCGGGCGGTCGATCACCTCGCCGGCGGCGATCTGGTTGACGAGCAGCTCGGGAAGATTGCGGATTCGGCCCACGTGGAATGTTACACTGCGAGTGACATCGCTCCACGACGCGTACGCATGCAAAACGGGGGGCAGCGTTATCCCGCGATCCACCACATGACCGAAGCAGAGCCGTTCGCACGGGATACCCCGATGCACGCAGAGCAGCTTCGCCTGCTGTTCCGCTTCTCGCTGGTGGGCTACCTCGCGACGCTGCTGGTGGTGTTCATCCTCGGCGGCATCCTCTGGGAAGACCTCGCCCGCCCGCAGCTCTACATCTGGTTCATCGCGGTCTCGATGGTGGCCTTCGGCCGCTACTTGATCTACAAGGCGTACATCCAGGGCCCGCCCGCGTTCGAGCGCACCTCGGTGTGGGAGCGCCGCTTCATCGCCGGCACCGTGCTCGCCGGGTTGTGCTGGGCCGCCATCGGCACCGTGCTGCTGCCGGATTCGACGCGCATGGTGCAGCGCCTTTCGGTCGTGATGCTGGTGATGCTGCTGATGACGGGCGCCGTCGCCTATTACGCGCCGCACCGCTACGCCTACAAGATCACCGCCTTCCTGGGGCTTGTCCCGCTCGCCGTCACGCTCGGCGGCTCGGGCGACCGGCAGCAGCTCTTCCTGTCGGGCGTGATCCTGGTGCTCGCCGCGATGCTGCCCTACGTGCACGGCCTGGTGCACCGGTCGCTGCTCGAATCGCTCACCACGCGCCGTTCGCGAGAGGCGTTGCGCTCCGAACTCGGCGAAGAGCGCAACCGCCTGAGGGAAGCCAACCACGCCCTCGCGCAGGAGATGGTCGAGCGCCTCAAGGCGCAGCAGGGTGAGCTCTTCGCCGCGCAGAAGGTGAAGATCCACTTCGACCGCACACCGCTCGGCGTGATCGAGTGGGACATGCAGCATCGCATCACGGCTTGGAATCCCGCGGCCGAGCTGATGTTCGGCTTCAACGCCCGCGACGCGCTCGGCAAGAGCGTTCCCATGCTGCTGTGTTCCGAAGCGATGCGCCCGGGCGCCGAGGCGATGTGCGCCGAGCTGCTCGATTCACCCGAGGGCAACAAGACGACCCTTCCCAACCTGACGCGCGGCGGCACCACCGTGCACTGCGAGTGGTACAACACGCCGCTCGTGGATCCGTCGGGCAAGGTGATCGGCTTCGCCTCGCTGGTGCAGGACATCACGGAAAGGCTCAACACCGAGCGCACCATCCATTACATGGCGCACCACGACGCGCTTACCGGCATGCCCAACCGCCGCCTGATGCAGGACCGCCTGCACCAGGCCATCATGGCCGCGCGGCGCAAGCAGCGCCACGTCGCGGTGCTTTTCATCGACCTCGACCGCTTCAAGGTGGTCAACGACACGCTCGGCCACGACAGCGGCGACTTCATCCTGAAGGAGGTCGCGCGCCGCCTGGCCTCGTGCGTGCGCGAGGTCGATACCGTCTCGCGCGAAGGCGGCGACGAGTTCGTGGTGATCCTGCCCGACCTCGACCGCCCGGAACACGCGCGGCTGGTTGGTGACAAGATCCTGGCCGAGCTCGCGCGCCCGATCGAGATCGGCGGCCAGGACATCCACGTGACGCCCTCCATCGGCATCAGCCACTACCCCAACGACGCCACCGACGTCCAGCAGCTGCTCAAGCAGGCCGACAACGCGATGTACCAGGCCAAGGACGCGGGCCGCAACACCATCCGCTTCTTCACCAACGACCTGAACTTCCTGCTCGCGCGCCGGCTGGAAGTCGAAAGCAAGCTGCGCAAGGCGATCGAAAACGAGGAGTTCTTCCTGCGCTACCAGCCCCAGGTCGACATCTCCACCGGCCTCATCTGCGGGATGGAAGCGCTGATCCGCTGGAACGACCCGCTGAAGGGCGAAATTTTCCCCAAGGATTTCATCTTCGTCGCCGAGGAACTCGGCCTCATCGTGCCGATCGGCGAATGGGTGTTCCGGACCGCGTGCCAGCAGCTCAAGCAGTGGGAGCAGGAGAAGCTGCCGTCCGTCACCGTCTCGATCAACATCTCGCCGCGCCAGTTCATGTCGCGCCGCCTGGTCTCGGCCCTGCTGTCGGTGATCCGCGAGATCGGGGCCGACCCGCGCCGCGTGGAGCTCGAGATCACCGAGACCATGATCATGCGCAACATCGAGCAGTCGATCGAGACGCTTGCGCAGCTGCGCAGCGTGGGCATGCTGGTGGCGGTCGACGACTTCGGCGTCGGCTACTCGTCGCTCAACCAGCTCACGCGGCTGCCGGCATCGAGCATGAAGATCGACCGCTCCTTCATCATGAACATCCCCGACGACGCCTCGAGCACCTCGATCACCGAGGCGATCATCGCGATGGCCAAGCGCCTGAAGCTGCGGGTGATCGCCGAAGGCGTCGAGACACGCGCGCAGCTCGATTTCCTGCGCGTCAACGAATGTGATGCCTTCCAGGGGTATCTCTTCTCGCGCCCGGTGACGGCTCTCGAGGCCACCGCGATGCTGCGCGCCCAGGCCGCCAACGCCAGCGCGGCGGCTGCCGCCACCACCGCCCTCGCCTAGGCAGTACTGACTACTTCAGGGAACGCCGATGTGCGCCGATGCCACGCCGATTGTCGCCGATGCACCTCGCGAACTAAAAACAATATATGGGCTTCGTGCCAGGGCTTGAATTGGCCGCGAACCTTTCGTTACTGATTACTGCCAGGGAACGCCGGGGGGGGGGGGGGGGGGGGGGGGGGGCGGGGGGGGGCCGGGGGGCCGAGGGGCGTAATAAAGGGGTGGTGGGGGGGGGGGGTGGGGGGGGAGGGCCGGGGG
>JBBREI010000238.1:0-3854 GCA_038203035.1 Burkholderiales bacterium
CTCTTCGTACATGGCCTGCGCGGAGCGCGCGAGATCCCAGTGCTTCTGGTCCAGCGGCGCATCCTTCGCGCGCGCGGGTTCCAGCACCTGCTCAAGCCTCGGGGAATAGAGCGTTCCGACCACGGGTTCTCCACCTTCCCACTCGTATTCGATCTTTTCGGTGGCGTGGCGGAAATACGAAACGTCGAGCCTGAAGCTGCCATCTTTTTCCAGCAGCACCAGCTTGCGCATCTGATCGAGGAACTCCGGCTTGCCGTAGGGCGCCAGCCCCATCACCTTGTATTCGTCGCCGTAGTGCGGGAAGCCGAGAAACTGGGTGATCGCCTGGTAGAAGATGCCGAGCGAATGGGGGAAGTAGACCTTGTCGTCGAGCTCGAGCGAAGCCCCGCGGCCCACGCCCCATGCGGCGCTCGCGAAGTCCCCGAACCCATCGACCGAGACCGCTACGGCATCCGGGAAGGGCGAGACCAGGAACGCGGAGCCGAGATGCGCCAAGTGGTGCTCGACGAAGACGACCTCCCCCTTGAATGGCGATCCGAGCTCCTTGGCGAGCGTCTCTGCGATTCCGGCGCGCTCGCGCTTGTTGCGGATGCGGTCGAGCACGAGCGAGAGATCAGGTCTGCGTGTCGCTACGAAGGCGAGCTTGCGCCCGAGGTTGGCGCGGGCGTCCTGATTCACCGCGACGTGCGTCACGTCACCGAGAGTGGCCCCGGCGTCGGCGAGGCACCAGCGAATGGCTTCCGAGGGAAACCCCGCCCAGTGCTTGATGCGGCGGAAGCGCTCCTCCTCGGCAGCGGCAACGAGCGCCCCATCGCGCACGATGCAGGCGCTGGCGTCGCCGTGGAATGCGTTCAGACCCAGGATCAGCGTCACGGGCTTGGCTTTCGGTTGGTCACGAATTCGATTGCTTTCAAGGTGGCCGCCGCTGCGTTCTCGACCGAGTACGCGGCAACCCTTGCGCGCGCGCGCTCGCCCATCGCGCGGGCGACAGTCGGGTCTGCGGCCATTTTACGGAGGCATGCGGCAAGAGCGGGAGTGTCCGCGTAAGGAAAGGTCATGCCAGTTTCGTCGGGTGTGATGAGATCCCTGCCGCAGCCCACGCGATCGCTCACGATCGCCGGCAAGCCGCAAACCATTGCTTCGTTGACAACAAGGCCCCAGGTTTCGCCGAAATCGGAGGGCAGGACCAGGCAGTCGCCGGCTGCATAGGCCTGTGGGAGCTCTGATTGGTTGAGAAAGCCGGTGAAGGTGATCGGCAATTTCAATTTCTCCGCTCGGCCGCGGGCCGCGCTCTCCAACTCGCCCGAGCCCACCACGAGAAGGTGCAATCCCGTAACTGCCGCGCAAGCGTCGCGGAATGCGTCGAGTAGGTCGAAGATGCGTTTTTTGGGTTCGAGTTTGCCTACATATAGAAAGCAGAAGGCCGCGGGTTCTATGCCCCATTGCCCCCGCAGCTCCGTTCGACCGGGAGTCGCCGCATCGAAATGGGCACGGATGCGGTCGTTGTCGACAAAGTAGGGGCAGTCGAAGATTCGCGCCGCCTCGATACCGTAGCCCAGGTAGAAGTCGCGGTTGGCCTGGCCGATCGCGAGAAACGCTTCATAGCGCGATAGCAGAAGCCAATGGCCAAGGCGTACCCACCAGGGTCTGCGGCGAAGGGAATTGGATTCGCCTCGAATGATCGCCGGGATACCGAGCGAAACGCATGCCCATAGCGCCTGCAACAGCGGCCAGGAATTCCAACCCGTGATGATGACGGCTTCGGGGCGGTCTCGAGCGAGCGTCTCCCGAATGGACGGCGTGCTGCTGGAGAAGAATCCGCGTAGCGACGGTTGCTTGCGAGCGTTTGGCAGCGCCTTCCATTCGTATCCCGCGAACATCGGAATGTCCCATTGGAATGGGCGATTGAAACCTACGCCTTGCTGGGAATCGTCAGGCAGAAGCGCGTAGAGCACGGTCGGCCGAATTGCACACCCGCTGGACAGGGCGCGGAACCAGGGCACCTGGTATTGGATGGGGTGCGTGGCCACGATGACGATCCCCCGTTCCTTGGGAGGCAATTGAGCCTCCTTCACCTGAGGGGGCGCAAATGAGGCGCGGGGCTCCGGCCACCCGTGAACGGGGAGGCGGGCTGGGTAGACGATGGCTCCGTCGCCACAACAATGCGTCGCGCTGCGACGATGAAACCGAGGCTGCACCCGATCACCAGGAGAACGAAGGGATCTCCGAAGACCTGATGCGCGCTGACGAACACGATGGCGTTTGCGCCGAGGAACGCGGCTAGGCCGAGCGTCATGTATCCAATTCGATGGTCCTTTGGCTGCAGGAGATTCAACGTCCTCCAGAGGTAGCGCGAGAATCTGAAGGCCACCCACAGGAATGCCAGCAGGCCCGGGACGCCGAGCTCGGCGAGTATCTTTCCGAGGCCGCCCTCGGCGGCCAGGCCCACCAACTCGTCGCCCCCACCGAAATACTGCGCGCCTTGGCTGCCGCTGCCCGCGCCGGACCCGAAGAATCCGTTGGTGTCGATGATGTAGCCGAAAGCACCGAACGTCAGGTTCATGAATCGATCGAGAACGTCCTGGAACGCGGATTCTTCGTGACGTAGCGAGGCCTGTCCCAGCCGCGTCACGGTGTCGTCCGTGAGAATTCCCCCGATTGCGAGGATCGATCCGACGAGCGCCGTGGCGACCAGCGCTTTGATCAGCTTTGCGCTCCCGATCTTGAAGCGCAGGTTGAAGATGAGGAAGAGCAGCAGGAAAGCCGCGATCTCCAGCAGGAATTTCCGCCGTCCCGTCAGGAGTACCGCGCCCATGAAGAAAGCCCCCAACAGCATGCTTCCCCACATCGCGTTGGTTCTCCGACTCACGGTTCCCAGCACGACGGCGAAGCAGAATCCGGTCGCGGCATGCCAGGCGGCGATCTCCGGCGTCCGCATGAAACCGGCGGGAAGCGCCAGGGCCTCACCGGTTTCCATCGAATAGACGACCAGCGGCTCGCCGACGCTGCGCAGGGTGCTCCATTCGAATCCCAACCAGGATAGATAGATGCCGGCCGAGGCGATCACGCTCGCGATCATGTAAAGGCGCAGGAAGGCGATGATTCGCTCCGATGAGGATGCGTAGCCATAGGCCATCAGGAATGCCGGAAACGGCGAGAGGTATACAAGCAATCCGATGCCGGCGAGCACGATACTGTTGGTATACATGTAGGCGGCGAGACTCTGCAGGACAACGATGATCACGAAGAGCTCGGCGGCCCATTTCATCTCGCGGTTCCAGTCGGGAATCTGCTTGAACGAGGGAAGGCTCCCGCGTCCGAAGGCGCCGGCGAAAGTCGCCGCTGCGAACAGCAGCACGACGACGGTGAGGTAGATCGGCTCGTCGGGAACGATCTTGCGTGCGAAATCCTGCAGGAATCCCGCGAGGAGAGTGATCAGCATGCCCAAGGGGAAATTCAGGAGGCACAACAGCAGGCCCACGAAGATTGCCAGGTAGACGAGTTCAGTCATTCGCCATTCTCCAACACGGCGCCGCGTCCGATGAGGCGCGGGCCGCGGAGCGCGAGGCGCACCGCCCAGAGCATTCCGAGGGTCTCGGCGATGAGCGTGCCGGGAATCCACCAGGGATGGCGCAGGTGGTGCCACGTTCGCACGGAGCGCAGCAGACGAGCGGCCATGCGCGGCGCCCGATGGCGAACGCTGCGCGCCCGACGGAGGTAGTAGTAAGCGCCGACGGCGTGACTCGGCTTCACGGTGGTCAGATGGGCGCCGTAGGAGCGCGTGCCGCCCTGGGGAGCACGCAGGTGCCTGATCGATGCTGCGGGCTCGTAGAGGATCCTCTCCCCCGAGCTCA
>JBBREI010000239.1:0-3848 GCA_038203035.1 Burkholderiales bacterium
TTCCCAGCCGCCGGCCACCGGCTGCAGCGCCTGCACACGCTGGCCGAAGCGCACCGCGAGCTGCGTGCGGCGCACGACGTCCTTCCAGAACGCGAGCAGTTCCTCCTTCGAGGTCCCGGTCATCTTCACCGTGCCCACGATGGGCAGCTTGACCGGCGCCGTCATCGCGACCTTGGCGCGCGGGTAGTGCAGGATCGATCCTCCGAGTTCCGTCTCCTGCTCGAGGGTCACGTAGCGCAGGCCCTTGTCCTTGGCCGCGAGCGAGGCGGCGAGGCCGGCCGGCCCCGCGCCCACGATCACCAGGTCGAGTGGCGCGTGGCCACCCGCGCGCTTCGCGATCGCCTCCACCGCCTGTCGGCCCTGCTCGGCGGCCTTGCGGATGAGGCCCATGCCGCCCAACTCGCCCGCGATGAAGAGGCCCTCGGCGTTGGTCTCGAAATTTGGCATGACCAGAGGCAGCTCCATGCCGCGGCGTTCGGTGCCGAACACCAGCGTGATCGCTTGCGAGGGACAAGCCGCCGCGCAGGCGCCGTGACCGATGCAGGCCGACGGATCCACGAGGAACATCTTGCCCGCGACGACACCCAGAGCTTTCTCGGGGCAGACCTTTTCGCAGGCCCCGGAGCCGAAGCATTTCGCGGGATCCACGACCGGATGCATCGAGGGCGGCTCCACCAGGCCCGCCTCCTGCGACTGGCGCCAGGTCGATGCATGGGCCGCCTCCACGCGCCCGCGACGCCGCACGTGCACCCAGAGGGCGAGCAGCAGCGGCACTCCATAAAGCAATACCGGCGACATTTCGTTCATGGCAGTCTGGCGCGCCCAGTGATCTTGCGGTAATATTTCCCGCACCAATCCGGATGGTTCCATGCCCGCCGCCGTTGCGCAACCCCTGATGCGAATAGCGACTCCCCTCGCCATTGCCTTCTTCCTCGCCGCCGCGGCGGTGGTGGTACTGAACCCCCCGTACCGGTCCGGCGACGAGATCGGCTATCCGATGGGGCTCGTGGGCGGAATCATGATGCTTGCACTCCTGCTCTATCCCTTGCGCAAGCGCCTGCCGATCCTGCGCGCCGCCGGGCCGATGAAGCCCTGGTTCCAGGCGCACATGGCGCTGGGCATTCTGGGGCCGGTGCTGGTGATCTTCCATACCGGCTTCCAGGTGCGATCCGTGAACGCGGCCGTGGCCCTGGCCTGCATGGTCGTGGTGTCGCTGAGCGGCGTCGTCGGCCGCTTCGCATATCGCAACATCCACCATGGCCTGTACGGCCGCCGCGCGAGCCTCGCCGAGTTCGAGGCCGGCATGGTGGATTCATCCCGCGGCCTGGCGCCGCTGCTCAAGGCCGCGCCGCGCATCGCCGCCCGGATCGAGCGCTACAAGGCGCGCGCCTTCGACGCGAGCGGCCCGTGGTGGTGGCGTGCGGCGCGCTTTCTCCTGCTGGGCCTGCACATGCGGCTTACGGTGCGCGCCTGCGACCGCGAGATGGCGAGGGTTCTTGCGGGGGCCTCGCGGGCGCGGCGCTGGAACGACGCGCAGACCGCGCGCCTCGCCGCAAGAGGCCACCGGCTGGTGCGCGCATACCTCCTGTCCCTCCGACGCGCCTCGCAGTTCACGGCCTACGAGCGCATCTTCTCGCTCTGGCACGTGCTGCACATCCCGCTCGTTTGGCTCATGGTCGCGAGCGCCGCCTACCACGTGCTCGCCGTGCACATGTACTAGCCATGGGCCTGCGCTGGGCCGTGGCCCTGGGATTGATGCTCGCCGCGGTGGCCTCGCACGCTCAGCTGCTGGAGTCGGTCGTGATGCCGGGCAAGGTGATCGAGGGCCACGCGAAGATCGAGGCCGACTGCGGGGGGTGCCACGTACCATTCGACAAGGCGGGGCAGACGCGCCTTTGCCTCCATTGCCACAAGCCCGTCGCCGCCGACGTCCGCGAGCAGCGCGGCTATCACGGGCGCGCGGCCGAGGTGGCGGGCAAGGAGTGCCGCGCCTGCCATGCGGAGCACCTGGGCCGGGATGCCCGCATCGTCCGCTTCGATGCGCGCAGCTTCGACCACGGGATCACGGGGTTCGCCCTGCGCGGTGCTCACGCGCGCGCGCCGGTGGAATGCAAGAGCTGCCACGCCCCGGGACGCAAGTACCGCGACGCTTCGACTGAGTGCCGCGCATGCCACGCCAAGGACGACCGGCACAAGGGCTCGCTCGGCGGCGCCTGCGGCGACTGTCACACCGACCGCAACTGGAAGGAGGCGCTTTTCGACCATTCGCGCACGCGCTTCGCCCTCGAAGCACGGCACGCACGCGTGCAATGCGATGCCTGCCACAAGCGCACCGACTACAAGGAAGCGCCGCGTGATTGCCACGGCTGTCACCGCGCCGACGACGTGCACAAGGGGCGCTATGGCGCGAAATGCGACTCCTGCCACGACACTGCCGGCTGGAAGAGCCGCTTCCGTCACGACGCGCAGACGCGCTTCCCGCTCAACGGCAAACATGGGGCGCTGAAGTGCGCGAGCTGCCATAAAGGCGACCTCTACCGCGACAAGGTGGCCAACACCTGCGTCGGCTGCCACCGCGCCGACGACACGCATCGAGGGGCGCTGGGCGAGGAGTGTAGGCGCTGCCACGGCGAGGCGAGCTGGAAGGCGACGCGCTTCGACCACGAGGCCACTCGCTTTGCGCTGAAGGGACGCCATCGGTCCGCGAAATGCGCGGATTGCCACTTGCCGGGAAGCGATCGGCGCGTCGGGAGCGAATGCATCTCGTGCCACCGCAAGGATGATGCCCACCGCGCGCAGGAAGGCGAGGCGTGCGGGAGTTGCCATGGGGAGGCATCGTGGAGGGTCGCGCGCTACGACCATTCGCAGTCGCGATTCCCCCTCACCGGAGCGCATTACCGCATCGAATGCAAGTCGTGCCACGCCTCGATGCGCTTCCGCGAGGCGCAGCGCGATTGCGGCTCGTGCCACGCCAGGGACGATCGCCACCATGGCGCGCTCGGCGCGAAGTGCGCGGATTGCCATGGCACGCGGGCCTGGATGAGCTGGGATTTCGACCATGACCGCCGCACCGACTTCGCGCTCGAAGGCCGGCATCGCACCGCGCGCTGCGCGGATTGCCATTCGAAACCTGCGGTGGGAAAGGTCACCGCGCCCAAGGAGTGCGTGGCCTGCCACTCCGGCGAGGACACTCACGCCGGGAGCTTCGGAACGCGCTGCGAACGCTGCCACACGAGCGAGTCGTGGAAGCGAATACGTCCGGGCATGGGGTCACCGCCGGGCCGCTGAACCGGCGGGGCTTGCGGAACAGGGTGGAATTCGCCTATCCTGCCGCTGCGGGAATAAATCCCGCAGAACCACAACAACAATAAAGACGCAATCCGTCGGCCGCACGCAACAGCGATCGAGTAATCCTCATGCGTGATCTGGATTCCCTGCCCGTCGGCACCACGCCCCGCGCCAGCGCGATCGGCGTGATGCTCGCGATCCTCGTGGCCGCCTGCGTCATCGGCGGGCTCGTGCTGTCGGCTTTCGCGACTACGGTCGCGGCGCAGTCGATCGGCGCGCCGCGTGCGTTCGACCACTCAACCACTGGATTCGTCCTTTCGGGTTCCCACACTCGGGTGCGCTGCGAGACATGCCATGCGGGCGGCATCTTCAAGGGGACGTCGAGAGACTGCGCGAGCTGCCACCGCCCGGGAAGCCGTATCGCGACCACAGCCAAGCCGTCGAACCACGTGCAGAGCAGCGATGCATGCGAGACCTGTCACCAGCCACGCGCCTGGACGCCGGCGACCTTCAGCCACGACACTGTCGCCCCGGGCACCTGTGCCTCGTGCCACAACGGC
>JBBREI010000240.1:0-3821 GCA_038203035.1 Burkholderiales bacterium
ACGGCAAAGCTGTTTGGCCCCGCAACGCTGTTTTTGAGCGGGGCGGCTAAAAACACAACCCGGGGCCGCACCCACTTATCCCACCGTGGGAAATGTGGGGCCGGCCCCCGGCCCGCGTCCGCAGCTCGGGCGAGGCCCCACGGATTCGGTGTCGAGGAGCGGCCCCATCATGATCGAGATCACCCGCAAGGCCTACCCGTTCACCGCACCCGAAACGCTGCGCCAGATGTTGCTGCACGGCGTGGACGAGATCTCGCTGACACTCGGGCGCAAAGCCGAAATCGATGCCTTCCGCACCCGCGACCGCGAGAAGCGACCGTGGGCGTATTAGCGGGCTGCATCGGCCCATGAGGCGAGTGATCCCGCGATGAGGTGGCCCGGCGCGCTTGCCCTGGTCGCGGGCCTCGCACTGCCGGCGGCGGCGCTGATGATCGCCAAGGTCGACCAGGTGGAAGCACTGATCGTGGATCGCACCAATGAGTTCCGCCGCCAGAACGGCGCCGAACCCTTGAGGCGCGATGCCTCGCTGCAGAAGGCGGCGGAGCGTTTTGCCGCCTACATGGCGCGCACCGGCGAATATGGTCACGAGGCCGATGGGTCCACCGCGGGGCGGCGTGCGCGCGCGGCGGGTTATGGGTGGTGCGACATTTCCGAAAATATCGCCTATCAGTTTGATTCGCGCGGCTTCGAGGCCGACGCGCTGGCCCGCAAGGTGCTCGACGGCTGGAAGGCTTCGCCGGGCCATCGCGCCAACATGCTTGACCGCGCGGTGCTCGATACCGCCGTTGCCGTCGCGCGCAGCGAACGCACCGGCTATTTCTACTCGGTGCAGATGTTTGGCAGGCGGTGCTGAAAACTGGTGTCAGAGACGACTTTTGCGTTTGGCGCAGAAACGCCAACAGCAAAAGTCGTCTCTGACACCAGTTTTCAAGTCGTCTCTGACACCAGTTTCACCATCCGGCGGGATCCACGCGGTAGAACCGCTGCAGCTCGCCGTACAACGCGGGATGTTGCCCGAGCATGGCTGCGGGCTGCTCGAAGAAGACCTCGCTCGCGACGGCGAAAAATTCCGCGGGGTTGGTGGCGCCGTAGTGGCTGAGCAGCGTGGGTTCCTGCGCGAGGGCGGCCGACTGCAGGCGCTGGAATTCGCCGGCCAGCACGGTGGACCAGCTTTCATAGCGGCGCCGGCCGGGCAGCAGCGGCGCGCCGTTGGCGAAACCCTTCTCCTGGTCGAGCTGGTGGGCGAATTCGTGGATCACCACGTTGCGGCCATCGTGCGCATCGGCCGCTCCCGCGAGTGTGTCCTCCCACGAGAGGATCACCTGGCCATTGGCCCATGACTCGCCCGAAAGCACATTGCGCGTTTCCTGCAGCACACCGGATGGCTCAGGGCGAAGCCGCTCCACCAGGAATGCGCCGGGGTAGACGAGGATTTGCCGCAGTCCGGGGAAATAGCGCGCGCGCCGGTTGAGCAGCAGCAGGCAAGCCTGCGCGGCGATGGTGATGCGCACTTCGTCGTCGATCTCCTGCTCCGCGCAACCGATGAATTCCTTCTCGGCCAGGAATACCTGGATGTGCCGCTGCAGATGGCGCTGCAGGCCGGGCGGCAGCCCCCGATAGGCCGGAACGCGCCGGCGCAGGATCGAGCGCCACGCGGCGGGGAAGGGCCGAGCGCGCAGTTTTTCCCGGCGGCGTTCCAGCAGGATGGGCTGCCCGACAAACCAGCTGAGCAGCAGCAGCGGGACCGACGCGAGCAGGAGGAATATGGCCATTCAAGGGGCAACTGGCGCCGCCCCCGGGGAATTTCAACTAGCGCCCGGAAAATGTATCGGTGGGCCGGCCGAGGAACAGATAGACCGCCGACTGGCCGCCGAAGGTGTGGCCGAAGCCGAAATAAAGCGGCCCGATGATCGAATCCAGTCCCACGAACACCGAAGCCGCCTTCTTCAGGTCGCCCAGGCGCACGTCGGACCTGCTTTGCCACACATTGCCCGCCTCCAGCGAGGCGCCGAGGTAGACGTTGCGGCCGAGGGCGCGCGGCAGCAGCTCGCCCATGCGGTAGTAGCCGAGTGCGGAGAACACGACCGCCTGCGAGCCCGCCAGCGAACCCACCGGCGTGCCGCTGAGGTTGAAGAGCCCGCCGAGCCCGAAGCCGCCGCGATCATCGCGCGAGCGAGCCGCCGTCGCGATGCCCAGCAGCGTGAAGTTGTCGAAGGTCAGCGGCTGGGGCCGGTGACCAGGTACGTGCTGGTGGCGACGATGAGGTCGGCGGGCACGCGCGCTTCGCGCAGCACCTTGAGTACACCGATGTGGGCCAGGCCGCGGGCGCCACCCCCGGACAGGACGAGGGCAACCCGGGGTTGCACGGCGGGCAGCGGGTCCTGCGCCGCGGAAAGCGGGAAGGCGGCGCAGAGGCAGGACCCTGCCAGCGCCGCCTTCCATTTCATGCGTCTATGCCGCTTGCTGGATTCCGGCGATGAGCCATGCGCCCTTGCGGTCCCGCAGGTCCTTGCGGACGTGCCAGGTCTCGTCGAAGGGCGCGGGGTTGGCGGCGTCGCCTTCGCGCAGCAGGCCGTAGAAACGCACGCTGGCGATTTCGTAATCACCTTCCACCACGGCCTCGACCAGTTCCGCGTGGAGGTTCACGACCTCCGTGCGCTGCGGGGCGCCGTTGCGCTCCTTCACCTGCATTGCGATTTCGGCGTAGACCTCCGGCGTCGTGTAGTCGCGGATGTCGTCGAGATCGCCGCTGTCGTTGGCGGCCTGCAGGCGGATGAAGGAAGTCTTGGCCACGCGCAGGAACGGTTCGACATCGAAGCTGGGCCTGGCCACCGGGGCCGCGGCCTGCACCGGGGAACCCGCCGGCGCCGGGGCGCCCTCCACGCGGCTGCCGATGCCGGAAAAGCCGCCGGCGCGTGGTTGCGGATCCTCACCGGAAAACTGTGCCCCGCCGTCCGCCGGGGATGTCGCCGGCCGCGGGCCGGCCGCGCGCGACGCAAACAGCCGGTACAACAGGAAGCCGATCGCCGCAATCGCCAGGCCCATCAGCAACATGCCGATGATGGGGCCCATCTGCGCGCCGAACATCGAGGCCAGCAGGCCGCCGATCGCCAGGCCCGCCAGCATGCCGCCCCAGCGGCTCATGAAGCTGGGCTTGGCCGCGGCCGCGGCGCCCGCGGCGCCGGCAGGAGCGGCGGCGGCGGGAGACGGCGCGGCAGCCGGGGTGCCCGCGGGGGCGGGCGTGGCATCGCGCTGCGTGGGCGCGGCGCGCTGCTTGCCGAGGTTGCCGCCACCGCCGAAACGCTTGGCGGCTTCCGATTCGCCGATGGCCAGGAAGAGCGCCAGGGCGGTCACGATTGCTGCGAACAGGGTTTTCATCTTTATAGGTCTCTCCGGGAAACGTACCTCGATCTTACCCTTTCGAGACCATCCGGTCGTCGACCTTCTCCACTCCCTGGATATTGCCCACGTCCTGCACGATGAGCTCGCGGGTGTGCTCGTCGCGCACCGTCCCGCCGACGATGGCGATGTCGTCGGTGTCGTCGAATATCACCACCAGGTCCGAGGGCGCGACGTAGCGCTTCTGCGCGAGGATGTAGCGCCTGATCCGCTCCGAGGTCTCGCGTGCGAAATTGTTGCCTCTGCGCGTCGGTAGGACCTTCTCGCCTGATTCCTCCAGGAACTTCCTGATCGTCATGGGGTGTTCCTTTCTGGGGCACTGTGGCACCGGCACGTTGCAGGCGCGTGAAAGGCCAGCAAGTTCCGCGCCTTGGCCCGCGGGCGCGAACTCGGTTCAAAATGGGGTCTGTGGACAACGGAGG
>JBBREI010000241.1:0-3805 GCA_038203035.1 Burkholderiales bacterium
GTCAAGCGCGTAGGGCAGCGGCATCCGGATCCACCAGATGCCCGGCGCGACCGAGATGGCCTCACCAGGCTGTGGAACGCGATCCGCGTGCGGGTGGGTTACTTGGTCGTGAAGACCCACGTTCCGTTCCAGGTCGGACCCGGCGTGTTCTGGCGGAAGTGGGCCACCCGCTTGAGGTACATCTTGTAGAGCTTGCTTTCCGGCGCCGCGTAGGAGAGTTGCTTGAAGAGGGCCTCGGCGTCGTCCCAGCGCTGCTTGCGGTAGAACTCGATGCCCTTGTGGAAGCGGTCCAACTCGGTGAGTGTCGATTCGCCCACTTCGCCCACCTTGCCGACGGGTTCGTAGATGCCGACACCTTCAGTGCGGCCCTTCACCACGACCCTGTCGACTTCCTTGTAGACGAAGGCGGGCGCCGCGTTGACCATGTATTCGGATACGAGGATGCCAACGCCGTATTCCTTGGTGAGGCTCTCAAGTCGCGAGGAGAGGTTCACCGCGTCCCCCAGCACCGTGTACGCGCGACGGAACTTCGATCCCATGTCGCCCACGTTCATCGAGCCACAGTTCAGGCCCACGCCGATTTTGAGCGCCGGCCAGCCCTTCTTGGCGAAGTCGTTGTCGAGCGCGCGGATGCGCTTCTGCATCAGCAGCGCGGCTTCCACGCCGTGCGCGGCATGTTCGCTGTCCTGCAGCGGGGCGCCCCAGAAGGACATGATCGCGTCGCCGATGTACTTGTCGATGGTGCCGCGCGAAGACTGGATCACCTCGGTCATCTCGGTGAGGTAGGCATTCATCATCTCGGTGAGGCCCTCCGGCGAGAGGCCCTCCGAGATCGAGGTGAAGTCGCGCACATCGGAGAAAAGCACCGTCATCTCGCGGCTT
The DNA here is from genome assembly GCA_038203035.1 of Burkholderiales bacterium. Lineage (GTDB taxonomy): Bacteria > Pseudomonadota > Gammaproteobacteria > Burkholderiales > Usitatibacteraceae > Usitatibacter. The sequence continues at coordinate 883 of JBBREI010000241.1, forward strand.
TCGCCGCGCATCGAGTACTCCTCCGGGTTCTTGGACATTTCGGCCACCAGCTCCTTCGGCACGTAGGTGCCGAAGAGGCCGCTGATCAGCCGGCGGGAGCGCGTCTCCATGAAGAAGCCCCACGCCATGTTGAGCAGGTACAGCAGCACCAGCATCGCCACGGGCGCGGCGATGTTGAGCACGTAGGTCTGCGCCTTCCATGCATAGAGGTTGATGCAGATGAGGATCACCAGAGCCACCGAGATCGAGGCGGTGGAGGTCAGCGCGGACAGGCGCGGCAGCAGGATCGCGAACGGCACTCCCAGCAGCAGGATGGTGAGCACCGAGATCGCCAGCACCAGGTCCGGCTTGTGCATGATCGTCTGGTCGAGGAAGCCGCTGATCAGGTTGGCGTGCACCTCCACGCCCGGGAAGTCCTCGCGCACCGGGGTCGAGCGCAGGTCGAGCAGGCCCTGGGCCGAGGTGCCGACGATGATGATCTTGTCGCGCAGCTCGCCCTCGGGCAACGTGCCGCGCATGACGTCGGTCGCGGAGACGTAGCGGTACACCCCCGAGGCGCCGCGATAAGGCACGAGGGCGCTCATGCGTTCGTCCATGGGGATGCGCACGTTGCCGATGTCCACCCACGGGATGGTGGCGAGGTTCTTCACCGCTGGCGGGCGCACCTGGATCCTGGCCGGCACGTTGCCAAGGTAGGTGCGCGCCATCGCGAAGGAAAGCGCCTCGTAGTAGCCGTCGCCGTATTTCATGAAGACCGGCACGCGGCGCGTGACGCCGTCGAAATCCAGCGAGGGGTAGAGGTGGCCCGCCGCGGTTGCCGCCTGCTGCAGCATTTCGATGTTGCCGCTATAGCCGGTGGCCAGGTTGTGCATGAACTCCCAGTTCTTCCCCTTGTCCGAAAGCGCCTTTTCCTCGAAGGTCCAGCGCGGCAGCACGCCAGCCTTGTCGGTCTTGCCGCCGAGGAAGAAGCCCAGCACCACCGGGTGCTTGGCGATTTCGTCGGCGAACAGGCGGTCGTAGTCGAGCGTCTGGCGCGCGCCGGTGAGGAAGGTCTGGAATTCGGGCTGGTCCTTGAGCGGGCCCTTGCCCAGCACCTCGAGGCTTGCCAGGCCGGAGCTGGTATCCGGTTCGGCAAAGACCACGTCGAACCCGACCACACGCACCTTGTACCGGTCGAAAAGCTGCTGGACCAGCAACGCGACCTTGTTGCGGCTCCACGGCCAGCGGCCCTCGGCCGAGAGGCTCTTTTCGTCGATGTCGAGGATGACGACGCGTGTATCCAGCGTCTTCGGCATGAACAGGCGCAGCCGCGTGTCGTACGCCCAAAGCTCGAGCTGCTGGATGAAGCGGAACTGGAACCATTCGGCCTCGTGGACCAGGAGGGCCGTCACGATGGCGAGGCTCGCCGCGATGCGGATCCAGGTGTTGATGCTGAGGTGCCAGCGGAAGCTGGGTTTCACGGCTTTTGTCTTTTTGGCTTGGGGCTGGGGCGCCGGTGTCACGAATGATACCGGGGGCGGACCCTGCCGACTAGAAGAGGCGGCGAAGGCGCTCCGCGAGGCCCATGGGCGCTGGGGGGGCGGTGGGGACGGCGAGCCAGCGCGATTCGAGCCCAGGCACCGGGCCGGCGCCGGAATCGAGCCAGACCAGCAGATTGGTGAGCTTGCCGGCATCCCGGGCGCTTTCCAGCCAGAGCACGAAGTCCTCGCCTGGATGGGTCCATGCCAGGCGCGTATAGCCGTTGTCGTCGGCCATGGCCAGCGCATCGCGGTGCCCCCGCAGCCGCTGCAGGTCGGCGCGCCGGCGCAGCATGCGCGGGGGATCGGCGGGGATGAAAGCAGCCAGCTGCTGCTGGAACTCCGGGTAGAGCGAATCGACCATCGCCTGGGCGCGCTCGCGGCGCTCCGCCCCGGAGGCGCCGAAGGAAATCTCGCCCACGTGCCGCACGAAGACGTCGCCGGCGAGCACGTTGCGGAATCCCGCCCGGGCGGCGCGCATGCAGAAGTCCACTTCCTCGCCATAACCCGCGCCGTAGCGCTCGAGGTCGAAGAGGCCCACGCGATCCAGGCACTTGCGCGAAATCGCCATGCAGAAGCCCACGCCCGTTGGCAAATCGACATTGCGCCCGGCATTGGCGGCTGCGAAGGCGCGGTCGAGCGTGGCTGTGGTTTCGCCCGGCGGGATGGCATTGGGAGCCAGGGTCTTCGGATAGCTGCAAATGGTGGCGTTGTTGGAGAAGGGCGTGAGGGTGCCGATGGTGGGATCGCGCTCGAAATGCGCCCCGATCCGGTCCACCCAGCCCGGGGCCACTTCCGTGTCGCTGTTGAGCAGGATCACGTCACGGCCGGGGTGCAGGGCCATGCCCGCGTTCACTCCGGCAACGAAGCCCAGGTTTTCGGGATGGGTGATGAGGGTGATTTTCCTTTCGGCGGCCAGGGCCTGGAGCCAGGCGGAAATCGCGGGTTCGGGGCTGGCGTCGTCGATCACCACGACCTCGACCGGGCGCCGATTCGCGCTCGCCAAAACGCTCTGCAGGCAGGCCCGGGTCTCGGCTTCGCCGCGGTACACCGGTACGACGATATCGAGGGTCTGGGGCACGGGCAGGAATTATTGCATTGTCCGGTAAAATCACGGGCAAATGACGCAAGCAACCACGAGCGCGCGGCCGGTGCAGCTGCACGTGATCCACGACCTGGGCGGCGGCAGCGCCAAGTGGCTGCGCGACTTCGGCCGTGCGGATGCCGAGCGTGCCAACCTGGTCCTGCGCTCCTTCACCACCGACACCAACGCCGGCCGCGGCCTGGCGCTCTACGCCAACGCGTGGGACGAGCAGCCGATCAAGGCCTGGACCTTCAGCCAGCCCATCATCGCGACGGTCGTGAGCCACCCGGAATACCGCGCGGCGCTGGACGAGATCGTGCGC
>JBBREI010000242.1:0-3795 GCA_038203035.1 Burkholderiales bacterium
AGGAGGCCTGACCACCGGGGGGGGGGCCGGGGCCGTAACGCGAGACCAGCCCCGGCGGCGCAGGACCCGCGGCCGCCGGGTAAAATTCCCCGCCACCCGGCGACACAAGGCAGGGCCCCGCGCCGTGGGCCGGTGAAATCCCCCCCTAAACGAGAGGAACCCGACCATGATGTCCCGCACGCTCGTCATCACCGCATTCGCCCTGGCAGCCGCCTCCGGCAGCGCCCTGGCCCAGACCAAACCCGCGATGGACGACAAGCCCGCCCTGGAGAAGTGCTACGGCGTATCGCTCGCCGGGAAGAACGATTGCGCCGCCGGCCCCGGCACGAGCTGCGCCGGCACCTCGAAGGCCGACTACCAGGGCAACGCCTGGAAAAACGTCCCCAAGGGCACCTGCGCGAGCATCAAGACACCCAAGGGCACCGGCTCGCTCATGCCGATCAAGTCCTGAGACCGGCGAGCGCGGCCGTCGCGCCCATGACCCTGGCGCCCACCGTCGGGCTGGGCCTCAAGGCCCAGCACTACGCCGACGCGTTGGCCGCGCCGGCGGACGGACTGTGGTTCGAGGTGCACGCCGAGAACTACATGGTCGAGGGCGGCCCGCGCCTCGCGTGGCTGGAGGCCATTCGCGCGCGCCATCCGGTCTCGTTGCATGGCGTCGCCCTCTCGCTCGCCGCCGATGCGCCCGCGGACGACGCGCACCTTGCACGGCTCGCCCGGCTGGTCCGCCGCTTCGAGCCGGTGCTGGTGTCCGAGCACCTGGCGTGGTCGGGCTGGGGCGGCGCCTATTTTCCAGACCTGCTGCCGGTGCCGCGCACCGGCAAGTCCCTCGAGCGCATCGTCGCGAACGTGGATCGGGCCCAGGAGGCGATGGGGCGGCGGATCGCCATCGAGAACCCTTCGCATTACCTGCGAATCGCGGCCCACGAATGGGACGAGATCGGCTTCATGTCCGAGATCGCGCGGCGCACCGGATGCGGCCTGCTGCTCGATGTGAACAACGTGCACGTCAGCGCGAACAACCTGGGCGGCAGCGCCGAAGCCTACCTCGACGCCTTTCCCGGCGACCTGGTCACCGAGATCCATCTCGCGGGTCACAAGCCGGACCCCAACCTGGGCGATGCCCTTCTCATCGACTCGCACGATGCGCCGGTCGCACCCGCGGTCTGGGCGCTGTTCGCGCGGCTCGTGGGCCGGATCGGCGCGCGTCCCACGCTGATCGAGCGTGACGGCGACGTGCCGGATTTCCGGACGCTGCTGGGGGAGCGCGCGATCGCCCGCGAAACCCTCGGCTGCGCGCTGCGCGTCGCGGCCTGACATGGACATCTCCGTGGATGCCGCGCCTGCCCCCGCCCCTTCGATGCGCAGTTTCCAGGACGCTTTCGCCCGCGCCCTCCTGGATCCCGCGCTGGAACCGGCGGCCGAAATTGCCGACCTGGCGCGCCAGCCGGGTTTCGCGGTCTATCGCAACACCGTGATGAAGGGTTGCATCGACGCGCTGCAAGCCAACTACCCGACCGTGGAGCGCCTGGTAGGGGAGGAATGGTTCCGCGCGGCTGCGCGCCTCTACGTGCTGTCCGCTCCGCCGGCCTCGCCCGTGCTTGCGCAGTACGGAGACGGGTTCGAGGGCTTCCTCGCGGGCTTCGAGCATGCCGCCGAGTTGCCCTACCTGCCCGGCGTCGCGCGCCTCGACCGCTACTGGACCGAAGCCCACATCGCGCGCGACGAATCGCCGGCGATCGCCGCGCCGCCCGGTTGCCTCCCGACCGCCCTGGCGCGAGCCGTGATGCGTCCGCACGCATCCGCGCGATGGGCGTGGTTCGACGCGCAGCCGATCTTCACCATCTGGCAGCGCAACCGCGCCACGGGACCGGTCGACGAGTCCGACATGGCCTGGCGAGGCGAGGGCGCACTGCTGTCGCGGCCGTGCGACGTGGTGCGATGGATGGGCCTCGAGGCCGCCGGGTGTGCATTTCTCGACGCCTGCGCGGCGGGACGCCCGCTGGGCGATGCCTGCGAGGCCGCGTGCCGCGCCGATCCCGGCGTGGACGTCACGGCGCTCTTCGAGCGGTTGCTCGAGGCCGGCGCCCTGCGACAACTGGACGCGTGAACCGTAATTTCCGACGAAGGGATCCCCAATGAACTCGATCGCCACATCCGCCACGACCGACGCCGGCCTGCGTGCCGGCTGGAATCGACTCGCCGATCGCGCCGGACTCGTGATCGGACATCCGGTGCTGGCGCTGGTCGATCGCGTCGCGATCGCGGCGATCTTCTTCATGTCCGGACGTACCAAGGTCGATGGATGGCTCGAGGTGAGCGACGGCGCCTACGCGCTTTTCCGGGACGAATACAAGGTCCCGTTGATCCCGCACGAGATCGCCGCGCACCTCGCCACTTACGCGGAGCACCTGTTTCCCATCCTGCTGGTTCTGGGCCTCGCCACGCGCCTGTCGGCGCTCGCCCTGCTCGGCATGACCGCCGTGATCCAGGTCTTCGTCTATCCGGACGCGTGGCCCACGCACCTGTCGTGGGCGGGCCTGTTGCTGTACCTGTTGGCGCGGGGCGCGGGCCCGGTCTCGCTCGACCGGGCGCTCGGGATCAAGTAGGGACCCGCCGCTGGATCGAGCGGACAGCCGGCCTAGCCTTCCCCAGGCGCGCCGGAAAGGAACGTGGCGATCTGCTCCAGCGGCTTGCGCGATATGGCGGGGACCGTGGCACCCGGCGCGGGATAGCCGGCGACCAGCAGCACGAAGGGCCGCTCGTGATCGGGGCGGCCCAGGACCTGGTTGAGGAATCCCATGGGGCTCGGCGTATGGGTGAGCGTGGCGAGACCCGCGTGGTGCAGGGCGGCGATGAGGAAGCCCGTGGCGATGCCGACCGAGTCCATGGGGTAGTAGCGGCGCTCGCGCGCGCCGCCCGGACCGATCCCGTAGGCCTCGTAGAACACGGCGATCAGCCAGGGCGCGGTCTCGAGGAAGGGCTTGCGCGCGTCGGTGCCCAGGGGCGCGAGCGCCTCGAGCCACGCCGGGGCGGCGCGCCGCTCGTAGAACTCGCGCTCCCCGGCCTCGGCTGCCGTGCGCACGGCGCGTTTCACCTCGGGGTCGGCGATCGCGACGAAGTGCCAGGGCTGCTGGTTGGCGCCGCTGGGCGCGGTTCCCGCAGCGGCGATGCAGCTCGCGATGATCTCGCGCGGGACCGCCTCAGGCGCGAAGTCGCGCACCGTGCGCCGGCGTGCGATCTGGATGCGGAACTCCTCGGCGCGCGCGCGCATGCGCTCGAGGCTCAGGCGCTCGAAGTCCAGCGGGAGGCGGGGTTGGGGCACGCCGCGACGATACCCGGGCACGGGGGCGCCGGCAACGCATGTGTGTAAGGTTCGATCAGGCGAATGCGACCAGACATGGCCGATTCACGCGCCAAAGCCACCGATGAATGTCCTGACCCCCCAAGAGATCGCCGCCTGGCGGCCCTACCCGCCGCCGCCCGAAGCCGCCGACCGCGTGGAGCTGGCGCGCCGCCGCGTGGCGGGGGCGGGGCAGTGGGCGCCGTGGCAGATGCTGGGACGCCGCATGGCCATCGGCTGCGTGGCCCTCGAGGTGACGCAGCGCTGCAATCTCGACTGCTCGTACTGCTACCTCTCGGAATCCTCGGAGGCCCTCAAGGACATTCCCATCGAGGAGGTCGTGCGGCGCGTCGAGGCGATCCGGGCGCACTATGGCGCCAACACGGACGTGCAGGTAACCGGCGGCGAGCCCACGCTGCGCGATCGCGGGGAGCTGGTGCGCATCGTCCAGG
>JBBREI010000243.1:0-3732 GCA_038203035.1 Burkholderiales bacterium
GTAGAGGCCTTCGCCACCGCCGTAGAGGCCTTGGGCGCGTCCTCCATCGCGGGCACGGCCACCTTGGCTACCGTCGCGGGCGTGGGCGTAGCGGCATCGGGCGCCGGCGTGCTTACCGCGGGTGGGGTAACGGCGGGGGGAGTAACGGCGGGTGCGGGAGCCGGCAGCGGCGCCGGGTTTTCCTTCGACGGGATCGTCAGCGCGGGCTGCGTGCGCCGGGGTTCCGAATCCAGCAGCATCGGGACAAAAACCACCAGGAGCAAAACGAGGGCGACCGCACCGATCAACCGTTGGCGGCCACGCCGACGGATCTCGCCCGCTTCTGGTTTCGCTGGAGACGCCATGGAGTCAGCGTGCGTTCCGCAGCGCTTCCGCCACGGTATAAAACGATCCGAATACAACAATTCTATCATTCGGGCCCGCCTCGCGACGCGCTTCTTCAAGCGCGGCACCGATGGTGGCGAACGAACGCGCTTTCGCATTGCGGGCCGCGAGGATCGCGGTGACCGCGGCGGCGCTGGCCGCCCGATCACTTTCAGGCGCGGCCACGAACCACTCGTCGATGCGCCCGGTCGTCGCCTCGATCACCCCCGCGGCGTCCTTGTCCGCGAGGATCCCGAAGACCGCGATGGTGCGCTGGAAAAAACCCATGTCGCCCAGGCCCGTGGCAAGTGATCGCGCCGCCTGTGGGTTGTGGGCGACATCGAGCACCACCGCGGGCCTGCCCGGCAGCACCTGCAGGCGGCCCGCGAGCCGCACCGTGGCCAGCCCGCGCTTGACCTCGCCCAGCGAGACCGGCAGTCGGTCGCCGATTTCGTCGAGCGCGGCGAGTGCGCTGGAGGCGTTCTTGAGTTGCCCAGGCCCGCGCAGCGCGGGGATTGGCAACGCGCGCCTGGGCGCGCGCACGCCGATGAAATCCCACTGCCGCTCCTGCGCCTGGAAGCCGAACTCGCGCCCCAGGACCTGCAGGCGCGCCCCGATGTCGCGCGCGTGGCGCGCGAGGCTTTCCGGCGGATCGGTGTCGCCGTAGATCGCCGCACGCCCGGCGCGGAAGATGCCCGCCTTCTCGAAGCCGATGGCTTCGCGGCTGTCGCCGAGGAAGGCCTGGTGGTCGAGGTCGACGCTCGCGACAATCGCGCAATCGGCATCGATGATGTTGACCGCGTCGAGGCGCCCGCCGAGGCCCACCTCGAGGACCGCCGCTTCCACTTTCGCCTGCGCGAAGTGCGCGAGGGCGCCGAGTGTGGCGTATTCGAAATAGGTGAGCGACGTGCCTTTGCGCGCGCGCTCCACGGCTTCGAAGGATTGCACCAGCGCGGCGTCGGCGCAGTCCTCTCCACCCACACGCACGCGCTCGTTGTAGCGCAGCAGGTGGGGCGAGGTGTAGAGGCCGACTCGGTATCCGGATTCGAGCAGGATGCGTTCGAGGATGGCGCAGGTGGAGCCCTTGCCGTTGGTGCCCCCGACGGTGACGGTGACCGGGGGCGCCGGCAGATCCATGCGCGTCCACACCTCGTGCACGCGCGCGAGGCCCATCGCGATGGCCGAAGGGTGCTGGGTGGAGATGTACCCCAGCCAGCCTTCGAGCGAGCGACCGCTCAAGCTTCGGGCGCGGGGACGCGCTTGAGCAGCGTCACGAGCCGCGCGACCTTGTCGCGCAGCTGGCGGCGGTCGACGATCATGTCGATGGCGCCTTTTTCGAGCAGGAATTCGGAGCGCTGGAAACCTTCCGGCAACGTTTCGCGCACCGTCTGTTCGATCACGCGCGGCCCCGCGAAGCCGATCAACGCGCCCGGCTCCGCGATCACCGCGTCGCCGATGAAGGCGAAGCTGGCCGACACCCCGCCCATGGTGGGATCGGTGAGGATCGAGATGAAGGGCTGGCGCGCCGCCGTCAGCTGGTGCAGCGCGGCCGTGGTCTTGGCCATCTGCATGAGGGACAGCAGGCCTTCCTGCATGCGCGCGCCCCCCGTGGCGGTAAAGCAGATGAACGGCAGCTCCTCGTCGCAGCAGGCCTGCACCGCTCGCACGAAGCGTTCTCCCACCACCGAGCCCATGGAGCCGCCCAGGAAGCCGAACTCGAAGGCCGCCGCGATCAGCGGCACGTTTTTCACCGCGCCCTGCATCACCACCAGCGCGTCGGTTTCACCGGTGGCTTTCTCCGCTTCGGTGAGGCGTTCGGAATATTTGCGGCTGTCCTTGAACTTGAGTGGATCCAGCGGCACGACTTCGTAGGCGAATTCCGCCCGGCCTTCGGGATCGAGGAAGAGGTCGAGCCGCTGGCGCGCCGACAACCGGTTGTGGAAGCCACACTTGGGGCAGACGTGCAGGTTGTTTTCCAGGTCGGTGAAATACAGCACCGCCTCGCACGACGGGCACTTGCTCCACAGGCCTTCGGGCACCGCCTTCTTCTGCTGGCCGCCGTCGTGTTTGATCTTCGGCGGCAGCAGCTTGCGGAACCAGCTCAAGCGGGCACCGACCCTCTCCCCAACCCTCCCCCAAGGGGGAGGGATGACAGGGCGGCGGCGAATTCGGCCATCACTTCGCGCGCGCGTTGCGGCGCGGCTTCGGGCGCGACATCGGATAGCTCCTGCACGATGCGGCTGCCAACCACCACCGCGTCGGCTACCAGGCCCACGCGCCGTGCCGTCTCGCCATCGCGGATGCCGAAACCCACACCCACCGGCACCTGGGTGCGCGCGCGGATGCGCTGGACCATCGTGGCGACGGCGGCCGTGTCGATGTTTGCCGCGCCCGTCACGCCCTTGAGCGAGACGTAGTAGATGTAGCCGCGGGCGACCTGCGCCACGCGCGCGATGCGTTCGTCGGTGGAAGTAGGCGAGAGCAGGAAGATCGGATCGATGTCGGAGCCCTCGAGGGCATCCAGCCAGGGCTGCGCCTCTTCGGGTGGATAGTCGACAATCAACACGCCGTCCACACCCGCGGCACGGGCCTGCGCGACGAAGGCCACGAGCCCCATGCGTTCGATCGGATTGGCGTAACCCATCAGGACCACCGGCGTCGCTTCGTCCTTGCGGCGGAATTGCGCCACGTAGGACAAGACTTCGCGCAGGCCCACGCCCTGCTTGAGCGCGCGTTCCGAGGACTTCTGGATCACCGGGCCGTCGGCCATGGGATCGGAGAACGGTACGCCGAGTTCGATCACGTCCGCGCCGCCCGCAACCAGGCCATGCATGATCGCGACAGTCTGCTTCGGCGCGGGGTCCCCCGCGGTCACGAACGGAATCAGTGCCGGCCGGCCCGCGGCGCGCGCCCTGGCGAATGCCGTTGCGATGCGCCCCATCAGAGCGTCAGCCCCGAGGCCTTGGCGACGGTGTGCATGTCCTTGTCGCCACGTCCGGAAAGATTGACGAGCAGGATGCGGTCGCGCCCCATCGAGGGCGCGATTTTCATCGCGTGGGCCAGGGCGTGGCTCGATTCCAGCGCGGGGATGATGCCTTCCGTGCGGCACAGCGTGTGGAAGGCGTGCAGCGCCTCGTCGTCATTGATCGCCACGTATTCGGCGCGGCCCGAATCCTTGAGCCATGCGTGTTCGGGCCCGACACCGGGGTAATCGAGGCCGGCCGAGATCGAATGGGTCTCGATGATCTGGCCATCGGCATCCTGCATCAGATAAGTGCGGTTGCCGTGCAGCACGCCCGGTGATCCCGCCGACAGCGACGCGGCGTGTTTGCCGGTTTCCAGCCCCAGGCCACCGGCCTCCACGCCGAT
>JBBREI010000244.1:0-3588 GCA_038203035.1 Burkholderiales bacterium
CCTGGTTCGCGGGCTTTCGCGTGTTTCGCCAGCGCCCCGACGGCGACTGGTCCGACGCGCTCGGGGCGATTACTCCCAGGCCACCTGCCGGCAGTGGGTCTCGCGCGTGAAAGCGAGCAGCACCAGCGACAACGCGCACCAGGCCAGCATCAGCGAGAAACCGGCCTGGTAAGCCGCCATGTCGTGGACCCGCACGCCGTTGGCCATGCGTCCGTCCCAGTGCTGGTCGAGCACGTAGCCCACGAGGGGCTGCATCAACATGCCGCCCAGCATCACGCCCATGTTGGCGATGCCCGTGGCGCTGCCGGCCAGCTGCGCGGGGACCGATTCCTTCGCGAAGGCGAACGTGAGCACGAAGGTGCCGCACGCAACCGAGATGCCCGCGAGTGTCGCCAGCAATGCGCCGCGCGAAAGCCCCGGCACGAACACGATGATCGACCATAGCGCCATCGCGCCGGCCACGCCCGCGACGAAGATCGGCTTGCGCCGCCCGATGCGTTGCGACAGTGGCCCGTAGGCGACGCTCGAGACCGACCACACCACCAGCATTGCGGAGGCGGTGAGCGCCGCCTCCCGCGACGTGAATCCGTACTGGGTTTCCAGGAAGGGCACGCCCCACAGGCCGGCAAACGAAAGGACGATTCCCGACAGGCTCCCGGGAATCAGGAAAAGCAGCCAGGTGTTGCGATGCGACAACACTTCGCGCAACTGCGCCGCCATCGACGTGGCGACAGCATGCGCGGCATCGGACGGGTAGTGGCTCAGGTAACCACGCTCTTGCGGATCGTCGCGCACCAGCAGCCAGATCACGATGCCCGCGAGGGCGGTCACGATCGCGGCTGCCATCATGACCGGCCGCCAGCCGAAGGCGTCCACCGCGACGCGCAACGGCGCGCCGGCGAGAGTCGCGCCCGTGACACCCACCACCATCGCCACGCCGGTGGCGAATGCAAAGAGCCGCGCCGGCATCCAATGGGTCACCAGCTTGAGCATCGAGACAAAGGCAACACCCACCGCGGCGCCGATCAGCAGGCGCCCGAAGTTGGCCCAGGCGATGCCCGGCGCCAGCGCGAACACCATCGTGCCGATGGTCGCCAGCGCCGCCCCGGCCGAGAGCAGGCGCCTCGGCCCCCAGCGGTCCGCGGCCAGGCCGGTGGGGATCTGCACCGCGACGTAGCTGTAGAAATAGAACGCCGAGAGGTTGCCGAGGGCGGCGGCGGAAAGATCGAAATCGCGCGAAAGCTCGCGTGTGATCACCGCCGGTGCGACACGCTGGAAGAACGCGACCAGGTAAAGCGTGGCGCCCAACCCCCAGACGAGCCACGCAAGCGAAAGTGGTGGAAGGCCCTTCCCCGGCGGGAGGGCGGGCGCGCTCACCCTAATACTGTTCCCAGGGCAGACCTTCCACGCGCCAGCCGTTGCGGGAATTGCGGTGGTGCCTTTCGTCCAGCTCGCCCTCGAAGCCGTGGACCACGTTGACCACGTGTTTGAATCCCGCGCCCTCGAGCGCCTCCGCGGCCTCGATGGTGCGGTTGCCGCTGCGGCAGATCAGCACAATCGGCCGCTTGTCGAAGTTGGCGCCGGCGAGCTTCTTCACCTGGCCCACGAAATGCGGGTTCTTTTCCCACTCGGCGCCGTCGTACCACGGCACCATCATCGCGCCCACCGGATGGCCGACGAACATGTACTCCATCTCGCTGCGGCAGTCGATGAAGACGGCGTCGGGGTTGTCCTTGAGGTACTGGGCGGCGGCTTTGGGTTCGAGGTGTTCCATGAATCGCGTGTCAGAGACGACTTTCGTGGCTGCTAGAATGATCGCACACCCCCCGAAAGTCGTCTCTGACACCCGTTTCATGAACGCTCCCGACACCCCGTTTGCCTTCGATGCGGCCATCGCCGCGGCCGCCCGGCAGGTCGAGGCCCGCGTCATCACCTGGCGCCGCGATTTCCACCAGAACCCGGAGCTCGGCAATCGCGAGGTGCGCACCGCGCGTATCGTCGCGGACCACCTGCGCGCCCTCGGCTTCGACTCGGTGCAGGAAAAGGTTGCCCACACCGGTGTCGTCGGCGTGTTGAAAGGCGGCCTGCCCGGGCCCGTGGTTGCGTTGCGCGCGGACATGGACGCCCTGCCGGTGGTGGAAGAGACCGACGTCGCCTTCAAGAGCACCGTCAAGACCGAATGGAACAACATGCACTGCGGCGTGATGCACGCCTGCGGGCACGATTCGCACACCGCCATGCTGATGGGTGTGGCCGAAATCCTCGCCGGCATGCGTGATCGCATCCCGGGCACGGTCAAGTTCCTGTTCCAGCCCGCCGAGGAAACCCCGCCGATCGGAGAAGACGGCGGCGCTCGCATGATGGTCGGGGAAGGCTGCCTGAAGAACCCCGACGTCGACGCAGTCTTCGGCCTGCACGTCACCTCGATTTTTCCCACCGGCATGATCGGCTACCGGTCGGGCCCGCTCATGGCATCGGCCGACGACTTCCGCATCTTCGTGCGCGGCACCCAGACCCACGCGGCGATGCCGTGGCGCGGCGTCGATCCAATCGTGGTGAGCTCGCAGATCGTGCTCGGCCTGCAGACCATCGTCTCGCGCCGCATGAACGTCACGAAGGAACCCTCGGTTGTCACCGTCGGCGTCTTCCACGGCGGCGTGCGCCACAACATCATTCCCGACGAGGTGAAGCTGGAAGGCACCATCCGCACCTTCGACGAAGAGCAGCGCAACGAGATCCACGAACACGTGACACGCATCTCGGAGCTCATCGCGCAATCGGGCGGGGCCACCGCCAAGGTGCACATCCACCGCTGGTACGACGTCACCGTGAACCACCCGGGCCTGACCGAATGGTCGGTGCCGACGCTGTCGCGCATCGCGGGCGCGGCGAACGTCCGGGTGATCGACAAGTTGTGCGGGGCGGAGGACTTCTCGTTTTTCCAGAAGGAAGTGCCCGGATTCTTCTTCTTCATCGGTTGCACACCCGCCGACCGCGACGTCTCGAAAGCCGCGCCGAACCACAGCCCGCGCTTCTACGTGGATGAAGAGTGCATGAAGCTCGGCGTGAAGTCGCTTGCCGGCCTCGCGCTCGACTGGCTGGCCGCCAACCGCGGGTAACGTGGAATCGCCCGCGCTCGGGCTGTATGTCGTCGCCTCGCGTTTTTCTTCGCGTTCCTGCCGCAGTTTGTTGATCCCGCGAGCACGCATCCGACGCGCGACCTCGTGCTGCTGGGCGTGTTGTACGCCGCTCTGGCGCTGCCGGTGAAGGCCGGCGTGGGCTTCGCGGCGGGCCGCCTTTCCGAACGTGTCCTGCGCAGCCCCGCGACGCTCGCCTGGGTGAGCCGGACCAGCGGCGCGGTGCTGGTGGGCCTGGGACTGCGCCTGGCGGCTGCCGAACGCTAGCGGTGAAGGCTGGTGCCCATCCGGCGCTCGAGCCACTCGAAGGTCACGTGCACAACAAGCGCCAGCGCGGCGGCGGGCAGCGCCCCGGCCAGCATCACCACGTGGTCGTTCAATGCCAGGCCCTGGGCGATGCGCTCGCCGAACCCGCCCGCGCCGATGAAGGCGGCGATCGTCGCGGTGCCGA
>JBBREI010000245.1:0-3582 GCA_038203035.1 Burkholderiales bacterium
TCCTGGTGCAGCGGCGCATCGCGCACACGCGCCTGCTGGTCTGCGCCTCGCCCGCGTATTGGGCCGCGCACGGCGTGCCGCAGCGCCCGAAGGATCTCGAGGGGCACGCGTGCCTGCTCTTCCGCGACCAGGAAGGCACCATCCTGGACCACTGGGAATACGAACGCGGCGGCGCCAAGGAAGCGGCGGCCGTGAGCGGCTGGATGGTGAGCACGCACCGCGACGTGATCATGGACGCGGCGATCGCCGGCGTGGGCGTGGCGCGTTTCACCGACCTCACGGTGCGCAACCCGCTGCGCAGCGGCCAGCTGGTGCCGGTGCTGCTCGACTGGGAAACCAAGCAATCGCCGCCCATCAGCCTGCTCTACCGCGCGCACCAGCGGCGCACGCCGCGCGTGCGCCTGTTCGTGGATTTCGTGACCGCGCTCTTCGCCCAGCTGGAGGTGGAACGCGAGCCCGCCTTTGCCTCGATGATCCCGGCGGAGCGGCCGCATTGGTACAAGCGCAGGCACGCGCGCGCCTCGGCTTCCGCCCGCCCGCCGGGTTAAGCTTCCACCCGCAGGCATAACTCAAACCAGGAGAGAGACATGTTTTCGCTTCGCATCCCGGCGGCCGTGTTCGCCCTCGCCGCCGCGCTCGCCCCCGCGGGCGCCCTGGCGCAGCAGGATTTCCCCAACAAGCCGGTCAAGATCGTGGTGTCGTTCTCCGCCGGGGGGACCACCGACGTGATCGCGCGCCAGATCGCCACCCGCCTGGCCCTCGCCTGGAAGCAGCCGGTGATCGTGGAGAACAAGCCCGGCGCCGGCGGCACGCTCGGCACCGATTACGTCGTGGCGCAACCCGCGGACGGCTACACGCTGCTGATGTCCTCCTCGGGCCCGATCGTGATCTCGCCCTCGCTCGGCAAGGCGCTCGCCACCGATCCGCTCACCGCCATCGTGCCGGTGATCCTGGTGGCCGACGTGGCCAACATCCTGGTGACGGCGCCCGACTACAAGGCGAAAAGTGTCCCGGACCTGATCAGGGAAGGCAAGGCGAAACCGGGTGAGCTCAACTACGCCTCCACCGGCGTGGGCACCGTGGCGCACCTCTCGGGCGCGGCCTTCGGCGAGAAGGTCGGCTTCCAGGCGACTCACGTGCCGTACAAGGGGGCCGAAGCGGTGACCGACGTGATGGCCGGGCGCGTGCAGTTCATGTTCGCGACGCTGCCCTCGGTGATCGGCAACATCAAGGGGGGCAAGCTCACGGCGCTGGCGCAGGTGGCGCCCACGCGCGTGAAGCAGCTTCCCAACGTGCCGACGATGAAGGAGCTCGGCATCTCCGGCATGGACAACGGCTCGTGGTTCGGGCTCTTCGCCGCGAAGGGCACGCCGGCGGCGATCGTCGAGAAGTTCAACGCGACCATCAACCAGATCCTGCGCGAGCCCGAGACCCAGGAAGCGTTCGACAAGCAGGGCGCCACGCCCGTGGGCGGGAGCCCGGCGGACTTCGGCGCGATGCTCAAGCGTGACTACGAGTTCTGGAAGCCGGTGGTGCAGCGTTCGGGTGCGTCTGCCAACTGATGTTGCTGGACCAGATCGCGGCATACGGCGCGCGTGACGCCACGCGCGCCCTGCCGGCCGATGTCGTGCACCACGCCAAACGCGCGCTGATCGACTGGTTCTCCGCGCTCTACCCCGGCACGCGGGCCTCGCCCGCGATCAACCTGGTGAAGGCCCACGCGGCCGAGCTGGGCTGCGGGCGCTCCAGCCTGCCGGGCTTCGGCACCTCCGCCTTCCCGGCGCTGGCGGCCTGGATCAACGGCACGGCCTCGCATTCGGTGGAGTTCGACGACATCTTCCGGGACGCGGTGTACCACCCCGGCTGCCCGGTGATCGCCGCGGCGCTGGCGGTGGCGCAGGATCGCGGCGCCTCCGGCGCGCAGCTGCTGGCCGCAATCACCGTCGGCTACGAGATCTCCACACGCATCGGCGTGGCGGTGCAGCCTTCGCATTACAGGTATTTCCACACTACCGGGACGGTCGGTGCCTTCGGCGCCGCGGCCGCCGCGGCCGCGTTGCTCGCCCCGGGTGAAGCGTCGGTGATGAAACATGCACTCGCCACGGCGGGCACGTTTGCATCGGGACTGCAGCAGGCGTTCCGCTCGGATGCCATGACCAAGCCGCAACACGCCGGCCATGCCGCTTCGGTCGGCGTGACCTCGGCGATGGGCGCGGCGCACGGGGTGACGGGTGCGACCGACATCCTCGAGGGTGACGCCGGTTTCGGCGCCGCGATGTCCGACGGCGCGGATTGGACGAAGGCGACCGACGGCCTGGGAGAGCGCTACAACATCAAGAGCATCACGCAGAAGAACCACGGCTGCTGCGGCCATTCGTTCGCCGCCATCGACGCCGCGCTGGAGCTGCGCGCGCAGGGTCTGAACGTGGCCGACATCGAGGCGATCGAGATCGCCGGTTACCGCGCCACGGTGGACGTGGCCGGCATCCTCGAGCCGCGCACGGCCGCGGAAGCGAAGTTCAGCACGCCGTACGTCGTCGCCCACGCGTTGATCCGCGGCTCCGTGCGGCTCGATGCTTTCGACAACGATCGGCTGGGCAATCCGGACATCCGCGCGTTGATGCGCAGGATGGTGCTGCGCGAGGATCCGGCGCTGACGGCGAAATTCCCCGGCCAGCGTGCCGCGCGTGTCGCCATCACCACGCGCGACGGCAAGCGCCACGAATATTTCCAGCCGTTTCGCAAGGGGGACCCCGAAGCCCCGCTCACCGACGCGCAGATCGACGCGAAATTCATCGAGCTGGCCGGCCCGGTGATCGGGGAGCATGAGGCGGCAGGCATGCTGGCGACGCTCTGGAAGTTGGAACTGGAAACTGGTGTCAGAGACCTATTTCGCGTTTGAGCCGGCGGCTCAACAGCGAAATAGGTCTCTGACACCAGTTTTCAGTACACCACCACCGACCGGATCGATTCCCCGCGCTCCATCAGCCCGAAGCCCTCGTTGATGCGTTCGAGCGGCAGCTTGTGGGTGATGAGCTCGTCGATTTTTATCCTGCCGTCCATGTACCAGTCGACGATGCGTGGCACGTCGGTGCGCCCGCGCGCGCCGCCGAAGGCGGAGCCTTTCCACACCCGCCCGGTCACGAGCTGGAACGGCCGCGTCGAGATCTCCTGGCCCGCGCCCGCCACGCCGATGATCACGCTCACGCCCCAGCCCTTGTGGCAACACTCGAGCGCCTGGCGCATGGTGGTGGTGTTGCCGATGCATTCGAACGAATAGTCCGCGCCACCGCCGGTGAGCTCGACGATGGCGTCGACCACGCTGGGGACGTTTTTCGGATTGATGAAATGGGTCATGCCGAATCGGCGCCCGAGCGCCTCGCGCGATGGATTGATGTCGATGCCGACGATCTTGTCCGCGCCGACCATCCTGGCGCCCTGGACCACGTTCAGCCCGATGCCGCCGAGCCCGAACACCACGACGTTTGCACCGGCCTCGACTTTCGCGGTGAAGAGCACGGCGCCCACGCCCGTGGTCACGCCACAGCCGATGTAGCAGACCATGTCGAAGGGCGCGTCCTG
>JBBREI010000246.1:0-3561 GCA_038203035.1 Burkholderiales bacterium
CCGCTTGTTCACCCACCCCGCGGGAGTGCCGCTGATCGCCGTTCGCGGCGACGACAACAAGGTGCGGGCCTTCTACAACATCTGCCCGCACCGCGGCAACACGCTGCTCTACGATCCCGCGGGCAATGCCAAGCGCGTGACCTGCATCTTCCACCAGTGGTCGTTCGACACGCGCGGTGCCTGCATCGACATCTCGCGCGCCGAGCAGGGCTACCAGGACCGGTTCTGCAAGGAAGACGCGTCGCTGCGCGAGGTGCGCTGCGAGGTGGGCTTCGGCGGCTTCGTCTGGGTGAACGTCTCCGATGATGCGCCGCCGCTCGCCGAGTTCCTCGGCGGCGCCATGGACATCCTCGCGCCGTTCCTCGAGGAGCCGCTGGAGGTGTTCCACTTCCACAAGGCCCACGTGCGCACCAACTTCAAGCTGTGGCACGACACCAACAGCGAGTTCTACCACGACTACCTGCACTACTTCAATCGCATCACCGGCATGATGCAGCCGGGCTATTTCGAGCGGAAGTACACGGGCTTCCCCAACGGCCACGCCACCGTGGGCTCGATGCAGATCAAGTACGACAAGTACGAGGGCTCGAAGGAGCGCGCGGTCGGCTGGCCGGGCCTGGCGCCCGGCGGCTGGTTCATGGTCGACGTCTTCCCCGGCATGACCTACAACCTGCGCACCTCGGTGCTGCGCATGGACACCGTGGTCCCGCTCGGGCCCAACGAGGTGGTGATCGAGTTCCGCGGCCTGGGGCTCAAGCGCGACACGCCGAAGGAGCGTGCCGAGCGCATCTTCGACCACAACATGATCTGGGGGCCGTTCGGGCGCAACCTGCACGAGGACCTGCTGGCCGTGCACGGCCAGGGGCGGGCGCTGCACGCCGGCGGCGACGCGCGCTGGATCCTCCAGGGACGAGAGGAGAACAGCACCATCCACGACGAGATCGGCATGCGCCATTACTATGCCGAGTGGGCACGGCGCATGGGCCGCCCGCCTTTCGATCCGTTCCGCGAGGGCAAACCCGAGCCCGTGCGGGCCGTGGCATAGGGGGGGGCGATGGCGAACCCCGAGCAACGCCAGGCGATCGAGGAACTGGTCTACCGCTCCTGCCTGGCGCTGGACGCGCGCGACTTCAAGGGCTTCCTCGCGCTGTGCGAGGAAGACTTCCAGTACACCATCACGACCTATAGCCCGGAGATCCGCAAGGACATGGTCTGGCTCGACCACGACCGCAAGGGCCTGGACACCTTGCTCACCAACCTGCCGCGGCACAACAGCGACCAATCGCCGATCACGCGCCACGCGACCGTCTACACGGTGGATGTCGGCGATGGCACCGCGACGGTGGTTTCGGCGCTGCAGGTGTTCCGCACGCAGCTCGACGGCGGGGCGAGCGAGCTGTTCGCCGTCGGCCATTTCCACGACACCGTGAAGCTGAACGGCGCGGGCCCCAAGCTCGCGAAGCGTGTCGTGAAGCTCGACACACGCCTCCTTGGCTACGGATACCACATCCCTTTTTGATGCGCATCCGGATCAACGCGCGCAATCGCGGCTTCCAGTTCGATGCCGCGCCCGGGGAAGCGGTCCTCTACGCGGGGCTCGCCGCCGGCATCGACCTGCCCTATGAGTGCGCCACCGGCACCTGCGGCACCTGCAAGGCAAAGCTCGTCGACGGCAGGCTGCATGACGCCTGGCCCGCGGCGCCGGGGCGCAAGTACGTCAAGCCGGAGCAGGGCGAGTACCTGATGTGCCAGTGCGTGGCCGACGGCGACCTCACGCTCGAGGTGGCGAAGTTCGTCAAGCCCCTCGAGCCGGGGATGGGCCGGGTCGCGGCCGGCGCCGGGCGCCTGCGCTCGCCCGCGCTCCTGGTGCACGACGTCATGGCGTTCGACGTCGAGCTCGATCAGCCGTGCGACTTCGAGGCCGGCCAGTTCATGGTGCTCGCCGCGCCCGGGGTCGAGGGACATCGCGCCTACTCGATGGTGAACTACGAGCGCGGCGCGCGCCGGCTGCGCTTCGTCGCCAAGAGGAAGCCCGGGGGCGGCTTCTCGGAGTGGCTCTTCGGCGCGGCGAGCGAGGGTGCCGCGCTGCGCGTGTTCGGGCCGCTGGGGAAGGCCACGTTCTCCCCGGAACTCGCCAACGACCTCGTATGCATCGCCGGGGGCTCGGGCATCGCGGGCATGATGTCGATCCTCGCGCGCGCTGTCGGCGAGGGCTACTTCGACAGCCATCGCGGCTGGCTCTTCTTCGGCGTGCGCAAGCTCTCAGACGCGTTTTACCTGGAGGAGCTCTCGGCGCTGCGCGCGCGCGCGCCCGATCGCCTGTCCATCACGATCGCCCTGTCCGACGAGGCCGTCCCCGCGGAGGCCGCGGGCCGGTGGCCGCAGCTCGCCTTCGACCAGGGATTCGTCCATGAGGTGGCGGGCCGCGTGCTGAAGGGACACTACAAGGACATCCGCGCCTACGTGGCCGGACCTCCGCCCGCCGTCGACGCGGCGCTGCGGCTGCTGCTGCTGGAAGGCAAGCTCACCGCCGACAACATCCGTTACGACAAATTCAGCTGATGACGAACAGGTTCGTATGCCGCATCGCCGACGTTCCGCAGAACGGCCTGAAGGAGGTCGAAGCCGAGGGGGGCCTGAAGCTCCTCGTGGCGAGCGCGGGCGGCGAGTTCTTCGGCTACCAGGCGCAATGCCCGCACCAGGACGTGGCGCTTTGCGAGGCGCTGTACGACGGCTCGGTGCTGACTTGCCACATGCACCTGTGGCAGTGGGACATCCGCACCGGGGCCCCCATCGGCCTCGCCGAGGCGCCGCTGCAGAGCTATCCGCTCGCCGTCGAGGGCGACTCGCTGGTCCTCGGGCCGCAGCCTTCCGCCCTCGACGTGGGGGAGCTCTTCCGGGGACTGGACTCCGCGACCCTGGCGAAGCTCGCCGGGCTCGCGCTGAGCGAGTCCCATCCGGCAGGGGCGGTGCTCTACAGCCCCGGCGATCCCGCGGAGGACATTTTCGTGCTCGATGCGGGCCGGGTGGAGTTCACGATCGGGCGTGGGGAGGGCGCTGCGCCCGATGGCTTCATGCTCAAGAAGGGCGAGACGTTCGGCTGGGCGGCGCTGCTCGAGGGGTACCCGCAGCGTATCGCGGGCGCGCGCTGCCTGGAGGACTCGACGCTCATGCGCATCAACGGGCGCGCGGCGATCGGCGTGCTCGAGGGCGATGCCTCGGCCGGCTTCACGGCGATGCGCCGGCTCTCGGGGCTCATCGCGCGGTACCTGGCGTTGCGTGGATCGGGGTAGGGAAAGTAAGACGTGTCAAAGGCGCAAGACAACACAACGAAGCGAGGAGACCATCATGCACAGAAGGCAATTCGCAGCGGCGGCGATAGCGGCATTGCTGGGCGCGAGCATCGCGTTGCCGGCGGCGGCGCAGTACGGCAAGCCCGGGGAGCCGGTGAAGCTGGTGGTGGGCTACCAACCCTACTACACGGAGTCGTGGTCGGGCGTGGTGATGCGCGGCAAGAAGTTCTACGAGAAGTACCTGCCGAAGGGCTCGGAAGTCGAGTTC
>JBBREI010000247.1:0-3553 GCA_038203035.1 Burkholderiales bacterium
AGATCACTCGCGCGCCCCTGGAATCGTCCACGATCAGGCTGAAACAGCGTCCACGATCAGCCTGAAACGCCGTCCACGTTCCTCTGAAACGCCGTCCACGATCCCGCTGAAACAGCGTCCACGATAGGCTGAAATACGCACGTAGACGATCCACGTGAGGGCGAAGGAGAACTGCAGGGCGGAAAGCTTGGCGGGCACGTAGCGAGTCGATCGCTACCGCTGCAAACGGGCCTGGTCAATCAGGCGGCACGCCTGATCGATCGAGATCTTCACCGGGTTCACCCGTCCTATGTATCCGGCGAGAGCTTCCTCGGCCCGCGACCTGAGCGCCTTCGAATCGATCAGCCGCGCCTTTGCAAGCGCCCGGATGTCTTCCTGGTCCGGTTCCTCGAAGCGCGCGAGCTTGGAGACGGCCAGGTCGAGTGGCGAAAGGACGCGTACATCCAGCCGCTGGGGGTTTACCCCGGGGACTTCGATCGCGATGGAGTCCCGATGTGCGTCTTCGTGCAGGATCCCCAATGTGTCGTTGTACTGGGTGTCAAAGTACAAGGTACGGGGAGCGCCATCGCTCCCCTTGTAGGTTACGGCCAGGTTTTCAGGGTAAAGAAATCTTCGCAGGGAAACCGAGGCATCGATGTCGTCCGAGAACCGCGCGCCCGTATAGATGTGCGCCGCCGCTCCACCAGCGACATACACCGGCACCGGAGGCCCTTTGTAATCTCCGAGGCCCGACTCGATCCGCGACATGAGCTTCGCAAACGCCTTCCAGTATTCCGGGTCCGCCCGGAGCTCAATCGTCGTCACGCTTGCCCCTTCAAGCGCGCACGCAGCATCGGAAGGAATCGATACGGTTTCACCGGTGAGTTCCTGAGCCAGGCCGAATAACCTTCCATCGTGCTCATGCCGGGATGAAGGCGCTCCGCCAACGCGAACAGTTTGGGGCGGTCGAACATGTCGACGCTGGCCAGCATTGCGGCCACACCCGCAAGCAGACGCGCGTCTCCCGCGCGGCGCCAGCGCGAAGGGCGGAAATCACCTGAGGCGCAAAGGGCGAGGAGCCGCTCCTCCTGCTCGCGGGAAAGCGAACGCGCCGCGCGGACGGGACGCTCTGCCTTCGGTTTCTCGAACTCGCGAGCGGGTACCAGGTAAGCGACGACCTTGCCGTGACGCCGGATTGCAACCCGCGTCATCGAGCCGCGTGCCAGCACCTCTCCCAGCCGCGCCTTCAGTTCCGAGGCATCAAACGTTTCCATAAAATCATTATGTTCCGTTTCGGGCGATTCGGAAAGACCATCAGGTGCGATA
The DNA here is from genome assembly GCA_038203035.1 of Burkholderiales bacterium. GTDB lineage: Bacteria > Pseudomonadota > Gammaproteobacteria > Burkholderiales > Usitatibacteraceae > Usitatibacter. The sequence goes on from JBBREI010000247.1 coordinate 1,306, forward strand.
ATGAGCCATGACCTCCTCCTGGATGCTGGTCGCCGCCTTCCTCTTCGCGACCATGGCGGTCTTCGTGAAGCTGGGCTCGGCATACTTCGGCGCGGCGGAGCTCGCCTTCTACCGCTCCCTCGTCACCATGTTGATGGCCTTCGGCTACATCTCCGCCACGCGGGGCACGGTGAAGAGCCCGTTCCTGACCATGCATTTCATCCGCGGTCTGGTGGGCGCCATCTCGCTGGTGGGTTATTTCTACGCCATCACCAAGCTGCCGCTGGCCACCGCGCAGACACTCAATTACACCTCGCCCCTCTTCCTCGCCATCGCCACCACCGTGGTGCTGGGCGAACGGCCCTCGACGTGGCTCATCGTTGCGGTGGCCATGGGTTTTGGTGGTGTCGCCATGCTGCTGCAACCCAACTTCGAGGAAGGCAAGGAGGGTGCCGCGCTGATCGGTCTCTTCTCCGGGGCGCTGGCCGCGTGGGCATACCTCAGCGTGCGCACACTCGGCCACCTGGGTGAGCCGGACTGGCGCGTGGTTTTCTGGTTCGGCGCCATCGCCACGGTCGTCTGCGCGGGCTGGCAAGGTGCCACGTCCACGTTCCATGCGATCACCGCCGCCAACTGGTGGATGCTGGCCGGTGTGGGTGTGTGCGGCACCGCGGCGCAGCTCGCCATGACGCGCGCCTATCGCACCGGCAACACGCTGGTGGTGGGCGCGCTTTCCTATTCGGCGATTGTCTTCGCCACTGCCTTCACCTACATCATCTGGAATGACCGCCTGGAGGTGCTGGAATGGGGCGGCATCGCGGTTATCATCGCGTCGGGGATTCTCGCCATGCGGGTCGAGAAGAAGGAACAGGTCGAGGAGGCCGGATTTGAAAGCTGATTTGCTAGTCACCACCGAAAAATTGGCCAGGCACCTTGGCGATGCCCAGTGGGTCATCTTCGATTCGCGCCACGACCTGGTCGACGCCAACAAGGGCCGCAACGCCTACGAGGCCGGCCACATTCCCGGCGCCTACTTCATCAGCCTCGACCGAGACCTCTCTGGCCCCAAAACCGGCAAAACGGGCCGCCATCCGCTGCCTGCGCCGGAAGGTTTCGTGGCGACGATGAACCGCTTCGGCATCAATCCGGGCATGCAGATAGTGATTTACGACGACACCCAGGGCTCCTATGCCGGGCGCCTCTTCTGGATGCTGCGCTGGATCGGCCAGGACAAGGTGGCGCTACTCGATGGCGGGATTCCCAAGTGGATCAAGGAAGGCCGCGCCATTTCCAAGGACGTCCCTGCGGAACGCGTCGGCTCAATCGTTGCGCGTCCGGGCCTGGGTGCCACGGTGGACGTGCACTTCGTCGACCGCTTCAAGGAATCCGGCGAAATCACGCTCATCGATGCGCGCGCACCCAACCGCTTTGCCGGTGAAGGGGAGACGCTCGATCCTGTCGGCGGCCACATTCCCGGTGCGGTGAATCGCTTCTGGCAGAAGAACCTGAATGCCGATGGCACCTTCAAATCACCCGAGATGCTGCGCACGGAATTCCGCGAACTGCTCGGCGGGGCGGATGCGTCGAAGGTCGTGCATTCCTGCGGCTCCGGCGTGACTGCTTGCCATAACGCATTTGCGATGGAGTTGGCGGGCTTGCCCACCGGTCGTCTTTATCCGGGCTCGTGGAGCGAGTGGTGTGCAGACCCGGCCCGCGCGGTGGCCAGGTAGAACGATGAAGAGAGTCGCCGCCCTCCTCGCCTGCGTTGCCGTTTTCCCGCTGGCAGCCCAGGAGGTCGTCACCCCTCCCGCGGCGCTGACCCTCGATGGCGTGCCGCCCGTTCCGGCCGAGATCGCGCTCAAGCTCAAGCCTTACGGCGAATTTCGTCCGCATGGCCTGATGTCGTGGCACCCGGCGAGGCGCGAGATGCTGGTGCGCCGCCGCCTCAGCGCCACCAACCAGGTCCATCTCGTTACCGAACCACTCACGCCGCCGCAGCCGGTGACGGATCTGCCCAACGCCGTGAGCCGCGCCGGCTATCAGCCCGTGCACGGCAAATACTTCGTCTTCCCGGTGGGAGAAGGTGGCAACGAAGTATTCCGCCTCAACCGCTACGACCTCGAGAGCAAGACCATCACGCCGCTTTCGCCCGATGGCGAGCGCGCGAGTGGTGGCGCCTTCAATCGCAAGGGCGATCGCATCGTCTACAGCACCGTGCAGGTCGACAAGAACAATCCTGAGCGCAACTCCAGCACGCGCCTGCACCTGG
>JBBREI010000248.1:0-3494 GCA_038203035.1 Burkholderiales bacterium
TCACGCGTGGGGGGCGAACCATCCGCCTGCGCTGGCCCGAGATGCCCGGCGCCCGGGGCGAGGTGCTGAGTGGTTGCCTGGAACCCATGGCGGGCTGGGTCTCGCGCCGCTTCGACGTGAAGCGCGCCGCGCCCACCATCCACTGGTCGGCGCGCCTGGCCGGCGATTGCGTCCTGCGCAGCGAGATCGACTGCTGATGCGCACGCTGCTCACCTTCGACTACGAAGTCTTCTTCGGCGCGCGCTCGGGAAGCCTCGAGCGCACGGTGCTGGAGCCGACGCAGGCGCTGGTGCACGTGGCGGAAAAACACGGCGCGCGCTGCGTTTTCTTTGTCGACGCGGGCTACATCCTGAGGCTTCGCCAGGAGATGCGGCGCTGGCCCAGCCTCGCCGCCGACCACGACGCGGTGTGCCGGCAGGTCGAGCGCCTGGCCCGGCGCGGGCACGAGGTGCAGCTGCACATCCATCCCCACTGGGAAGACTCGCGCTGGGGCGCGCAAGGCTGGCGCATGGACACGTCGCGCTATGCGCTGCACGCCTTCGCCCCGGCGGAGATCGGCGACATCGTGGGCCGTTACGCCGGCGTGTTGCGCGAGCTCGCCGGCCCCGCGGCGGCGATCGCCTACCGCGCGGGCGGGTGGGTCATCCAGCCGTTCGCCAGGCTGGGCCGTGCGCTGGCCGACGCCGGCATCCGCATCGACAGCACGGTGTACGCGGGCGGGCGCAACGATAGCGCCGTGCAGCCGTTCGATTTCGAGCGCGCGCCACGCAAGAGCCGCTGGCGCTTCGATGCCGACCCGCTGGTGGAAAAGGCCGATGGCGCTTTCCTGGAAGTGCCGATCGCAAGCCGCCGGCTGGGTCCCGATTTCTTCTGGCGCTTTGCATGGGCGAAGAAGCTGGGCGGCAGGCGCCACCGCGCCTTCGGTGACGGCGAGGCGCTGCCGATGGAGCGCGCTAGCCTGGCGCGCAAGCTGCTGGCGCCCAGCACCAGCGTGGTTTCGCTCGACGGCTACAAGGCGAGTTTCCTGGCCGCGGCGGCCGACGATTATCGACGCCGCCAAATGGAGGACTTCTGCGTGATCGGGCACCCCAAGGCGCTGACCCCGTATTCACTCGAACGCATGGACGATTTTCTGGCAACGAAACGCGGCGGCGAGGTGACTACCTTCGCCGCCTACCACTGAGGGCAAATGAAACCGATCCTGCACCTGGTCGCCGGCGCGCGGCCGAACTTCATGAAACTCGCGCCGATCGTGCGCGCGCTCCGGGCCCAGGGCCTGATCGACTCGCGCATCGTCCACACCGGACAGCACCACGACCGCGAGATGAACGAGGTGTTTTTCGAGGAGCTCGGCATCCCCGCGCCCGACGTGCGCCTGGGCGCCGGCGGTGGCAGCCACGCCGAGCAGACGGCGAAGGTGATGCTGGCCTACGAGGCGCTGTGCCGCGAGCAGCGCCCGGCGGCGACCCTCGTGGTGGGCGACGTCAACTCCACGCTGGCCTGCGCGCTGGTGGCCAAGAAACTCGGGATCGCCGTGGCGCACGTGGAAGCCGGGCTGCGCAGCGGCGACATGGCAATGCCGGAGGAAATCAATCGCCTGGCCACCGACGCCATCTGCGACTGGTATTTCGTCACCGAGCCCAGCGCGCGCGAGCACCTGCGCCGCGAGGGCAAGCCCGACTCGCGCGTCTACGAGGTCGGCAACGTCATGGTGGACAACCTGCTGCACCAGGCGCGCCTGCTCGCGCGCATGGACACCGGGGTGCTCGCCACCGACGCGTACAAGCGGGCACACGCGCGCTACGGCGTCGTCACGCTGCACCGGCCCTCGAACGTGGACGATCCCCGGGCGCTCGGCCGCGCCGCCGACGCGCTGCGCGAGGTTTCCGCCACGCTGCCGCTTGCCTTCCCGGTGCATCCGCGCACGCGCGCCAACCTCGAGCGCTTCGGCATCGACCTCGGCCCGAACGTGACGCTCCTGGGCCCCCAGGGCTACATGCCGTTCCTGCACCTGTGGAAGGACGCCGCGGTGGTGTTGACCGACAGCGGCGGGCTGCAGGAGGAGACCACGGCGCTGGGCGTGCCGTGTGTCACCATGCGCGAAAATACCGAACGCCCGGTCACCGTGACCGAGGGCACCAACGTGCTCGCCGGCACCGACCCGCGGAGGATTGTCGCCGCGGCGCGCGAAGCCATCACCCACGGCGCGCGCAACGCGCTGCGCCCGGCGCTATGGGACGGTCGCGCTGCGGAACGCATCGCGCGCCACCTCGCGCGCGAGCTCGAAGCGATGCCGGTCGACGTCCATGGCGCGGAACCCATCGTCGAGGGCGCTGCGCCCGGCGTGCAGCGCCTCGAGGTGCTGGGATTGCCGGTGGACAACCTCTCGATGGAGGAGACGCTCGGCGTCGTGGAAGGCTTCATCGCCAGCGGTCGCCCGCACCAGCACGTGGTGGTCAACGTGGACAAGCTGGTGAAGGCGCGCAAGGACGCCGGGCTGCGCGCCATCATCTCGCGCTGCTCGCTCATCAATGCCGACGGCATGCCGGTGGTGTGGGCCTCTCGGCTGCTTGGCACCCCGCTCAAGGAGCGCGTCACCGGCATCGACCTCTTCGAGGCCCTGATGGCGCGCGCCGACGAACGTGGCTGGCGTGTTTTCCTGCTCGGCGCGCGCGAGGAGGTCGTGGCGCGCGTGCGCACGGTCTACGGCGCGCGGTATCCCGGGCTCGTGTTTGCCGGCCATCGCAACGGCTACTGGAGCCCGGAAGAGGAAGCCGGCGTGGCCGGGCAGGTGCGCGCGGCCCGGGCCGACATCCTCTTCGTCGCCATCACCTCGCCCGCGAAGGAGCGCTTCCTGGGACGATGGCAGTCGCACATGCGGGTGCCGTTTGCGATGGGCGTGGGCGGCACCTTCGATGTCGCCGCTGGGAAGGTGAAGCGCGCCCCGGTGCTGTTCCAACGCCTCGGCCTCGAATGGTTCGTGCGTTTCCTGCAGGAACCGCGGCGCATGTTCCGCCGCTACTTCATCGAGGACGTCGCGTTTTTTGCCATGCTCGCGCGCGCCCTCTGGGTCCGGCAGACCCGCAAGGCCTTCGCGCTGGCTGCGGCGATCGCCACCGCGAGCCTCGCCATGTGCGAGGTGGCCGACTCGTGAACGGCAGGAAACTGGTGTCAGAGACGACTTTCCCGGGCGGTCGCGGGGAAAAGTCGTCTCTGACACCAGTTTCCGGGTCGCGCATCGTGATGATCGGCAGCAGCCGGGCGACGCGAGGCGGCATCAGCGCGATGGTGAACGTCTATTTTGGTGCGGGGCTCTTCGAGCGCTGGAATGCCGAGTACCTGGCGACACATTGCGACGGCTCGTGGTGGCGCAAGGCGTGGAAGGCGGCGGGTTCGTGGATCGCCTTCATGCGACGGCTGGTCACCGGATCGGTGGCGCTGCTGCACGTCCATATCGCCTCCGACGCCAGCTTCTGGCGCAAGGCGCTGTTTAT
>JBBREI010000249.1:0-3478 GCA_038203035.1 Burkholderiales bacterium
GGGCTCCCTGGTGACGCCCATCGCGGCCGTTGCGGGGGCGGTGGCGATCCACCGGGTCTTGGGGGGGGTGTGCGTCGGGGCCGCGGAAATGACCGGCACGCTGGTCGCCGCCTACCGCGGGGCGTCCGCCCCGCCCGCCCCGCCACCGCCCGCCTCGCCCCTGGCGCGACTTTCGCCGCGCGAGCACGACATCCTGCGCGGCATCGCGCGCGGGGAGACCAACAAGGCCATCGCGCGCGACCTCGGCATCGCGGAGGCCACCGTCAAGATCCACGTCCAGCACGTGCTGCGCAAGCTCGACGTGGCCTCGCGCGTGCAGGCGGCGGTCATCGCCACGGAGCACGGGCTCACCTAGTTCCAACGGGCTATGCGCCGGCCCGGGCGCATAGTCCTTCCGCCCCCGCGCCGACCGCCTGCCGGCGGATGCCGGTATCCACCCCCGCTGGCCATACTCGTCCGGGTGAAATACGCGAGAGGCATGGCCATGAGCAAGGCCGGGCAGGCACTGTCGGTGCTGATCGTCAGCACCCTGGCGTTCACGGTGTGCTTCATGGTCTGGATGATGTTCGGCGTGATCGGCATCCCGATCAAGAAGGCGCTCGACCTCAACGCGACGCAGTTCGGCCTGCTCACGGCAATGCCCGTGCTCACCGGTTCGCTCATCCGCGTGCCGCTGGGGATGTGGACCGACAAGTACGGCGGGCGCATCGTGTTCTTCGTGCTGATGATGCTGTCCGTATTGCCGATCTACCTCATCGCGCACGCCACGCAGTACTGGCACTTCCTGGTCCTGGGCCTGTTCGTGGGTCTCGCCGGGGGTTCCTTCTCCGTGGGCACCCCCTACGTCGCGCGCTGGTTCTCGTCGGGGCGCCAGGGGTTCGTGATGGGCATCTACGGGGCGGGCAATTCCGGCGCGGCGGTGAACAAGTTCATCGCGCCGGCCATCGTGGTCGCGTTCGGCTGGACGTTGGTGCCCCAGGTCTACGCGGCGATCATGCTCGGCACGGCGCTGCTCTTCTGGTTCTTCAGCCATTCCGACCCGGCCCACCTCGTCGACTCGCGCATCACCTGGCGCGAGCAACTGGGCGCGCTCAAGGACCCCAAGGTCTGGAAGCTCTGCCAGTACTACTCGATCGTCTTCGGCGGCTACGTGGCGATGAGCCTGTGGATGGTCCAGTACTACGTGGGCGAGTACGGCCTGGACATCCGCGCCGCCGCCCTGCTGGCGGCGTGTTTCTCGCTGCCGGGCGGCGTGCTGCGCGCCCTGGGCGGGTGGTTTGCCGACAAGTACGGCGCGCACAGTGTCACCTGGTGGGTGCTGTGGATCAGCTGGTTCTGCCTCTTCGTGCTCTCGTACCCGCAGACGGACATGATCATCCACACGGTGGACGGGCCGAAGTCCTTCCACGTCGGCCTGAACGTCTGGGCCTTCACCGCCCTCATGTTCCTGCTCGGCGTCGCCTGGGCGTTCGGCAAGGCCTCGGTCTTCAAGTACATCTCCGACGACTACCCGGAGAACATCGGCGTGATTTCCGGCGTCGTGGGCCTGGCCGGCGGGCTGGGCGGCTTCGTCCTGCCGATCATGTTCGGCGTGCTGATGGACCTCACGGGCATCCGCTCGTCGGCCTTCATGCTGATGTACGGCGTGGTCTGGGTCTCGCTCATCTGGATGTACTGGACCGAAGTGCGCGGCACGGAAGTGATGGGCGCGCGCTCGCCGGCCTTCCGTCTGCACGGCCGCCGCCTGGCCGAACAAAACCCAAGGAGTTCGCCATGACCTCGACGTCGAAAACCGGCACCGGCCGCCTGCTCACGCTCTGGACGCCGGAGGACAAGACGTTCTGGGAGATGCAAGGCAAGTCCATCGCCAACCAGAACCTGTGGCTGTCCATCCCGGCGCTCTTCCTCGCCTTTGCCGTGTGGATGGTGTGGAGCGCGGTGGTCACGCAGCTGCCCGCGGCCGGCTTCAAGTACACCACCGACCAGCTCTTCTGGCTGGCGGCAATGCCCGCCCTGGCGGGGGCCACGCTGCGCATCTTCTATTCGTTCATGGTGCCCATCGTCGGCGGGCGGCGCTGGACCGTGCTCTCCACGCTTTCTCTGCTCGTGCCCGCCATCGGCATCGGTTTCGCCGTGCAGGACCGGGACACGTCCTACGGGGTGATGCTGCTGCTCGCCGCGCTCTGCGGCCTGGGCGGCGGCAATTTTTCGTCCTCGATGGCCAACATCAGCTTCTTCTTCCCGAAGGAGCGCAAGGGGTCGGCCCTGGGGCTCAACGCCGGCCTGGGCAACCTCGGCGTGTCCTCCGTGCAGTTCATGGTGCCGCTGGTCATTTCCGCGGGCATCTTCGGCTGGTTCGGCGGCGAGCCCCAGACGATCACGCTCGCCAGCGGCGCCACGCGCCAGGTCTGGCTGCAGAACGCGGGCTTCGTGTGGGTGATCCCCATCGTCATCTCGGCGCTGCTCGCCTTCCTGATGATGAACGACATCGCGGATGCGAAAGCCTCGTTTCGCGAGCAGGCGGTGATCTTCAAGCTGAAGCACAACTGGATCATGTGCTGGCTCTACCTGGGCACGTTCGGCTCGTTCATCGGGTTTTCGGCGGGCTTCCCGCTGCTGATAAAGAGCCAGTTCCCGGGCGTGAATCCGCTGGAATTCGCGTGGATGGGCCCGTTCGTGGGCGCGCTCATCCGCCCGGTCGGCGGCTGGCTCGCCGACAAGGTGGGCGGGGCGCGCGTCACGTTCTGGAATTTCTGCGCCATGGTCCTGGGCGTGGTCGGCGTGCTCCAGTTCCTCCCTCAGGGCGGCTCGGCGGGCAACCTGACCGGCTTCTTCCTCAGCTTCATGGTGCTCTTCATCGCGGCCGGGATCGGCAACGGTTCGACCTTCCGCATGATCCCCGTGATCTTCATGGACGACTGCCTCGACGCGGTTCGCGGCAAGGATGAGGCCGCGCAGGCGGTCGCCGTGAAGGAGGGCAACAAGCAGGCGGCCGCGGTGCTGGGCTTCACCGGGGCGCTCGGCGCCTACGGCGGCTTCTTCATCCCGAAGAGCTACGGCACCTCGATCGCCATGACCGGCAGCCCGCACATGGCGCTCTACGGCTTCATCGTCTTCTACCTCACGTGCATCGCCATCACGTGGTGGTTCTACGCCCGTCGCGGCGCCGAACGCCCGTGCTGAGCCCCCGCATCGCTTCCCCCCGCAGGCCGAGGATCCCGTCATGAGCCACTTTCTCGATCGACTGACCTACTTCTCCCAGCCCCGCGAGTCCTACTCCGGCGGCCACGGCGTGACCACAGGCGAGGACCGCACCTGGGAGGACGCCTACCGCAACCGCTGGGCCCACGACAAGATCGTGCGTTCCACGCACGGCGTGAACTGCACGGGGTCGTGTTCGTGGAAGATCTACGTGAAGGGCGGCATCGTCACGTGGGAGACGCAGCAGACGGACTACCCGCGCACGCGCTGGGACATG
>JBBREI010000250.1:0-3410 GCA_038203035.1 Burkholderiales bacterium
GCGATCCAGTCGAGCTTGGTGGCGGTTGGCATGATGGTCCTGATGCTCTGCAGCCCGTCGCGCAGCCCCATCTCGCGCACGAAGGCCCTGGGTCGGTTTGCCATGTCGCTTTCCTAGCGCCCCTTGAAGTCGGGCTTGCGCTTCTCGTTGAACGAGTTGATGCCCTCGCGCCGGTCCTCGGTCGCGATCATGCGTTCGTAGGCCTGCACCTCGAACACCAGCCCGGAGGAGAGGTCCATCTGCAACCCCACGTGGATCGACTTCTTGGCCTGGCGCACCGAGATCGGCGCGTTGGCGCGTATGCGTTCGGCAACCGCCATCACCGTGGGCAAAAGCTCGCCCGGCGCGGTGACGGCGTTGACCATTCCCCAGTCCAGCGCCTGCTGCGCGGTGAACGGCTGGCCGGTGAGGATGATCTCCTTGGCGCGGCGCTCGCCCACGGCGCGCGGCAGGTTCTGCGTGCCTCCGGCCCCGGGCATGATGCCGATGGTGACCTCGGTCAACGCGAAACGCGCCTCGCTCGACGCATAGGCGAAGTCCGCGGCAAGTGCCAGCTCCAGGCCGCCCGCGTACGCGGCGCCATTCACCGCGGCGATCACCGGCACCGAGCAATCCATCACGGCGTAGTAGGCCTCCTCGAAGATGGCGTGTTGCAGGCGCCAGTCCTCGTCGCTCATGCCCTTGCGCTCGTTCAGGTCGCCGCCGGAGCAGAACGCCTTGTCGCCGGCGCCGGTGATGACGATGCAACGCAGTTCCCCCGGCGTGAACTTGAGCGGCACGAAAAGATCGCGCAACTCGCGCCCCATCTGCGTGTTGAGGGCGTTGCGCACTTCCGGCCGGTTGAGCGTCACGAGGAGGAGCCCGGGCGACGGCTCCTCGACCTGGAGGGTTTCGTAGGGCTTGCGGCTCATGGAGCCTCCACTTCGGAGATCTGGAAAACCGCGCCATTGTCGGCGCCGAGCGCCGGCGGCGAGGAGCGGATCGGCGGGCGCTGGCCATCGAAGCGCAGCGGCAGGCTCATGAGCTCCATGGTCCCGTCGGGCACCGGCTGGACCATGCCGAGCGCGCGCGTCTGCGGGTGGGCGAGGACCTCGCTCACGCTCTGGGTCGGGGCCGACGGCACCCCGGCCGCGTCGAGCTTCGCACCCCAGTGTGCCGCGTCCTGTGCGCCGACAATCGCCTCGATCATTTCGTTGAGCGCTTCCCGGTGGCGCACGCGCGCCGCGTTGTCGAGGAAACGCGGGTCGGCGATCCATTCCGGGCGCCCCAGCGCCTCGCACAGGCGGCGGAAGAGGGCATCGTTGCCGGCGGCGATCACGAGGTAGCGGTCGGCGGCCTTGTACGCTTTGTAGGGCACGATCATCGCGGCCTCCGAACCGCTGCGGCCCGGGTCCCTGCCCGAGGCCAGCGCCAGCGCCACCGGAACCGTCATCCACGACAACGACGTCTCGAAAAGCGAGGTATCGACGACGCAGCCCAGCCCGGTGCGGTTGCGCTTCTCCAGCGCCGCCAGGATGCCGATCACCGACCACAGGCCCGCGCCCATGTCGATGATCGAGGGCCCCACGCGCACCGGCGGGCGACCGGCTTCGCCGGTCACGCTCATCAGGCCGCCGAAGGCCTGCATCAACGGGTCGTAGCCGGGCTTGTCGCGCATCGGGCCGTCGGCGCCGAAGGCGCCGAGGTTGCAATAGATGAGCTCGCCGTCCCGCGCGCACAGGCTCTCGGCATCGATGCCGAAGCGGCGCGTGAGGCCCGGGCGCAGGTTCTGGATCACGATGTCGGCCTCGTCGGTGATCAGGGTGCGCAGCCGCGACACCTCCCCCGCGTCCTTGAGGTCCACGGTGACCGATAGCTTGTTGCGATTGAGGCTCTGGAACGTGGCCGACGAGCCGTGCCAGAACGGCGGGCCCCAGGCGCGGGCGTCGTCGCCTGCGCCGGGGTTTTCCACCTTGATCACGCGCGCGCCCAGGTCGGCGAGCACCTGCCCCGCGAAGGGAGCGGCAACGCTGTGGCCGAGCTCGACCACGGTTAATCCGGTAAGCGGGAGGTCCATCGGGATTCTCTTGCGGTTGACCCGTTTGGCCAGAGTCTAGGCAGGCGCCGGGGGGCTGTCAATGAAACGTTTCATTGGTGCGATGCAGCATTCCTCATAGCTAAAAATCATTGCGTTGCACACCATCGAAGGGCAAACTATTGAAACGTTTCGATGAAAAAAGCCACCCGCATCACCATCGTCGAGGTCGCGCGCAGGGCGGGCGTTTCGCTCGGCACCGTCTCGCGCGTGATCAACGAAAAGGAAGGCGTGGGCCACGAGCTGCGCGAACGGGTGTTGTCCGCCGCCCGCGCATTGGGTTATGTGCCGAGCTTCGCCGCCCAGAGCATGCGCAGCCAGTCGTCGCGCGCCGTGGGACTGATGGTCTCGGACATCTCGAACCCGCTTTTTTCGGCCACCGTCGGCGCCGCCGAAGAGGTGCTCTACCGTGGCGGCTACAACATGATCCTCACCAACAGCCGCGACCGCCCCGACAAGGAAAAGGAGATCCTCGACCTCTTCCAGCGCCGGCGCTTCGACGGGATGATCATCACGCTGTCGAAGGAAGAAGACCCCGCAACGCTGCGCGTGCTTTCCGAATCGCGCATCCCGACGGTCCTCTTCGAGCGCGAAAGCACCCTGCCGCTCGACAGCGTCGCCACCGACCACTATTCCGGCGCGCACCAGGCCGTCAGTTACCTGCTCAACCTCGCGCACCGGCGCATCGGCCTCATCACGGTGACGCAGGCCGCGCTGCCGGGACGCGCGCGCGGGCTTGCCTACGCGGCCGCGCACAAGGCCGCCGGCGTGCCGGTGGATGCCTCGTTGATGTCCTTCGACGGCTTCCTGCCCGATGCGGGCTACCACGCCGCCTACCGCATGCTGGTGTCGCCCCGCCCGCCGACCGCGCTGGTGGTGGGCGCCAACCAGATGCCGGGCGTGCTCAAGGCGATCCGCACGCTCAAGCTTTCGGTGCCGAAGAAACTTTCGCTGGTGCAGATCGGAGACACCGACGTGGCGAGCCTTCACCAGCCGCCGCTTACCGCGGTGCGCTGGGAATTCGCGAAGGTCGGGGCCGCGGCAGCCGAGCTGCTGCTGGCGAAGATTTCAGGGGCCGTCGACGGCAGCCGCCCGCGGCGGATCGTGCTGCCTACCGAGCTCGTGCTGCGGCAGTCCTGTGCCGCGCCGGCGGTTTAAAAGACTACTTCAGGGAACGCCGATGTCCGCCGATGCCACGCCGATCGCCGCAGATATACCTCGCGAACCAAAAGCAGATGGCCGGGTTTCGAGTCCAGGCTTGGGTTGGCCACGAACCACTCACAGGTGGTATCGGCGGCCATCGGCGTGGCACCGGCGGACATCGGCGTTCCCTGAA
>JBBREI010000251.1:0-3359 GCA_038203035.1 Burkholderiales bacterium
GGGCGACATCCGCGGGCGCGGGCTCTTCTGGGGCGTGGAACTGGTGGAAGATCGCGCCACCAAGGCGCCTTTCGACCCGGCGCTCAAGCTGCATGCAAGGGTCAAGGCCGAGGCGATGCAGCGCGGCCTGATGTGTTATCCGATGGGGGGCACCATCGATGGCGTGCGCGGCGACCACGTGTTGCTGGCCCCGCCCTTCATCGCCACCCGCGCGGAGCTGGACGAAATCGTCGTGCGCTTCGCCGCAGCAATGGATTCAGGGACCGCGTCGCTCGAACGCGCCGCGTAACATCGTCGCACCAACAACTGGAGAGACAACATGAAACGACTTGGACTCACGCTATGCGCGGCGGTAACAGCCGCCCTGCTGGCGCCCTCAGCGATGGCGCAGCAGAAGTACCTCACCATCGGCACGGGCGGGGTGACCGGCGTCTACTACGCCGCGGGCGGCGCCATCTGCCGCCTCGTCAACAAGGACCGCGCCAAACACGGCATCCGCTGCTCGGTGGAATCGACCGGCGGATCGGTCTTCAACATCAACACCATCAAGGCCGGAGAGCTCGACCTCGGCGTTGCCCAATCCGACGTGCAGTACAACTCCTCCAAGGGCCAGGGGCAGTTCAAGGAAGCCGGCGCCTTCGGAGAGCTGCGCGCCGTGATGTCGCTGCACCCGGAGCCGTTCACGGTGCTGGCGCGCAAGGACCTCGGGGCGAAAAACTTCTCCGACATGAAGGGCAAGAAGTTCAACGTCGGCAACCCCGGTTCGGGCACGCGCGCATCGCTCGAGGAGCTGATCGCCGCGATGAACTGGAAGCTCACCGACTTCGCGCTCGCCTCCGAGCTCAAGGCCGACGAACACGGCCCGGCGCTCTGCGACGGCAAGATCGACGGCTTCTTCTACGGCGTGGGCCACCCGTCCGCCAACATCCAGGATCCCACCACCACGTGCGGCGCGAAGCTGGTCTCGGTCACCGGCCCGGCAGTCGACAAGCTGGTGAAGGAGAAGCCCTACTACGCCTATGCCTCGATCCCCGGCGGGCTCTATCCGAACAACCCCGACGAGACCAAGACCTACGGCGTGCTGGCCACGCTGGTGTCCTCCTCGAAAGTGCCGGCGGACACGGTCTACGTCGTCGTGAAGGCCGTCTTCGACAACTTCGAGGAATTCAAGAAGCTGCACCCGGCGCTTGCCAACCTCAAGCCCGAGGACATGGTGAAAAACGGCAACTCGGCCCCGCTGCATGAGGGCGCGGCGCGCTACTACAAGGAAAAAGGCTGGCTCAAGTAGGTTGAACCGCGGGGCGGGCAATGGCCCGCCCTTTTTTTTCGCCTGGGGAAACCATGAGCACTTCGCAAGAGCCGGTCAAGCCGTCCGAGGACCTCCAGCAGATCGTCGCGGAAGCCGACACCGGCGGGAGGGTGGTCGTCGGAGCCACCGGCAAGCTGATCTTCGTGATCGCGGTGGCGTGGTCGCTCTTCCAGCTCTGGTACGCCTCTCCCCTGCCCTTCACGTTCCATTTCGGCATCTTCAACGATACCGAGGCGCGCTCGCTGCACCTTGCGGTGGCGCTTTTCCTCGGCTTCCTGTGCTATCCCGCGCTCATGAAGTCGTCGCGCGCCAGCGTGCCCTGGTACGACTGGATCCTGGCCGTGGCGGCCGCCTTCGCAGGGGCGTATTTCATCCTGTTCTACAACCAGCTCGCCATGCGTCCCGGCCAGCCGACCATGACCGACATCGTCGTGGCATCGGCGGGGATCGTGTTGCTGCTGGAAGCCACGCGCCGCGCGGTCGGCCTGCCGATGACGGTGCTTGCCGTGCTGTTCCTGGTCTACATCATGGGCGGGCGCTACATGCCCGACATCATCGCCCACAAGGGGGCGTCCCTGGAGCGCATGCTCTCGCACCAGTGGCTCACGACCGAAGGCGTCTTCGGCGTGGCGCTCGGCGTCTCCTCCAGCTTCATCTTCATCTACGTGCTTTTCGGCGCCCTGCTCGACCGCGCGGGAGCCGGCAACTACATGATGCAGGTCTCCATGGCGTTCCTGGGCCACCTGCGAGGCGGTCCCGCGAAGGTGGCCGTCGTCTCCTCGGGGCTCAACGGCCTCATCTCGGGCTCGTCGGTTTCCAACGTGGTCTCGGGTGGCATCTTCACCATCCCGCTGATGAAGAAGGCCGGCTATGGCGGAGTGAAGGCCGCGGCGATCGAGACCATGAGCTCGGTCAACGGCCAGATCATGCCCCCGGTGATGGGCGCCGCGGCCTTCCTGATGGTTGAATACGCGGGCCTCACCTATACCGAGATCTGCAAGCATGCGTTCCTTCCGGCCGCGCTTTCGTACATCAGCCTCTTCTACATCGTCCACCTCGAAGCGCTGAAGATGGGCCTGCCGGCCTTCGCCGCCGCGCGGGAGCGCACCGGGCGCCAGAAGCTGCAGGCATGGGCCCTGGGGCTATCGGGGACCATTGCCGTGCTCTGCGCCATCTACTACGTGGCGCTCGGCGTGCAGAAGGTGGCCGGGGCGGCCGCGCCGTGGATCCTGGGTTTCCTGCTGGCCGCGCTCTACGTCTGGTGCATCCGCGCCGCGGCGCGCGAGGCCGACCTGCCGCAGGACATCGACGTGCGCAACCCGAAGCTGCCTCAGGCCTGGCCCACGGTGAAAGCCGGACTGCATTTCCTCATTCCCATCGGCACGCTGATCTGGTGCCTGATGGTCGAGGAGCTTTCGCCCGCCCTTTCGGCCTTCTGGGCGACGATGATCCTCATCCTGCTGATGGTGACGCAAAGCCCGCTCACGGACTTCTTCCGCGGGCGCGGCTTCTCCCTCCCGCGGCTGAAGGACGGCGGCTGGCAGGTCGTCGAGGGCCTGAACGATGGCGCGCGCAACATGATCGGCATCGCCATCGCCACCGGCACGGCCGGCATCATCGTGGGCGGCATCACCCTCACCGGGCTCGGCCTGCGGATGACCGAGTTCGTGGAATTCGTCTCGATGGGCAACGTCCTCGTGATGCTCCTCTTCACGGCCTTCGTCTGCCTGGTGCTGGGCCTGGGCGTGCCGACGACCGCCAACTACATCCTGGTGGCCACGCTGATGGCACCGGTGATCGTCGAGCTGGGCGCGCAGTCGGGCCTGGTGATCCCGCTCATCGCGGTGCACCTCTTCGTCTTCTACTACGGGATCATGGGCGACATCACGCCGCCCGTGGGACTCGCCAGCTTCGCGGGGGCGGCAATCGCGGGAGAGGACCCGATCCAGGTGGGGCTGCAGGGCTCGGTGTACGCGCTGCGCACTGTCATCCTGCCGTTCGTGTGGATCTTCAATCCGCAGCTCATCCTGGTGGACGTCCACGGATGGTT
>JBBREI010000252.1:0-3288 GCA_038203035.1 Burkholderiales bacterium
CGGCAA
The DNA here is from genome assembly GCA_038203035.1 of Burkholderiales bacterium. Lineage (GTDB taxonomy): Bacteria > Pseudomonadota > Gammaproteobacteria > Burkholderiales > Usitatibacteraceae > Usitatibacter. The sequence continues at coordinate 7 of JBBREI010000252.1, forward strand.
CCCCGCCTGTGACGCCAAGGAGCAATCGGCGAACCGGGACTTTATCCATCAACACATTTTACTCGCGACCGAGGTTGGCATGTCCATGGCACGTTGGCCGCTTGCCGAGCGGCCCCGGGAAAGGCTTTTGGCGCAGGGGCCGGGCGCGCTATCGGATGCGGAGCTCATCGCGCTATTCCTCGGCACCGGCGTGCGCGGCAAAAGCGCGGTCGAGGTGGCCGCGGGGCTGCTTGCCCGCTTCGGCCGCGTTTCGCGGGTGTTGTCCGCGCCACATGGCGAGCTCGGGCAGGTGCCCGGGATCGGTGCGGCCAGATCCGCGCAGATCGCGGCGGTGATGGAACTCGCCCGCCGCGCCCTCGCGGAGGAGATGAAGGCCCGCGACAGCCTCACGTCACCCGCCGCGGTGCGCGGCTACCTGCGCCTGCGCATGCAGGATCTTGGCCACGAATGTTTCTACTGCGTCTTCCTGGATGCGCAGAATCGCGTGATCGCGGCCGAAGAGCTGTTTCGCGGCACACTCACGCAAACCAGCGTCTACCCCCGTGAAGTGATCAAACACGCGCTGCGCCACAACGCCGCGGGGCTCATCCTCGCCCACAACCATCCCTCCGGCGTCGCGGAACCAAGCGTCCAGGACCAGGCGCTCACCCGCACGCTGGCCGAAGCGCTTGCGCTCGTGGACATCAAGGTGCTGGACCACTTCATCGTTGCACCCGGCGCCTGCCTGTCGTTTGCGGAAAGGGGGCTCATCTAGCGACACGGCTATCGGCGCGCACCGTTCAACGCGCCGCCTTGGAATTCGGCGATGGTGGGCAAATCGGCGGTTGGCGCGCGCCTGCGGAGCGAGTGGTCGCATACATGCAGAATGTTGAAACAAAAAAGAAAACTATCGCCAGGGCGGCGGATCGAAGACGAGGTGTGGGGAAGCCCTCCAGTTGCGGAGGCTGCGCGGAAGATGCTAGAATCCAATGCTTTGATTTTACAACCGGATTAACAGAGGTTCAGATGTCGCGCGTATGCCAAGTGACGGGTAAAGCCCCGATTGTTGGACACCATGTGTCCCACGCCAACAACAAGACCAAGCGTCGTTATCTCCCCAACCTGCAGTACCGCAAGTTCTGGGTCGAGAGCGAGAACCGCTGGGTCAAGATGCGCCTGACCAATGCCGGCCTGCGCCTCATCGACAAGAAGGGCCTGGACGTCGTGCTCGCCGACATGCGTGAACGCGGCGAGAAGGTCTAAGGAGAGCCCCCATGCCCCGTGACAAGATCAAGCTCGAATCGACCGCCGGCACCGGCCACTTCTATACCACCACCAAGAACAAACGGACGATGCCCGACAAGATGGAGATCAAGAAGTACGATCCCGTCGCGCGCAAACACGTCGCCTACAAGGAAACAAAAATCAAGTAGTGAGGGAAGGCGGGAACGTCGGTTGAGCGGGCAAGCCGCCCGGCAAGCAGGAAGAACAACCCGCAAACAGAATGCAGCAAATAAAAAGCCCCGCCGAAGCGGGGCTTTTTAGTTGGGCGGGGTTCTGCTCGATGGTGTTGAGCGGCCTGTCCGCTCAACACCGTTCCCGCCTCCAGCCCCTTGCAGGGCCTACTTCTGTTTCGCGATGATCAGGTCCTTGATGTCGTCGTAGACGTTCTGCGGGACGATTTTCTTCTTTACCAGGTCGTCCTTGCCCTTGTACGGGCGGCCCTTGACGATGGCCTTGGCGCGCACGTCGCCAATGCCCTTGAGCGTTGCCAGATCCTTCTCGGACGCGGAGTTGATGTCCATCGGCTCGGCGGCCTTCGGGGCTTCCACCTTCTTCGCTTCGGCTTTTTTCGCCTCGGCCTTCGGGGTTTCCATCTTCTTGGCGTCGGCTTTCGGGGCCTCGGCCTTCTGCGCCAGCGCGGAGCCGGCGGCGAGGCCAAGCGAGGCCATCGCGGCGATCAGAACGGCGGTGATTCTTTTCATTCTGCTTTCTTCCTTCCTCTCGAGTTGGGGGCGGTCCAGCGAGGTTTTAACGCGGCGCTAGTTTAACCGTTGACCCGCAAATGAAAAGCCCCGCCGGAGCGGGGCCTTTTGGACCCTCTCCCCAACCCTCTCCCAAGGGAGAGGGAGCGAACGTGGGGAGCGGTTTCGCGAACGAGTCGCGCCGGGTCTACGCGTACCTGCGCAGGCGGTGCGAGAACTCCACCAGCGGGGTGACACCGCTTTTCTCGGCGCGCTCGCACCAGTCCTTGAGCTGGGTGACGAGCTGGTCCGTGTTGAGCGTGGAGCGCTCCCACAGGCGGGCCAGGTCCTGGCGCATCGACCAGGTGGTCTTGAGGGCGGGGCTGATTTCCAGCGCGGCGTCGAGCTGTCCGCGATGCTTCGCGGGAATCAGCGCCTCGTCGCGATGCAGCCACTTGCGGGCGGCAACCATCGACGCGGAGTCGTGGCCGCGGGCGCGTAGCGCCGCGATTTCTAGTTTGCTGGTGCGCTTGATCGACTTGGTGTAGTTCGCCATCACGTCGAAGCGATGCATGATCACCGCCTGCAGCGTGGCGGCATCCACTTCCCACTTCGAGGGATCCAGCTTCACCTTCGGCGCCTGCTTGCGCACCGTGGCGAGCCCGGCGGATTCGAGGATCTTCACGTACATCCAGCCGAGGTCGAATTCGTACCAGCGCTGCGAGAACTTGGCCGAGGTCGGGTAGGCGTGGTGGTTGTTGTGCAGCTCCTCGCCGCCGATCCAGATCCCCCACGGCACCATGTTGGTCGCGTCGTCGTCGGTGTGGAAGTTGCGATAGCCGAAGTAGTGGCCGAGGCCGTTGATCACGCCGGCGGCCCAGAAGGGGATCCAGCCGAGCTGCAGGCCGTAGATGATGATGCCGGGCACCACGCCGAAAGCCGCCACGTCGATCGCCAGCAGCAGCATGATTCCCCACTTGTTCAGCGGCGTGTAGACGTTGCGCTCCATCCAGTCGGTCGGCGTGCTGTGACCGTACTTCTCCATCTCGCCCTTCTTGTGGGATTCCTTCACGTACAGGACGACGCCGGTCCACAGGATCTTGTTGATGCCATGGATGCGCGGGCTGTGGGGGTCTTCCTCGGTTTCGCACTTGGCGTGGTGCTTGCGATGGATCGCGGCCCACTCCTTCGTGATCAGGCCCGTGGTCATCCAGAGCCAGAAGCGGAAGAAGTGGCTGACGACCGGATGCAGGTCGAGGGCACGGTGTGCCTGGGACCGGTGCAGGTAGAGCGTGACGCCCGCGATGGTGATCTGCACCAGGATCAACGCCGCAATCAC
>JBBREI010000253.1:0-3282 GCA_038203035.1 Burkholderiales bacterium
CCCGCGTGCCCTACCGCAACGTGCCCCGGCCTATCTATCCGCTCGATCCGGATATGGAGTGGACTGCTTTAAAACTGGTGTCAGTGTCGAATTTTGCTGCCCCCGGCAGGAGCCGTAATGCAAAAGTCGACTCTGACACCAGTTTTCACGCAGTCCACTCCATCTCCGGATCGAGCGGATAGATCGGCCGGGGCACGTTGCGGTAGGGCACGCGCGTGAGGATGGGTGTCGTGAGGCCGGGGACGTCGACCTCGATGATGCGATCGTCGGAAAACAGGTCGACAACCTGCTCACCGAGGCGCTGACCACCATGGACGACGAGCTGCGCCGGCAGAAGCTCGAGCGCGCCATCAACTTCGCCATGGCCGACCAGCCGCTGATCCCGGTGTTGCACCCGACGTTCGATTTCACCGCCCTGATCGAATCGTTTCCGCCGCTGTTGGCCGGGCCGCGGGCCCATGATTTTCCGAAGCTGCGATAATCCTCCATGGCCTCTGCCGCCCCCGCCCGAGTCGACCGCAAGCTCCAGCTGAAGGAAGTGCTGGACTGGCTGGTGGCCGACGGGATGATCGACCCGGAGTCGGCCGCGAAGCTCATCAACGACGCGCGTTTCGTGCGCGGCGCCGCGCGCCACCCGATGGTGGTCATCGGCGAACCGCGCCTGCGAAGCCGGATCGCCCCCAACATCGTGCTGACAACCGACGCGCTGACCGAATGGCTCGCGTTGCGCCTGAAGATGCCGTCGTTCCGCATCGACCCGCTCAAGATCGACCTGAAGGCGGTCACCCAGGTGATGTCGTCGGATTACGCGGCTCGCCGCGGCATCCTGCCGGTGGAGGTAAGCGGCAGGGACGTCACCATCGCCACCAGCGAACCCTTCATGACGTCGTGGGAGCCCGAGCTCTCGCAGATGCTCCAGCTCAACATCAAGCGCGTGCTCGCGAGCCCGATCGACATCGAGCGTTACCAGGGCGAATTCTTCAACCTCGCCAGGAGCATGAAGCGGGCGGAATCGACGGGTGTCCAGACCCAGGGCCTGTCGAACTTCGAGCAGCTGGTGGAACTCGGCAAGGCCGGCCGCCAGCTGGATGCCAACGACCACCACATCGTCCACCTCGTCGACTGGCTGTGGCAATACGCTTTCGACCAGCGCGCGAGCGACATCCACCTGGAACCACGCCGCGACATCGGCGTGTTGCGCTTCCGCATCGACGGGGTGCTGCACGAGGTCTACCGGGTGCCGTTTTCGGTGATGGTTGCGATGACCTCGCGCATCAAGATCCTCGGGCGCATGGACGTGGTGGAAAAACGCCGCCCCCAGGACGGCCGCATCAAGACCCGCATGCCGGATGGCGAGGAGATCGAGCTGCGCCTCTCGACGCTGCCCACCGCCCACGGCGAAAAGCTGGTGATGCGCATCTTCGATCCGGAGGTGCTCAAGCGCGACTTCAAGGACCTCGGCTTCACCGACGAGGAAAACGCCACCTGGCAGGGGCTCATCAAGCAGCCCGGCGGCATCGTGCTGGTCACCGGGCCCACCGGCTCCGGCAAGACCACCACGCTCTACACCACGCTCAAGCAGCTGGCGCAGCCCGAGGTCAACGTCTGCACCATCGAGGACCCGATCGAGATGATCGACCCGAACGTGAACCAGATGCAGGTGCAGACGGAAATCGACCTCACCTTCTCCGCCGGCGTACGCGCGCTGATGCGCCAGGACCCGGACATCATCATGATCGGCGAGATCCGCGACCATGAAACGGCGGACATGGCCATCCAGGCGGCGCTCACCGGCCACCTGGTGCTCTCCACGCTGCACACCAACGATGCGCCCTCGTCGATCACGCGCCTGCTCGATCTCGGCGCGCCGGCCTACCTGCTCAATTCCAGCATCATGGGCATCATGGCGCAGCGCCTGGTGCGCACCTTGTGCAAACACTGCAAGGAGAAGGTGGCGTTCAACCGCGAAGACGACCACCGCCTGTGGCAATCGGTATGCGCGCCCTTCAAGGCGCCGCCGCCGGAATACGTCTATCGGGCGGTCGGTTGCCTCGAATGCCGCACCACCGGCTACATGGGGCGCGTGGGCCTCTACGAGATCCTGACGGTCACGCGTGAGATCAAGCACCTGATCCAGGACAAGACCGACCTGGTGGCGCTCACGCAAGCGGCGTACAAGGGCGGCATGCGCCCCCTGCGCGTGGCCGGCGCCACCAAGGTTGCGCAGGGCGTCACCACCTTCGAGGAAGTGCTGAAGTCCGTTCCGCTGGCGTGAAGAGCCTGGCCAAGGTCCTGGTGGGCATCGCGCTCGCGCTGGCTCTGGCGGTCGCCGGCGGCTGGGTCTACCTCAACCAATCGCTTCCCACAATCGACGGCGAGCTCGCCGCCAAAGGCATCGGCGCGCCCGCGCAGGTCCTGCGCGATGCCGAAGGCGTGCCCCACATCTTTGCCGCCAGCGAACGCGACGGCTGGTACGCCATGGGCTTCGTGCACGCGCAGGATCGCCTGTGGCAGATGGAATTCCAGCGCCGCGTGGGACAGGGGCGGCTGGCGGAATTCCTGGGCGAACGCGCCTACGACACCGACCGCCTGATGCGCACGCTGGGAATCGCCCGCGTGGCCGAAAGCATCGTCGCGAAGCTCGATCGCGCGACGCTCTCGAACCTCGAGGCCTACGCGGCGGGGGTCAACGCGGTGATCGAATCGGAGCAGGTGCTGCCGGTGGAGTTCCAGGTGTTGCGCATCACGCCCGAGCCGTGGAAGCCCGCGGACAGCGTGGCCTGGATGCTGGTGATGTCGTGGGACCTTTCGGGCAACTGGCGCAGCGAGCTGGCGCGGATGCGCTACATGACGAAGCTGGGCCGTGAGCGCGCCGCGGAGTTCATGCCCCCGTATCCAGGGGATGCCGCCTCGCCGCTGCCGGACTTCAGCGCGCTTTACAAGGAGCTCGCGCCCACGGCCAAGGGCCTCCTGTCCATCGCGCCGCTGCCCGAGCAGACCATCGGCTCGAACAACTGGGTGGTTTCGGGCGCGCGCTCGGAAACCGGCAAGCCGCTGCTCGCCAACGATCCCCACCTGGGGCTGCAGGCCCCGGCGCTCTGGTACCTGGCCCACGTCTCGACGCCCACGGGCAACATCGTCGGCGGCACGCTGCCGGGGCTGCCGTTCATCGTGCTCGGGCGCAACGACCACGTGGCGTGGTCGATGACCACCACCGGCGGGGACACGCAGGACCTCTTCATCGAGCGCCTTGTACCGGGCCAGCCGGCCGCGTACCTGACG
>JBBREI010000254.1:0-3159 GCA_038203035.1 Burkholderiales bacterium
TGAGCAGCGTCGACTTGCCGCAGCCCGAGGGACCGAGGAGCACGAAGCGGTCGGCCGGGAAGACGTCGAAGCTGACCCGGTACGTCGCGGTCACCAGGTGATCGCGCGTCTTGTACTGCAGCGTCACGCCATCCACCGCCAGCAACGGCGTCTGCCCGGCGGTTTGCGTCCCACTCTCGACCGCTGTGGTGCTCATTGCAGCTTTCCCTCGCATTTGTTCAGGCCCGACGGCAAAAGGCAACGGCCGGCGGGCCATGGGGACGGCGGTCCCACCTGCCGTCAGCGCACGATTTCCAGGTTCCTCGAAAACGGCCCGGCGCAGACGCGCTGGTAGTAGAGCGGCCGGTCACGCAGCGTGTAGCCGCGCATCTCCATGACGAAACCCAGTTGGTCCTTGCCCAGGCCGAGAGCGCGCGCGATGGCCTGCGGAAGCCGCTCGAAGCGGATCCACTGGTCGACCCGCAGTGTCGGCAGGGACAGCTTCTGGCCGAGCAGCACGCGCAGGTTCTTCTCCAGCGCGCGCTTGTCCGTGCCGTTCAGGCGGGCGAATTCCGCCTCCCGAAGCCAGAATGCGCTGTGCAGGTCCAGCTTGTCGCCGACGCTGATGCGACGCTCGATGCGCACGTAGGTGGACTCGGCGCCCAGGAAGTCGGACCACGGCCCCCTGCGCTTGATCCGCTTCACCGAGCGCAGGTGGATGAAATTCGGCATCTCCTGGCCGCGCGCGTCCCTGAAGCGCAAGTAGCTCACGTCGGAGGTGCGCACCCGCGACCCGGTGACGAAAGTGCCTCGCCCGTGCTCGCGCGTGACCAGGCCGGAGTTCTCCAGGCGGCCCAGCGATTTCTGAATGGTCCCCACGCTCACCCGATGCTGCACCGCGAGCTGCTCCTCGGAAGGCAGGCGGACGCCCTCGCGCAGCGCCCCTGACTCGATTCGCCGGGTGATCGCCTCGCAGACGCGGTCGAGCTTGGTCACGGCGCCGCGGCCTCAGATGGTGGGCGCGAAGCGGCTGATCGCCGTCTCGCGCACGTCGAGCACCTCGCTCGAAGTGCGCGTGCCGGAGGCCACCGCGGCCGCGTACTCGTACAGGCCCTCGCCCAGCGTCGAGGCCTTGGCGCCCGCCTCGAGGATCGAGGAGGCGTCGAAATCGATGTTGTCGGCCATCGTGCGCAGCGTGTTCACGTTGCCGCAGACCTTCACCGTCGGCACGACCATGTTGCCGATCGGGTTGCCCACGCCGGTGCCGAAGAAGATCAGCTGGCAGCCGGCGGCGGCGAACGCGGTGAGGTTTTCCACCGCCGGCGCGGGCGCGTCCATGAAATGCAGCCCCTTCTTCGCCGGTGCCTCGCCGTAGGTGAGCACGCTCGAGAGCGGGCGCGTGCCGGCCTTCGCCATCGCGCCCAGCGCCTTCTCCTCGATCGTCGTGAGGCCGCCGCGGATGTTGTCCTGCGTCGGATTGGTGCCGCGTATGTCCATGCCGCGCGAGACCGCCTCCTTCTCGAGTCGCAGCACCGCGTCCACGAACGCCTTGCTCACCGTTGCGTCGACCGCGCGCGCGGCGAACAGGTGCTCGGCCCCGAGGAATTCCGAGGTCTCCGAGATGATGACCGAGCCGCCGTCGTCCACCAGCCGGTCCGACATGGCGCCGATGGTGGGATTGCAGGTGAGGCCGGAGGTGGTATCCGAGCCGCCACACTCGACGCCAACCGTGAGGGCGGACATGGGCGTGGATACGCGCCGCAGGCTCGAGGCGGCGATCGCAAGTTTCATCGCGCGGCGCGTGCCTTCGGCCACCGCATTGATGGTGCCGTGGGGCTGCAGGTTGATGGCCTCGAGGGGCTTGCCGGTCGGGCGGATGCGCCGCGCCACTTCTTCCGTCGTGCCTTCCTCCAGGCCTACCAGCAGCACCGCGGCCACGTTGGGATTGCGCCCCATGCCGGCGAGCGTGTTGAAGGCGACCTCGAGGTCGTAGCCATACTGGCCGCGAACGAAAAGCGTGGTGACGGCGATGGTGCCGTCGACCGCCTGGCAGATCGCGCGCGTGACCGGGTTGCAGTTATCCATGATCGAGATCACGGCCACGTGATTACGCACGCCGACGCTGCCGTCGGCGCGGGGGTAGCCCAGGAAGGTTGCGGCCATGTCAGCTCTCCTTGCGGTCGCCGCGCCCGCGCGCCGACTCGATGTTGTGGATGTGTGCGTGCTCGCCCACCGCGAGGGCTTTCGCGGCACGGCCGATCACCTGGCCATACTTGAGGATTTCGGCGCCCGCCGCGGTTGCGCGGATGCAGATCTTGTGGCCGAACGGCACGGCTTCACGCAGCAGCACCTCACCGCTCGCTTCGCCCTGCAGCAGGCACGACTCGCCCGCCCCGCCCGCATCGATGAGAGTGGCGACGTTGTCGCCTCGGTCAAGCACAATCGCGCGGGGCATGAATACTCCTCTATAGGACGTTGGGGCACCATAGCGCTGCATTGCCCTTCATGTCACGCTGCATTGCAGCAACTCCACTAGAGGACTTGGTGGTGCCGGCCGCGGCGCTTTCGGGGTAAGCTTGGTGCATGGACTCCTCCGTTCCCAAGGCGGTCGGCGATCCCCACGACCCCGATACCGATCCGCTCGAAACCCGCGAGTGGATTGAAGCCCTCGATGCCTTGATTGCACAGGAAGGTCCTGAACGGGCCACCTTCCTGCTGCGCCGCCTGCTGCAGCACGCCCGCACCCGGCGCGTGCCGTTGCCACAAGTGCTGGCGACGCCCTACATCAACACCATCGGCCTGGCCGAGCAGCCGCCGTTCCAGGGCAACCTGGAGATCGAATCGCGCATCTCCTCGCTGGTGCGCTGGAATGCGCTCGCGATGGTGGTGCGCGCCAATCGCGCCAGCGGCGAGTTGGGCGGGCACATCGCCAGCTACGCGTCGGCCGCGGATCTCTTCGAGGTCGGCTTCAACCATTTCTTCAAGGCGGGCCAGCAGGGCGACCTGGTGTTTTTCCAGCCGCACTCGGCGCCCGGCGTGTACGCGCGCGCATTCCTCGAAGGACGACTCACCGAAGAGCAGCTCTCGCATTACCGTCGCGAGACGGCGGGACGCGGACTGCCCTCGTACTGCCATCCGTATCTCATGCCGGACTTCTGGCAGTTCCCGAACGCCTCGATG
>JBBREI010000255.1:0-3150 GCA_038203035.1 Burkholderiales bacterium
CGCGCGCTGCACCCCTACATCCGGCGCGTCGTGGATGCGTTCGGCCCGCGGCGGGTGTTCTGGGGCACCGACCTGTCGCGATTGCCCTGCACCTGCCGCGAAGCGATTACGATGTGGACGGAGGAGATGCCGTGGCTTTCGTACGGCGACCTCGAATGGATCATGGGCCGCGGCGTCAGCACGTGGCTCGGACAAACAGGAACCGAGGAGACAAACCAATGATGCAATGGATTTTCAGGACCGCGCTCGCGGCGATGGTGGCGCTCGTTCCCGGCGCCGTACTGGCGCAGGCATTTCCGTCGAAGCCGCTGAAGGTCGTGGTGGGGTTCGCGCCCGGCGGCAACCTCGATGTCACCGCGCGCATCCTGGCCGAAGCGATGTCGAGGAGCCTGGGCCAGCCGATTGTGGTCGAGAATCGCCCCGGCGCCGGCGGCGTTATCGGCAGTGACCTGGTAGCCAGGGCCGATCCCGATGGCTACACGCTGGTGGCTGCCACCACCGCCACCACCATCGTGAGTCCCCTGATGGTGCCGAACCCGCCCTACACCGCGGCGAATTTCGCCAGCGTGGGTGTGATGGCGGTGACCCCGCTGATGGTCGAAGTGCCCGCGTCCAGCCCCTACGTCGACTTCAAGTCGTTTGTTGCCGCGGTGCGGGCGAAGCCGGGCGCGGTAAGTGTCGCCCACTCGGGCAACGGCACCTCCAACCACATCGCGCTGCTGCAGATCCAGGACGCGCTCAAGGTCAAGTTCAACGTCGTGGCGTACAAGGGGTCGGGCCCGGCGCTGATCGACGTGGTGGGTGGCCAGGTGGATTCGATCGTCGACCAGACGTCGAGCTCGCTGGCGCTGGTCAAGGCCGGCAAGCTGCGGCCCCTGGCGGTGGGCACGCGGGCGCGCCTGGCGGATCTGCCCGGCATCCCGACGCTGGAAGAAGAAGGCATGAAGGGTTTCGAGGCGGTGACGGCCAGTGTGCTGCTGGCGCCGGCGAAGACACCACCCGCGGTGCTCAGGGTGCTGAATGCGGCGCTCGGCAAGGCGCTTGCGGACCCGGTGGTGGGCAAGAAGCTGCAGGACCTGGGCGCGGTCCTGCGCCCGATGAGCGCGGATGATGCCGAACGCTTCATGAAGGACGAGGAGGCCAAGCTCACGGCACTCGCAAGAACCGGAGTATTGAAACCCGACTGAGGAATCCACCATGTCCGCGAAGAAAGCCAGGGCAGTGCCGAAGGGCAACGCAAAGCAGGCGTACATCGACCGCCTGGCGCGCGAACGCGGCTTCGTGCTCGACTACCACAAGGTGCTGGTGAAACACGACTTCGAGGCGATGGTGGGGATCAACGGGTTCCTCGAAGCCGTGTACCTCAAGCGCAGGCGGCTGGACCTGCGCTCGCGTGAGCTGATCTGCATCGTGGGCCTGATCCTGCAACGCGCGCGGCCCGCGCAGATCCAGAGCCACATGCGCCTGGTGCTGGACCAGGGCCTGTCGAAGGGCGAGCTGCTGGAGGCGGTGGAGCTGGTGATCGGGCTCGGGGGCTTCGTGCCCTTCCAGGAGGGGCTCAAGGCGTGGTGCGAGGTGACCGGCGCCACCGGCATCGAACCAACCGCGCTCGTCTACCAGGAATAGCCGGGGCCGGAGAACGTGGCGGGCAGGCCCGCACGCTACTGCCTCGAAGCCTCCCGCCCGGCCAGCCGCCCGAAGATGGCGGCCTTTCCGTTGGCGCTGCTCGACATGTACGCCGCGCCATGCAGCCCGCCGATCACCTCGCCCGCGGCATAGAGCCGCGCGATGGGTTCGCCGAACACATCAACCACCCGCATCGATTCGTCCACCGCCAGCCCGCAATACGTCGCCAGGACCACGCTGGTGCACGGATAGCCGTAGAACGGGGCGGTGGCGATCGGCTTCAAGGTGCCGTAGTCGACGTTGGAAAGCCCCTTGCGCCCGAACTCGTCGGCGGCGCCTCGCCCCACGGCGTCGTTGTAACCCGCCACCGTCGCCTTCAAGCCGTCGGCATCGATCCCCAGCTTGGCCGCCAGGGCCTCCAGCGTATCGGCGCTTTCGATGCGCCCGGCGTCATGGGCCTCGTTGATATCGAAGGCGGGCACTCCGACATCCGAAAGCGCGAAGACCGGCGCGTCGAACACCTGCCAGGCCATGGCGCCGTCCTGCTCCAGGCAGCGGTCGCCGATGTCCTTGTACGAGATCGCCTCGTTCACGAAGCGGCGCCCGGACCGGTTCACCGCGATGGCGCCGCGGTAGATGGCGAGCAGCGGCTTGTACTCTTCGGGCTTCGCGCTCGGATGGCTTCCGAAGGTGCCCTTGACGTAGCCCATGTCGCGCAGCGCGGCGCCGAGTTTCCACGCCATCAGCAGGCCGTCGCCGGTGTTGCCGGGCCCGCCCATGCGCTGCGCATTTTTCTGCGTCGGGGCGAAAGTCTGCAGCAGCGCCTCGTTGCGCGAGAAGCCGCCCGACGCAATCACCACGCTGCGCGCCTGCACACGGCGTGTGCCTTTCGAATCCTCCACGAAGGCGCCGGTGACCGCGCCGCGATCGTCGACCAGCAGGCGGCGCGCGCGCGTGCCCAGCGCCACCGTGATGTGGCCCGTGGCGTCGGCCGCGGCGCGCAGCCGGGCCATCAGCTCGCGCGGGTTGGTGCGGTGGGATCGGGGAACACTTTGCCCGCCGGCGGAAAAAACCGTCTCGAACGTGACGCCGATGCCCTTGAGCCAGCGGTAGGTCTCGGCCTGGTGGGCCGCGTAGGTGTCGACGAGGCGCGCGTCGTTGGCCTGGTTGCCCACCTTCATGAGGTCCGCGGCCAGGCGTGCGGGCGTGTCCTCGATGCCCCGCGCCTTCTGCTCGTCGGAACCCGCGAACGCGAAGGAGCCGCCGCTGATGATCGTGCTGCCGCCGATCGCGGGCTGTTTTTCCAGCAGCAGGACTTGCTTGCCGGCTTGCGCCGCGGCTATCGCGGCGCTGAAGCCGGCCAGGCCGCCGCCTATGACCAGGACGTCTGTTTCGTTCACTCTTCGCTTCGCTCCTTGGCTACTTCAGGGAACGCCGATGCCCGCCGATGCCACGCCGATTACCGCCGATAAAGGCAAAAGAAGATTGGTTCGCGGCCAATTCGAGCCATGGCACGAAGCCCAT
>JBBREI010000256.1:0-3124 GCA_038203035.1 Burkholderiales bacterium
GACGGTTGCGCATCCCACCGAGCAGTAAGGGCAGACGCTGGGCGTGGTCTTGGAGTCGCGGATGCGCAGCTGCTGCGCACGCGCGCGCGCCGGCACCAGGCTGGCGCCCGCCGCGACAAGCCCGCCGAGCGCCGTGCCGCCGCCGCCCACGACGCGAAAGAACTCCCGCCGTGAAGTACTGACATCATTGCTAAAGGCCATGCGTACCTCCCAGTTCAAAAGGTCGAGGCAGATCCCGTGTGCTTGACGCGAGGGAGCCACCCCTGGCGGGGTTCAAGTTGTCCATGGCGCCGAAGGTGTTCGGGGCCGCTTCATTTACGGTGACGGAGCAGCGCGAAAAGAAATTTGCGATGAGCCTACCACATCGAAGGCTTCGGGGTGGCCTGCCTCTTTCATGACGATGGGCCGTGAAGCCCCATTCGCAGGAGGTTGGCGGAAAAGAGTGGGAGTCGAACCCACCAGGGACGCGCAGCGCCCCTCAACGGAGTTGAAGTCCGCGCGCCCCACCGGGGTGCGAATCTTTTCCAGAAGCTGTGCGAATCATATGCGCGTCGCCCACGCGGGAAGTGACTTTCGTGCGATCGAAGTACTCCAGCACCTCGATCGCCAATCCCCGGCCCAGGCCCGTGCGGTCGCGGAACGCCGCCGCCGTGATGCTGACCATGTCGCCAGCGATGCTTTCCAGGCGATTGACCGCCCCGGGAAGAAAGTAGCGATTGGCCGATACGCGAACCACCAGCTTGTGCGCCGCAAGGCGCGCCAGAGCCTTCTCCATCTGCCTGGCGTCGAGTCCGATGGTGCTGGCCAGCTGCGCAACAGTCGGCGGGCGCAGGCCGCCGTTCTCGAGCAGCGGCAGCAGCTTTTTCCAGAGCGTCGCCTCCGTGGGGTTGAGCGCCATCCGGTATGTGGCGAGACGCAGGCCCCGCGCCTCTTGAACGACCCGCCCTTGCGCTACCAACTCCTCCACGAGCTTTGCCGCGGCCCCGCGAGCGACGCGCACGCCTTCGAGAAGCCGATCCTTGGGCATGGCGTCCGTGCCCGGAGCCTGCGCATGCCAAGCGGCCAGGCCAGCGATGGCCCGTTCGCGCAGCGCGTTCCAATGGCCTGCCGAGAAGCGGCAGCCCGATGCGGCCGGAAGGTTGCGGTTGGCGGCGAAACACGCCATGTCCACACCCAGCGGCGAGCAATCGAGCAGGGCAGTGAGCGCCGCCTCGTCGTCTTCAAGTGCCATCGCCTCCAGCGAGGCGAGCCGCTCGGCCTTCGCGCGGCCGCGCGCAGGCGCAAAGACGTCGATCACCCGGCCTCCGCCGAGCGTGCGCTGCGCCGACAGGTCTTTCGAGAACGATCTGCACGAGCGGATGAGCCAGCACGGCGATGCGGCCCATCACGTCCGCGGCGCCAAGGTGTACATGCACAGGCGTGCCGTTCCTGGCCGGCTTGCCCGCCCACGCGAACTGCGCGTCGAAACGACGCACCGGACCGGGCGCCGCGCCGGCGACGATCCAGTCACCACGCTTGATCGGCGCCCTGGCGTCGAATCCGGCGAGGTTGAGCGCGACGCGCTGGCCCGCGCGGCCACGCTGCGCGGGCGCATTCTGGGCGTGGATTGCGCGCACGCGCGCACCCGTGCCGGCCAGGACCGCACGGACCGGTTCGCCCACCGCGATACCGCCGCTCATCGCCGTGCCGGTCACGATGAGCCCGGCGCCCGGAAGGCTGAACGCCCGGTCCACGCTCAGGCGGAAGTTGCCCTTGCATACGCGCCCGCGAAGGCCGCTGGCTTCGCCTGCCAGGAAATGCCCCAGCGCGTCGACTCCGTCGCCGGTCACGCATGAAACATCGAACTGGGGAGCACCCGGCAGCAGCTCCGACAGCTCCGCTCGCACCTGCGCGACCCGGGCGGGCGCGACGCGGTCGATCTTCGTCACCGCGACGGCGATGCGCGGCACGCCAAGAAGCTTCAGGATGGTCAGGTGCTCGCGGGTCTGCGGCATCGGGCCATCGTCGGCGGCGACCACGAGGAGTGCGAGGTCGATACCCGAGACGCCGGCGAGCATGTTGTGGATGAAGCGCTCGTGCCCCGGGACGTCCACGAAGCCCAGCGCGCCCGCGTACGCGAACCCGAGGTCGATGGTCATACCCCGGCGTTTTTCTTCGGCAAGCCGGTCGGTATCGACGCCTGTCAGCGCCTTCACCAGGCTCGTCTTGCCGTGGTCGATGTGGCCGGCGGTGGCAACGATCACAGCCGCTCCAGCTGCGAAATGAATTCCGCCTCGTCGCCCAGGCAGCGCAGGTCGAGGACGAACATGCCGTCCTCGAGCCGGCCGATCACGGGCACGGGCAGCGACCGGAACCGCGCGGCCAGGGCGGCGCTGCCGGGACGAATGGCGATCCCCGCGCTGGGCAGGCGCTCGAGCGGTTGCGCGCCGCTGCCGATCTCGCTTTCGCAATCGACGACGGCGGCATCGGGAAAGCTCGCGGCGATGTGCGGCAGCACGCGCGCGGCTTGCAGGCGGATGTCTTCGCGTTTGCGGGTGAGCAGGCGCAGCGCGGGCAGGCGCTGCGCCAGGCGGTCCGGGTCGAGGTAGAGCCGCAACACCGCGGCCAGCGCGGCGAGCGTGACCTTGTCGAGGCGCAGGGCCCGCTTCATCGGATTGCTCTTGAGCTTCGCGATGAGCGCCGCACGGCCGACGATGATGCCGGCCTGCGGCCCGCCGAGCAACTTGTCGCCGCTGAAGCTCACGAGGTCGGCGCCGGCCGCGAGCGCCTCCAGCACCGTCGGCTCGTGCGGCAGCCCGAAGCGGCGCAGGTCCACCAGCGTGCCGCTGCCGAGGTCAACGGCGAGCGGCACGCCCCGCTCGCGGCACAGGCGCGCCAACGCATCTTCGCCCACCGCGGCGGTGAATCCGTGGATGGCGAAATTACTTTGGTGGACCTTGAGGACCAGGCCTGTCCTGGGCCCGATGGCTTGCGCGTAGTCGCAAAGATGGGTGCGGTTGGTCGTGCCTACCTCGCGCAGCCGGCAGCCCGCGCGCGCCATGACGTCGGGCAGGCGAAAGGAGCCGCCGATCTCGACCAGTTCGCCGCGCGAGACCGGCACCTCCTTTCGCGCGGCGAGCGCGTT
>JBBREI010000257.1:0-3086 GCA_038203035.1 Burkholderiales bacterium
TTCCGCGTGCCCTATGGCTCGCGCCTGCTGGTGGACGAGGGCGCCACGGTTGCCCGCACCCAGAAGCTGGCCGAATGGGACCCCTACACCCTGCCGATCATCACCGAGCGCAACGGCAAGTTGGAATACCTCGACCTGCTCGAAGGTGTCACGCTGGTCGAGCGGATGGACGAAGTGACCGGCCTCACCTCCAAGGTTGTCGTTGACTACAAGCAGAACGCCCGTGGCGTCGACCTGCGCCCGCGTCTCCAACTGAAGGACGACAAGGGCGAGGTCATCAAGCTGCCGAACGGCGCCGATGCCCGCTACTTCCTCAGCCCCGACTCGATCCTCTCGGTCGAGAACGTCGCCCAGGTGGCCGCCGGCGACGTGCTGGCGCGCATCCCGCGCGAGGGCAGCAAGACGCGCGACATCACCGGCGGCCTGCCGCGCGTGGCGGAGCTGTTCGAGGCGCGGCGGCCGAAGGACCATGCGATCATCGCCGAGATCGATGGGCGCGTGGAGTTCGGCAAGGACTACAAGGCCAAGCGCCGCGTGATCGTGAAGAACGACGAGACCATGGAGGAGAGCGAATACCTCATCCCCAAGGGCAAGCACGTCTCGGTGCAGGAGGGCGACTTCGTCCGCCGCGGCGACCCCCTGGTCGACGGCCCCCGCGTGCCGCACGACATCCTCAAGGTGCTGGGTGTCGAGGCGCTGTCGGACTATCTGGTGAACGAGATCCAGGACGTCTACCGGCTCCAGGGCGTGAAGATCAACGACAAGCACATCGAGGTGATCGTCCGCCAGATGCTGCAGAAGGTCGAGATCATCGAACCCGGCGACACCACCTACCTCACCGGCGAGCAGACCGACCGCATGGAGTTCGACCAGGAGAACAACAAGCGCATCGCCGAAGGGGAGCGTCCGGCTGTCGCCATGCCGGTGCTCCAGGGCATCACCAAGGCCTCGTTGCAGACCCACAGCTTCATCAGCGCGGCCTCGTTCCAGGAGACCACGCGCGTGCTCACCGAGGCGGCCACCGCCGGCAAGGTGGATACGCTGATGGGCCTGAAGGAGAACGTGATCGTCGGCCGCCTGATCCCGGCCGGCACCGGCGCGGTGATGAACCGCATGCGGGCGATCGCCGCCGGGCGCGACCTGCAGAAGGGCCTGCGCCAGGAGACGCCGCAAATCACTGGCAGAGCTGCCGAATAGCACCCTGCGACTCGACAGCGGCAAGGGCGGGCGGGGACAACCCCTCCCGCCTTTTTCGTGTCCGGCGGCGGCGCACGCCCGCCCCGCAACGGATGCATGGCGCAGGCAGCGAAATCGGTGCCACACGCTTGACTCGGTCCGGCTCTGCCCGTAGGTATCGCCCCCTCGGCCGGCCTTGCCAAAGGTTCGGTCGGCGCGCGTTTGCAGGTACCGGACGTGTGTGGCGCCGCCCCTGAAGCTCAGGGGCTCAGGCCACAGACAGGATCGACCCCCGCAGGGTGGCAAGTCCATCCGCTGCGGGGCTTGTGTATGGCGTATCGTGCTGCGGACTTACTGATGTTTCGGGCCAACCGCCCGGGCTTCGCTGACAGGATCGGAACGAGGGTCTATGCCGACCATCAACCAGTTGATCGCCTCGGGGCGGGTCCCCGCCCGGGTCCGCAACAAGGTGCCTGCATTGCAGGGCTGCCCGCAAAAGCGCGGCGTTTGCACCCGCGTCTACACTACCACCCCGAAGAAGCCGAACTCGGCCTTGCGCAAGGTCGCCAAGGTGCGCCTGACCAACGGCTTTGAGGTGGTGAGCTACATCCCCGGTGAGGGCCACAACCTCCAGGAACACAGCGTCGTGCTGATCCGCGGTGGGCGCGTGAAAGATCTTCCGGGCGTGCGCTACCACATCCTGCGCGGTGTGCTCGACACCCAGGGCATTGCCAAGCGTCGCCAGCGCCGGTCGCTGTACGGCGCGAAGCGGCCGAAGTAAGGAGAGGGCGAGATGAGTCGTCGTCGCCGCGCGGTCAAGCGCGAAATCCTCCCGGACGCGAAGTTCGGTGACATCGTCATCACGCGTTTCATGAACGCCCTGATGTACGACGGCAAGAAATCCTCCGCCGAGACGATCGTCTACGGCGCGCTCGATGTGATGAAGCGCCGCGGTGGCAATGCTGCCGATCCGGTGCGCATGTTCCACGAGGCGCTGGACAACGTGAAGCCGGCCGTCGAGGTGCGCTCCCGCCGGGTTGGTGGCGCCACGTATCAGGTGCCCGTCGAAGTGCGCACCGAGCGCCGCCAGGCGCTGGCGATCCGCTGGATCATCGACGCGGCGCGCAAGCGCGGCGAGCACACGATGGAAGAGCGCCTGTCGAACGAACTGTTCGACGCGGTGAACAACCGCGGCTCGGCGGTAAAGAAGCGCGAAGATACGCACCGGATGGCCGAGGCCAACAAGGCGTTCAGCCACTACCGCTGGTAGAGACTGGCGCTACACGCACCTAGAACGATCCCCCCACCCCGAAACAGAAATCGGGCACGGAGAACACCACGATGGGTAAGGCTAAATTCGAGCGGAACAAGCCGCACTGCAACATCGGCACCATTGGTCACGTTGACCATGGCAAGACGTCGCTGACGGCCGCAATCACCAAGATCCTGGCGAAGTCGGGTGGGGCAACCTTCACCGCCTATGACCAGATCGACAAGGCTCCGGAAGAGCGCGCACGCGGCATCACCATCTCCACCGCGCACGTGGAGTATGAGACCGCCAACCGCCATTACGCCCATGTCGATTGCCCCGGCCACGCCGACTACGTGAAGAACATGATCACGGGTGCGGCGCAGATGGACGGCGCCATTCTGGTGGTGTCGGCCACCGACGGCCCCATGCCGCAGACCCGCGAGCACATCCTGCTCGCCCGCCAGGTCGGTGTGCCGGCCCTGGTGGTTTATCTGAACAAGTGCGACATCGCTGATCCCGAGCTGCTGGAACTCGTCGAAATGGAGCTGCGCGAGCTGCTGAGCAGCTACCAGTACCCCGGCGACGACATCCCCATCATCCACGGCTCGGCCACTTGCGCCCTGAACGACACGCAGCCCGAGTTGGGCGAGGAGTCGAT
>JBBREI010000258.1:0-3068 GCA_038203035.1 Burkholderiales bacterium
GGGCAGTTCGAGTACCTCGAGCGCGCCACCGCGCGGCTCAAGATCGTTGTGCCCGCCACCCTCGCGATCATCTTCGTGCTGCTCTACCTCACCTTCCGGCGCTTCGACGAGGCGAGTCTGATCCTCGCGACCCTACCGTTCGCGCTCGCCGGCGGCATCTGGCTGCTAGGGGCGCTCGGCCACAACGGGTCGGTGGCGAGCGGCGTGGGCTTCATCGCGCTCGCGGGGGTGGCGGCCGAGTTCGGCGTGATCATGCTGATCTACCTGAAGCAAGCCTGGGAGGATCGCGTTGCCGCGGGCCGCGCCACCGAGGCCGATCTCCTCGATGCCATCCGCGAAGGCGCGGTGCTGCGCGTGCGACCCAAGGCCATGACGGTTGCGGTGATCATCGCGGGGCTGCTGCCGATCATGGCGGGCACCGGAACGGGCTCCGAGATCATGCAGCGCATCGCCGCGCCCATGGTGGGCGGGATGATCACGGCGCCGCTGCTGTCGATGTTCGTGATCCCGGCGGCGTACCTGCTGCTGCGCCGGCGCGAGATCCGCGCCGCGGCGAAGAAGCCGGCCGGCGGCGACGCGCCCGCGCCGGTCGCGGGCGATTGAACCCGGCGCGCGACCGTTGAAGCAAAGCTACGTTCGCTGACGCACCGACGCCGGTAGCATGCTCAGCGTAAATTCACCGTGGGACGAATACCGTCTCGCCTGGGAGAATTCATGAAGACCCTGTCTGCAATTGCGGTTGGTACGGCGTCCCTGTTGGCCAGCGGCGTCACTTACGCACAGAGCGGAAACATGATGAATGGCGGCATGGGTGGCGACGGCTGGATGGGCGGATATGGCGGCGGGATTTGGGTGCCGATCCTGGTTGTCATCGTGGTCATCGGCCTCGTGGCATGGGTCGTAAAGCAAAACGGCAAGTAGTCGAGGTCGAGAGGCCTGCCAGCGCGAAACCAAGCGTCCCGAGTCGGGGGCGCGGTCGTGCCGCGGCGATCGACCCGGAGAAGACCGGCCTGCTGCGGTCGGCGCCGCGCCTGATTCAGGTCCTGCGCGTGCTTGCCCGTCACAAGATCCCGGGGGCCCTGCTCGGCAGGAGACATTGGCCCTCGCCGAAGGAGGTGCGCGAAACCTTCGAGGAGCTGGGGCTGGTCTTCCTCAAGTTCGGACAGGTGCTGGCCATGCGGCGCGACCTGCTGCCGGCCGCCTACATCCGCGAGCTCGAGCTGCTGCACGACGGGCTGCCGGCGATGGGCATCGACACAGTGCGCACGACGGTGGAGGCCGAACTCGGCGCCCCGTTGGCGCAGTTGTTCCCGTCGTTCGATGAAACGCCGCTGGCTTCCGCCACGATCGCCCAGGTGCACGAGGCGACGATGCCGGACGGGCGTCACGTGGCCGTGAAGGTGCAGCGGCCCGGTCTCGAAGCGATCATTTCCACGGATATCGCGGCGCTGGTCTACCTGGCGGCGTTGGGAGAAAGGCTCTTTCCGCGACTGCGCGCGCTCGACCTCCCGGTCGTGGTGCGTGAATTGGCAACCACCCTGAACCGGGAAACCGATTTCAGCCGCGAGGCGCGGTCCATAGCGCTGTTTCGCACCGCGCTGGCGGATGTCCCCGGCCTCTGGATTGCGCAAGCCGTGGAGGAGCGTTCGGGCGCGACCGTGCTCACGCTGGAGTTCTCGGCCGGCGAACGCATCGATCACTACGCCAAATCGCATCCCGAGGCGATGCCCGGGTCGATGAACACCCTGGTCAGGTTGATGCTGCAATCGATCTTCGAGGAGGGGTTGTTTCACGCCGACCCGCATCCCGGCAACGTTTTCGTGCTGCCCGACGGGCGGCTCTCCCTGCTCGATTTCGGCAATACGGGCGAGCTCGACGAGCCGATGCGCGAATCGCTGATTCTCCTGCTCGAAGCGGTCGTCAAGGGCGATGCGCGCGCCGCCACGGAGGCCTACCTCGAAATGGCGGCGGTGGGTCAGGACTACAACCGTGCGACGCTGTTGGTGGACATCAAGGCGGCGCTCCATGAAATCCGAGGCAGCGACCTGGCGGATGTCTCGATCGGGGACGCGTTCGATTCGCTGATGCGTGCCGGAAGCCGCAACGGGGTGCACAATCCCGCCGAGTTCGTCCTGCTGACGCGTGCTTTCGTCATCCTGGAGTCGATGACCCGCCAGCTCGCCCCCGACCATGACTACATGGAATCGTTTCGCGAAGAGATCTCGCGCGTCACCGCGCAGCACTTTTCGGCGGCGCGGATAAAGGAAAAGACCAGCCGGTTCGCCCGCGAAATGGAGCGCCTGATCATCGATGCGCCCGGCGACACGCGGCGCGTCCTGCGGCGCATTGCCGAGGGAAACCTCGGGCGACTCCCGGGATTGGAGGCGCTCGGAGGTCGCTTAAGCCGCAATCTGGAGCGTCTCACGGGCTCCATCGCTTTCGCGGCCCTCGTGATCGGCGGCTCGATGCTCCTGCTTTCTCCGATGGGCGGGTGGCATCATTTCATCGGGGAGGCAATGATCACCAGTGGGATCGCCGGGATGCTCGTCACGGGTCTTGGCGCACTGCGGCGCATCCGGCGCCCACGCTGAGCGGCCCCAAGAGGAGTTCGGGCCATCGGTGCCTCGATGGCGCCGGCAAGCGGCACGCCACCCGCGGTAGTCGAGGTTCACCGGCGGCTCGTCGAGCAGCGTCAGAGGCGCCTGCTTGCGCGGGCGCCGGCGAGGCAGGCCTGCGCGCCCACACGCTGCTCGACGCGTTCGAGCGTCGATTCCATGCGCTGGTGTATTAGGGAGAGCGCCCCTGCGTTGCCTTCGCCCTTGCCCATAGTTCACTATCCGGGTGGCGCGTCGAGCGCCCCGATCACGCCCTGTGAATACCATTCAGGAGAACACATGAAACGCCCACTTCCAGCCCTCGCTCTCGCTCTCGCGGTGCTCCCGGCCTCCGCGCCCGCCGCCGACGCCGGCGCCCTCGCCTGCAAGACCACGGCCGAATGCGCCGAGCAGGCCGCGCGCATCGGCGCCTTCGTCCCGGCGCCTGTCTCGAAGGGCAACACGACCAGCCCC
>JBBREI010000259.1:0-3031 GCA_038203035.1 Burkholderiales bacterium
GGTCGAGGCGGATGCCCACAGCGGCCTTCAATACGCCGTAAACCAGCGCGCCCCCGAGGACCGCGATGACGATGCCCATCCCGGTTCCGATGAGCTGGGAAACCAGGCTGACGCCGCCGAGCCCGCCAAACGCCTTGGCGCCGAAGACGCCGCAGGCGATCCCGCCCCACGCGCCGCAAAGCCCGTGCAGCGGCCACACGCCGAGCACATCGTCGATCTTCAGACGATTCTGGGTGAGCGTGAACATGTAGACGAAAAGCGCGCCCGCGATGCCGCCTGTCGCGAGGGCACCGATGGGGTGCATCACGTCCGAACCTGCGCACACCGCGACCAGACCCGCCAGCGGACCGTTGTGCACGAAGCCCGGATCGTTGCGCCCTGCAACAAGCCCGGCGAGCGTGCCGCCCGCCATCGCCATCAGCGAGTTGATCGCAACCAGCCCCGAGATCTTGTCGAGGGTTTGTGCCGACATCACGTTGAAACCGAACCAGCCGACGGCGAGCACCCAGGCGCCGAGCGCGAGGAAGGGAATGCTCGACGGCGGCATGGCGACCACGCGTCCGTCCTTGGTGTAACGGCCTCGTCGCGCGCCGAGCAGCAGGACGGCCGCCAACGCGATCCACCCGCCCATGGCGTGCACGACGACGGAGCCGGCGAAGTCGTGGAATTCCTGCCCGAATTGCGCCTTTAACCATGCCTGGATGCCGAATGCCTGGTTCAACGCGATCCCTTCGAAGAACGGATACACGAAGGCCACGAGAATGAAAGTCGCGGCGATCTGGGGATTGAATTTCGCCCGCTCGGCGATTCCGCCCGAGACGATCGCCGGGATCGCCGCAGCGAAGGTGAGGAGGAAGAAGAAGCGCACCAGCTCGTAGCCGCTCTTCTGCGCGAGCGTCTCGGCGCCGGAGAAGAAGTGCACACCGTAAGCCACGCTGAAGCCGATGAAGAAGTACGCGATGGTGGAGACCGAGAAATCCACCAGGATCTTCATGAGCGCGTTGACCTGGTTCTTGCGCCGCACGGTGCCAAGCTCGAGGAACGCGAACCCCGCGTGCATCGCGAGGACCATCACCGCGCCGAGCAATATGAACAGGACGTCGGTCGAGGTCTTCAAGCCTTCCATATCTCCCCCTTTTGTTCTTGAAAGCGAACGCCCCCGGAGGGCCGCGTCAAGTTACACCAAACTCGGAAACGGGGTTGGCGTCCCCACGGGGATTGTGAATCGGCTGCGACATCCGGTCGCGGCCGATTCATCCTCGGCGAACCCGACGGGGTGCTCGAAGTACCCCGTGGCGCCACCAAGCAAAAAAGCCACCCCGAAGAGTGGCTTTATTGCTTTCTGCTGGCGTCCCCACGGGGATTCGAACCCCGGTTATCGCCGTGAAAGGGCGGTGTCCTAGGCCTCTAGACGATGGGGACAAAGAAACGGCAGCTAGAGGGCTGCCGGTCCTTAAAAACACTGCTTACCGCAACTGCCTGTTAGGTGGTGGAGGTAAACGGGATCGAACCGATGACCTCTTGCATGCCATGCAAGCGCTCTCCCAGCTGAGCTATACCCCCCGAACGAGTTTGCAATTATATCAGCGAGTGACCGCGCTATCCAGCCGCTGCATCACAACCTTCCGGTCCAGGGCGGCGGCGATGGCGTCGATGGCCGGGGTCTGGGCCAGGCCGGTGACCGCGGCCCGGAACGGCATCATCACCGCCGGCGCCTTCAGCCCGAGGGCCTTGATCGTCTCCTTGAGGGTGGCGCCGATGGCCGGAGCGGTCCATTCCGGCAACGCGGCAAGCTTCGGCGCAATGCCCTTCAGGATTTCCTTCGCGGCGTCGTTCAGGTGCTCCTTCGCAATCGCCTCCTCCGGGTGGCTCGGCTGGGCCATGGCCATCAGGAAAGCCTCGTGGTCGGCCAACAGGTGGAACTTGGCGCGCCCCGCGGCCGTCATCGCGACCGGGTCCATCACGCTGGCCACGGCCTTGTAGACCTCCGGCTTCGCGTCCTTCAGGCGCGCGACGAGATCCACATCCGGCACGCGGCGCAGGTATTCGCCATTCATCCACTTGAGCTTCTCGGGGTCCCAGCGCGCCGGGGACTTGCTTGCGTGGCGGAAGTCGAACCATTCGACCAGCTGCTCGCGCGAGAACACCTCCTCGTCGCCGTGGGACCAGCACAGTCGCGCCAGGTAGTTCACCATCGCGTCGGGCAGGAAGCCGTCGGCTTCGTACTGCATCACGTTCACCGCGCCGTGCCGCTTGGACAAGCGCTGGCCATCGGAGCCCAGGATCATCGGCACGTGGCCGAAGGCGGGCATGCCGGCGCCCAGCGCCAGGTAGAGGTTGATCTGGCGCGGCGTGTTGTTGACATGGTCGTCGCCGCGGATCACGTGGGTCATGGCCATGTCGATGTCGTCGACCACCACCCCGAAGTTGTACGTCGGCACGCCGTCGGTGCGCAGCAGCACGAGGTCGTCAAGCTCATCGTTGGAGATGGTGATCGGGCCCTTGACCACGTCGTCCCAGGTGACGTCGCCGGCGAGCGGATTCTTGAAGCGCAACACGGGCTGTCGACCGGCGGGGGGCGCATCTTTCGAATTGCGCCAGCGGCGGTCGTAGCGCGGCTTTTCGCCACGCGCGGTCGCGGCTTCACGCATCGCTTCCAGCTCTTCTTTCGTCTCGTAGGCCCAATAGGCGTGGCCCTTCGAGAGCAACTCCTCGGCGATTTCCTGGTAGCGCGCCAGGCGCTTCATCTGGAAAAACGGGCCCTCGTCCCAATCGAGGCCGAGCCAGCTCATCGCATCGAAGATCGCCTGCTCGGCCACCTGCGTGGAACGCTCGAGGTCGGTGTCCTCGATGCGCAGGATGAACTTGCCGCCGTGGCGGCGCGCATAGGCCCAGTTGAAAAGCGCGGTGCGGGCGCCGCCAAGATGGAGGTAACCGGTAGGGCTGGGAGCGAAACGGGTGCGGATCATGGCGTGGCGCGGGGCAAATCCGCCATTCTACGGCCTTGCTCTGGTAAAATGCTCTCCTCTAT
>JBBREI010000260.1:0-2989 GCA_038203035.1 Burkholderiales bacterium
CGATACGGCAGGGCATCCGCGAACTGGGCTTCAACGCTTCGATCGGTGTCGCGCCCACCGCGCTTGCGGCGCGGCTTTTTGCGCGTTCACACGCGCAGGGCAGGGCGGTGAGGGCGTGCACCACCCCGGCGGATCTGCGCGAACGCATCGCGGAGCTGCCGCTCTTCCTGCTCGACTGGCCGCAGAAAACGCTCGCCCGCCTGACCGATCTCGGCGTCCTGCGCCTGCGCGACATGCTGGAGCTGCCCGCCGAAGGCATCTCGAAGCGTTTCGGTCCGGAGATCGTGGCCTCGCTCGATCGCCTGATGGGCCGGCTTGCGGATCCGCGCCTGCCTTACGCGGCGCCGCCGCGCTTCCGCTCGCGCCTGGAGCTGCCCGCGCCGGCCGAGGGGGTAGAGGCGCTGTTGTTCCCGCTGCGGCGAATGCTGGTGGAACTGGAAGGCCATGCCCGAGGCCGCGGCATGGGTGTCCAAGCCGTCGTGCTGCACCTGGAACACGAACGCAAGGCGCGCTCGCGCATGGATATCGCATTCGCTTCCCCCGAACGCGAGGTGGATTTCATCCTGGCCATCGCGCGAGAAAAACTCGGCCGCCTCCAGCTGCCGTCGGCCACCATCGGGCTCGAGCTGCTTGCCGATGCGCTGCTGCCCTATGCGCAGCGTGTATCCACATGGCTGCCCGGCGCGGCGGAGCAAGCCGTTGATGCCGGGCGGCTGGTGGAACGATTGGTCGCGCGGCTCGGAGGCGAAAGGGTTTTCGGCATCGCGATGGCGAACGACCATCGCCCCGAGAAGGGCTGGAGGAAAAAAAACGGGAAAGAGGGTCCGTCCCCGATCTGCGGGTTTGCCCGCAGGCCCACGTGGCTGCTCAATCGTCCGCACCGGCTCATCACGCAACAAGGCCACCCCGCGTTGCAGGGCGCGCTCGAGCTCGTGACCGGGCCCGAGCGCATCGAAAGCGGCTGGTGGGACGGGCAGGAGGTGCGGCGCGATTACTACGTCGCATCGAATGCCCGTGGCGAGACGTTCTGGATCTTCCGCGAACATCGCGACCCGGCCTCGTGGTTCCTGCATGGGGTTTTTGCATGATCCCCGGCCACGCGGAGCTGCATTGCCTCACCAATTACACCTTCCTTCGCGGCGCCTCGGACCCGGAAGAGCTGGTCCACCGCGCCGTCGAGCTCGGCTACGCGGCGCTGGCCATCACCGACGAATGTTCCGTTGCGGGCGTGGTGCGCGCCCACGTGGTGGCGAAGGAGGCGGGCCTCAAGCTCATCATCGGCACCGAGCTCACACTTGTCGACGGCATGAAGCTGCTGCTGCTGGTGTGCAACATCCGCGGCTACGAAACACTTTGCGAGCTGATCACGAAGGCGAGGCGGGCGGCCCCCAAAGGCGAATACCAGCTGGCGCGCGAGGATCTGCCGCAAGCCCCGGAAGGCCTGCTGGCGATCTGGCTGCCGCCGAAACTGGTGTCAGAGACGATTTCAAACGTCTCTGACACCCGTTTCCTGTCTTCCAGGTTCCCGGGGGCGGCCTATATCGCCGTCGAGCTGCATCGGGGCGCCGACGATGCCGGGCGCATCAGGGCGCTGGAAGGCATCGGCAGGCAGGCCGGGTTGCCGTGTGTCGCGGCCGGTGACGTGCACATGCACGTGCGCGCGCGCAAGAAGCTGCAGGACGTGATGTCGGCGATCCGCCTCAAATGCCCGCTGGCCGAAGCCGGCAGGCGGCTGCAACCCAATGCGGAACGATACCTGCGCACCATCGGGCGTCTGTCGGCGATCTACCCGCCGCACCTGCTGGCCGCCACCCTCGACGTGGCCAGCCGCTGCACCTTCTCGCTCGACGAGATCCGCTACGAATACCCGCAGGAGCTGGTGCCCGCGGGGCAGACACCGGCCACCCACCTGCGCGCACTCACCCAACACGGCATGCAGTGTCGATATCCCGGGGGCGTGCCGGAAAGCGTGCGCGACATCGTCGAACACGAGCTCAGGCTCATCGGCGAACTGGCGTACGAACCCTTCTTCCTCACCGTGCACGACATCGTGGCCTTTGCGCGCGGCCAGGGCATCCTGTGCCAGGGCCGCGGCTCCGCCGCCAATTCCGCGGTGTGTTATTGCCTGCACATCACCGAGGTTGATCCCGCCCGCATGTCGGTGCTGTTCGAGCGCTTCATCTCGAAGGAGCGCAACGAACCGCCCGACATCGATGTCGATTTCGAACACCAGCGCCGCGAGGAGGTGATCCAGTACATCTACGGCAAATACGGCCGGGATCGGGCGGCCCTGACCGCGGTGGTCATCTCCTACCAGCCCCGCAGCGCCCTGCGCGATGTCGGCAAGGCGCTTGGCCTGTCGCTCGACCAGGTGGACCTGCTCGCCAAATCCATGTCGTGGTGGGACAACGGCGAGGCGATGAAGCAGCGCCTGGTGGAGGCGGGCTTCGATCTCGGCAACCGCGTGATCGGCGACGTGATCGCGCTCACCCAGGAACTGGTGGGTTCCCCCCGCCACCTCTCGCAGCATCCGGGTGGCTTCGTGATCGACAACCGCCGGCTCTCGCGCCTGGTGCCGGTTGAAAACGCCTCGATGAAAGACCGCACCGTCATCCAGTGGGACAAGGACGACCTCGATGCCCTCGGCCTGCTGAAGGTCGATATCCTGGGGCTCGGGATGCTTTCGTGCATCCGGCGCGCGATCGACCTGGTAAATGGGGTAGGGAAGGATCGCCACGCCCCGGCCTGGGGTCCGTCCCCACTGCGGCCGCTATCGATGTCATCCATCCCGGCAGAGGATCCGAAGGTCTACGAGATGATCCAGCGCGCGGACACCATCGGCGTGTTCCAGATCGAATCGCGCGCGCAGATGTCGATGTTGCCGCGCCTGAAGCCGAAGGTGTTCTATGACCTCGTGATCGAGGTGGCGATCGTGCGCCCGGGCCCGATCATGGGTGGCATGGTGCACCCGTACCTCAAGCGCCGTGAG
>JBBREI010000261.1:0-2967 GCA_038203035.1 Burkholderiales bacterium
TCATCGCCACCCACAACCACAAACTCATCAACCACACCGACCGCACGCTGCTGCTGCACGAAGGCAAACTGGTCGACGGCGGCAAGCTGACGGTGTGAAGCGTTGGCGCGTCCTTCGAGACGCGAGCTGACGGCCGCTCCTCAGGATGACGGGCAGGGGTGCATGATTCGTCTCTTATGCTCGTCATGGTGAGGTGCGAAGCGCGGCACGCGCGTAGCCTCGAACCACGCACATTGCCACTGTCAAACCTGTGGACCATCGGTCCACCACCGTTCCCCCCGCGCCCCCAACCCGGCATGATCACCACCTGCCCGTGAGTCCCCCATGCCCCCCTTCGTCCACCTCCGCGTCCATTCCGCCTATTCGCTGCTGGAAGGCGCGATCCGGGTAAAGGAGCTGGCCGACCTCTGCGCCAAGGGCGGCATGCCGGCGGTCGCGGTGACGGATACCAACAACCTCTTCGGCGCGGTCGATATCGCCGACGCCCTGGCGGGCAGGGGGGTTCAGCCCATCATGGGTCTCACCCTCAGCGTCGAACTCGGACGTGAGAAGGACAAGTCCCGCCCGGGCGCTGCCGCCGAACGCCCGCAGATCGCCCTGTTGGCGCAGAACGAGGCCGGCTGGCTCAACCTCTCGCGCCTCTCCAGTAAGTCGTTCCTCGAGATCAGCGCGCCCGACACGCCACACGTCACACTGGAAACGCTGGAGCGCCACGCTGAAGGCCTGATCCTGCTCTCCGGCGGCCCGCGCGGGCCGCTCAACCGCCTCATCGGCGAGGGCCGCACCGGCGACGCCAGCCTCCTCGCCCTGCGCCTCGCCGTCGCCTTCCCCGACCGCTTCTACATCGAGCTCCAGCGCCACGGCGAAAAGGCGGAGATCGCCGCCGAACCTGCCCTCATCGACATCGCCTATGCGCGCAACCTGCCGCTGGTCGCGACCAACGAGTGCTTCTTCGGCAATGCCGGCATGTACGAGGCGCATGATGCGCTGCTCTGCATCGCCGCGGGGCGCTCCGTGAACGAGGACGACCGCCCCCGCGTCACCCCCGAGCACCGCTTCAAATCTGCCGAGGAGATGACGGCGCTCTTCGCCGACCTCCCCGAAGCCATCGCCAACACGGTCGAGATCGCCCGGCGCTGCGCCTACCGCCCGGTAAAGCGCAAACCGATCCTGCCCGACTTCCCCGTACCCCAGGGCCACTCCGCCCAGGAGGAACTGCGACTTCTCGCCCATGCCGGTCTCACAAAGCGGCTCGAAACCTTCCCGCTCTTCAAACCGCGCGAGGATTACTTTGCGCGCCTCGATTTCGAGCTCTCGGTCATCATCCGCATGGGCTTCGAGGGCTACTTCCTCATCGTCTCCGACTTCATGAAGTGGACCCGGGCGCAGGGCATTCCGGTCGGCGTCCGCGGCTCGGGCGCGACCTCCGTCGCCGCCTGGGCGCTCGACATCACCTCGCTCGACCCGCTCCGCTTCAACCTCTTCTTCGAGCGCTTCCTCAACCCCGAACGCATCTCGATGCCGGACTTCGACATCGATTTCTGCCAGGAGCGGCGCGGCGAGGTCATCCGCTACGTCCAGGGGAAGTACGGCGCGGACCGGGTCGCCCAGATCATCACCTTCGGCACGCTCGCGGCGCGCGCCTGCCTGCGCGACGTCGGCCGCGTCCTGCAGATGGGCTACAATTTCGTCGACCGCATCTGCAAGATGGTGCCCAACCAGCCCGGCAAGCAGGTCACCCTGCAGGAAGCGGTGAACGGCGATCCCAAGCTGCGCGACATGCTGCGCTCCGACGAAGGCGTCGCCCGCCTGTTCGAGGTCGCGCAGAAGCTCGAAGGGCTCTACCGCAACGCCTCCACCCACGCCGCCGGCATCGTGATCGGCGACCGCCCGCTGCCCGAACTCGTGCCGCTCTACCACGACCAGAAGGCCGACCTCCCGGCCAGCCAGTTCGACTACAAGGACGCCGAAACAGTCGGCCTGGTGAAGTTCGACTTCCTCGGCCTGAAAACCCTCACCGTCATTGCCGAGACCGAGAAGCTGCTGGCCGCCCGCGGGCTCGATATCCGCACCGGCGACGAGATGAAGTTCGACGACCGCAAGACCTACGAGATGCTCTCGCGCGGCGACACCGTCGGCGTGTTTCAGCTGGAAAGCCAGGGCATGCGCGACCTCATCCGGCGGCTCAAGCCCGACCGGATCGAGGATATCATCGCGCTCGTGGCGCTCTATCGCCCCGGCCCGATGGACTCGATCCCCAAATACCTCGCGGTCAAGAACGGGCGCGAGCAGCCCGAGTTCCTCCACCCCATGCTGGAGCCGATCCTGCGCGAAACGCACGGCGTCATGACGTACCAGGAAGACGTCATGCTCATCGCCCGCGAGCTCGCCGGCTATTCGATGGGCGAGGCCGACCTCCTGCGCCGCGCGATGGGCAAGAAGGACAAGGAAGAGATGGCGCAGCAGCGCCAGCGCTTCATCAAGGGCGCGGGCGAGAAGGGCATCGACGCGGAGACCGCCGACGAGATCTTCACCCAGGCCGACAAGTTCGCCGGCTACGGCTTCAACAAGGGCCACGCCGCCGCGTACGCGCAAGTCGCCTACCAGACAGCGTTCCTCAAGGCGAAATACCCGGCCGAATTCCTCTGCGCATCGATGACGCTCGACATGGGCGATACGACCAAGCTCAATATCTACCGTCAGGAGGCCGAACGCCTCGGCCTCCGCGTCCTGCCGCCCGACGTGAACGCCTCAAAGGCCGTCTTCTCGGTGGAGTATGCCGACGAGGGCAAGCCGGCCATCCGCTATGCGCTCGCCGCTATCCGCAATGTCGGCCGCCAGGCGATGGAGCGGGTCACCGAGGCCCGCGTCCGCGGACCCTTCAAGACGCTGTTCGACTTCGCCCGCCGCGTCGACTCGCGCCTCGTCAACAAGCGCGCGCTGGAAAACCTGTCATCAGCCGGCGCC
>JBBREI010000262.1:0-2907 GCA_038203035.1 Burkholderiales bacterium
CCCCCCGGGGGGGGGGGCCCCCCCGCTGGGGCCCCCCCCTCACCCGGGGGCCCCCCCTGGCCCCGCGACGCCAGGATCAGCGGCAGCAGCCCGACGGCAACAATCGCCAGCGAGGCGGTTGACGCTTCGGCCAGGCGCTCGTCGGCGGCCAGGTTATATGCCTGCACCGCGAGAGTGTCGAAGTTGAAGGGACGCATCACGAAGGTCGCCGGCAGCTCCTTCATCACGTCCACGAATACCAGCAGCCCCGCCGTGAGCAGGCTCGAGCGCAGCATCGGCGCGTGCACACGCGCGAGCGTGGCGCCCGCGCCCATGCCGAGCGAACGTGCAGCGTCTTCCATGTTGGGCGTCACGCGTGCCAGGCCCGCCTCCACGGTCTGCAGTGCAACGCCCAGGAACCTGATCAAGTAGGCGTACACCAGCACGGCGATGCTCCCGGTGAGGACCACGCGCGAGGCGATGCCCGCGTCCGCGATCCAGTGGTCGATGCGCGTCACCGGTATCAACACGCCGATTGCAATCACCGCGCCGGGTATCGCATAACCCAGGCCCGCGAGCCGGTTGGCTGCAGCCGCGATCCGGCTGCGCGAAAGGCGCGCACCATAGGCCAGAACCAGGGCGAGCGCGACAGCGAGCATGGCGGTGACGGTGGAAAGTGTCGCGCTGTTGGCCGCCATGCGCAGGAAACGCGGTCCGAACTGCGCGTCGCCCGAATCGAGGCTCATGCGCAGCAGCAGGATTACCGGTACAACGAAGCCGGCGAGCAGGGGGAGCACACAGACGGCAAGTGCCGCGGCGCTGCGCCAGCCGCGCAACGGCTTTGGCCCACGGCGCGTGCGGCGCTGCGGGTCGTGGAAGCGCGCCCCCCGCCGGCTCACCCGCTCGGCCACCACCACGGCGGCGACAAACGCGAGCAGCATCGCGGCGAGTTTCGCGGCCGTGACCGGCTCGCCCATCGACATCCAGGCGCGGAAGATGCCGGTGGTGAAGGTCTGCACGCCGAAGTAGGACACGGTCCCGAAATCGGCGAGGGTCTCCATCAGCGCAAGTGCCGCGCCGGCGGCGATCGCCGGACGCGCCATCGGCAGGCTCAGGCGGAAAAACGCCGCCCGGCTGGAAAGGCCCAGCGTGCGCCCCGCCTCGCTCATGCTGGGCGACTGCTCCAGGAAGGCGACGCGCGCCAACAGGTAGACGTAGGGGTAGAGGACGCAGACGAACATGGCCGCGGCGCCGCCGACCGAGCGGATCTCCGGGAACCAGTAGTCGGCGCGGCCCCAGCCGGTTGCGGCTCGGATCCCGGATTGCAACGGCCCGGAATACTGCAGCCAATCGGTGTACGCATAAGCGACGACGTAGGCGGGGACCGCCAGCGGCAGCAGCAACGCCCATTCGAGCACGCGCCGGCCTGGAAACTCGAAGGTGGCCACGCACCACGCCGCGGCGACACCCACCACGCAGACACCCACCAGCACGGCGCCCATCAATATCAGGGTGGTGGCGACATAGTCCGGAAGGACCGTGGAGGCCAGGTGCGCCCAGGCGGCGCCCGCGGGCTCGAGCACGCTTGCGGCGACCACGGCGATCGGTACCAGGAGGGGGAGGGCGAGGGCCACGCAGGCCGCCGCCCAGGCGGGCGCACGAGACATCACGGGGGTAGTATAAAACCATTGTGAATTCAAATGGATGCCGACGGGCCTCTTGCGTGCACCGGAATGGATCGGACGGGCCACGGTTGATGTTTGATATGGTCACCCGCGGTGGGCTACACTTATCGACTTTTGATGGCCGCCCAAAGCCCGAAATATCCGAGTGGCTTCGGGGGAGACCACCCAGACACCAGAGGATCAATGGCCAGCAAACTCAAAGTCCCGACCGAGGCCGAACTCGTCAAGATGCCGAAGTCGGAATACATGAACGCGGCGCAGCTGAAATTCTTCCGCGGGCGACTGCTCGAGCTGCAAAAGGAAATGCGCGACAACGCCGGTGCCACGACCGAGCACTTGCGCGAGCTTTCGTTCGCCCCTGACCCGGCCGATCGCGCCACGCTGGAAGAGGAGCACGCCCTGGAGCTGCGCACCCGCGACCGCGAGCGCAAGCTGCTGAAGAAGATCGACCAGGCCCTTTCCCGCATCGACGACGCCAGCTACGGCTACTGCGAGGAGACCGGCGAGGCGATCGGCATCCAGCGGCTGCTGGCCCGACCCACGGCCACGCTCACCATCGAGGCGCAGGAGCGCCGCGAGATGAAGCAGAAGATGTTCGGCGAATAATCCGTCCCTGCATCCCGCGAAACGGCGCCGAAAGGCGCCTTTTTCGTTTTGGGGATTTCGCCGGCCCCATAATTTGGCATCAGCCCACAATCCATCTCCAGACGAGGAAACAATGCGCGATCCCGAGTTCATCAATTTCGAACCCAAGGCCGGATTCACCCGACGCGAGTTCGTCATGACCAGCCTGGCCACGGGCTTCGCGGCCGCGGTGCAGCCGGTTTGCGCCCAGACGCAGATCACGACGCCGGCCGACGGCCTGACCGCCGGCGAGGTCAAGGTCAAGACCGGCGATGGCGAGATGCCCGCCTACCGCGCAATGCCCGCGGTCGGCAGGAACCTGCCCACGGTGCTGGTGGTGCAGGAGATCTTCGGCGTGCACGAACACATCAAGGACGTCTGCCGCCGCTTCGCCAAGGCGGGCTACCTCGCGATTGCGCCCGAGCTCTACGCGCGCCAGGGCGACGTGTCGAAACTTTCGAACATCGACGACATCCGCAAGGTGGTGAACCTGGTTCCCGACGCGCAGGTGATGCGGGACCTCGATGCCACGGCCGAATGGGCGGCGAAGAACGGGGGTGATGCGAAGAAGCTCGCGGTCACCGGGTTCTGCTGGGGCGGGCGCATCGTATGGATGTAC
>JBBREI010000263.1:0-2893 GCA_038203035.1 Burkholderiales bacterium
TGCGCCGCTACAACCAGATCATCGGCTTCGCGACGAAGCCCATCGCGAGGGAACGATAAACCGGCTTGCGGTCGAAGTGCACAATCCCACAGATGCCGCACATGAGATAAGCGCGGCCTTCATTCTGGGAACCAGCTAACGCTTGCGTTGAGCGGCCGGCCACTATGACCGTGCCGCGGCCAGACGCGGCCCACTATGTTTCCCGGCCCGCTCCAACGCGTTATTAGGCAGCTTTGACGTCAACGATGGCACTGAAGGACGTGGGCGGAGGAATGGGTTGCCCGTCCTCGCGAAGACCCTCGATGTGAAATTCGATCGCTTCCCGGATGAGGCTGAGTACCTCGTCGCGCGATTCAGCCGTGGCAATGCAGCCCGGAAGATCGTGGGACCGAGGTAGGCGCCGTTGTAGCCCAGGGTCGAACTCGCGATGCCGGGAAAAAACGCCGTCTCGCCGGCTTGCGCGGTGAGCCCCAGCGATCGGCCGAGGCTGCGCGCATCGAGCAGCTCGGGAATGCGAAGCCGCTGGCGATCGAAAAGGGCGGCGCGCGCGGGGCGCGGCATCGGCAGCGCGCCGGCGCCGGCGATGACCGCGGCGCCGGCGAGGAACGTACGACGGGTGATCTTCATGGATCGACCCTACGCCGCGCGCCGAGAGCGGGATTGCGGTGGATCAACATCGGCCCGGTTACGCCGCGCCGCTCCTCTCAACGCGCGGCCGCGGCGCCGCGATAGTTGTAGGCGAGGAACTTCGGGCCGGAAAGATATCCCGCGTGCAGGTCGGGGCATCGGAACCCCGCCGCGCCGAGAAGCGCCGGGATGTCGCGGTCCAGGTGGCATCCGCCGGCGATTCGCGACCAGCGCGGCTGCAGGCGGCGCTGCCAGCGGCGCACGGACTCGTCGGGTGCCAGCCCGTGCTCGCTGAAGTAGAGATTGCCGCCGGGCACGAGCACGCGGCGCATCTCGGCGAGCGCGGCGACGGGATCGGCGATGCTGCACAGCGTGTAGGTCATGACGATCGAGTCCACGCTCGCGTCGGGCAGCGGGATCCTCTCCGCGGACAGGGCGATCAGCTCCACATCGAGCCCCGCGCGGCGCGCCCGGCGCTCGGCGAGGCGGTGCATTCCCGGGCCGGGGTCCAATCCCACGATGCGCGTCACGCGTGCGTTGTCGTAGTGCGCGAGGTTGCGTCCCGTGCCGATGCCGACCTCGAGGACGCGCCCGTGCGCGCGCGGCACGATCTGCTCGCGCATGCGGCGGATCGGGGCGAAGCCGCAGGCGAAGTCGATCAGGTACGGCAGGACGTGCCGCTCGTACCAGCCGGCGTCCATGGCTACGGCGACGGGCGGCGCGCGACCAGGTCGATCAGCGCCGACATGCCGCGGTGGGCCGGGCCTTCGTCCACGGCATCGTCGTGCGAGGCGAGGTGCAGGATCTCGAGGTCCGCGAAGCTCTCCCGCAGCAGCGCCTCGGTATAGAGGTTCTCCACCTGCGGCGGCCCGCCGGTGCCATAGGCGAACTGCTCGGGGCGGTAGCCCTGCAGAACCAGCAGGCCGCCCGGGGCGAGCGACTCGCGCATCCCGGCGAAGACCACCGCGCGCTCGGCAGGCGAAGCGAACTGGATGAAGATCGCGACCATCGCGTCGTAGTGCGCCTGCGACCAGTCCCAGCGGTAGATGTCGCTTGCGCGGTGGTCGACCGTGACCCCCGCTTCGCGCGCGAGGGCCTGCGCCTTGGCCACGCCGACCGGCGAGAAGTCGAAGGCGGTGACCTGCAGCCCGAGGCGCGCGAGCCAGACGCGGTTGCGCCCCACGCCGTCGGCCACGCACAAGGCGCGCATGCCGGGCCGCAAGCGCTCGCGCTGGCTCGCGAGGAAGGCGTTGGGCTCCTTGCCGAAGATGTAGCCCTCGGCGGAGAAGCGACTGTTCCAGCGCTCGAGCTGGGCGGGATCGTGCGAAAACGTCATGGCGACCTGGCTTTCGGGGCTTCCACCGGAAGATAACCCAGTCCGGGTCGCCTTGTGCTCCGTCAAGGGGCCCGCGTCGAACCGGGGCACAATCCGGAGAACTCGCACCCGTCGCGGCCTGCCGCGCGGGTTCGGCCCTTTCCGCCCCCCATAGAATGGAGCAACGCATCCATGAGCACGCAAGCCGAAGGTTCACCCGCGCCCGCCCCCGCCCACCCCGGCGTCGAGCTGCGCCAGGAATCCGGATACCGCTTCGCCAACCGCTTCGCGCCGGACATGCCGATCCTCTACTCGGACGAGCCGCCGCCGCTCGGCACCGGCACCGGGCCTTCGCCGATGCAGCTGCTGGCCGCTGCCGTGGGCAATTGCCTCGCGGCGAGCCTGCTGTTCGCCCTGAAGAAGTACAAGCAGTCGCCCGAGCCGATCGTGGCGGTGGCGAGCGCCACCGAAGGCCGCAACGAGCAGAAACGCCTGCGGGTCGTGGGACTCCACGCGTGCCTCACCCTCGGCGTGCCCGCTTCCAGCCTGCAGAACCTCGACCGCGCCCTCGCGCAGTTCGAGGATTTCTGCACCGTCACCGCCAGCGTGCGCCAGGCGATCCCCGTCGAGGTCGAGGTCTACGACTCCACCGGAGCGCGCCTGAAGTAGCCGAGTCGGGGTCTGACCCCGAACTCGGGGTGCGCAACCCGTGCTGCACTGCAACTTGACCGGGAATGACTACGAATTCATGATGGTGGAAATGGTGGTCCGGGTCCCTCTGGGGAACCGTGACTATGTATTCAGCCCCCGCCCCCGCGGGCGCCCGGCTCCCGAGGAGGCAACGCCACATGGACGACGCGAAGGGCGGCAAGCGCCGCAGTTTCTACGGCTGGGGTTTCGAGGAGGACGCGGTCTCGGCCGAGGAGCTCGGCTGGTTCGAGAAGACCTGGT
>JBBREI010000264.1:0-2873 GCA_038203035.1 Burkholderiales bacterium
CGACAGGTCCATGCGCCCGCTGCGGTCGACGAGCGCGTATTCGTAGACCCAGCCCACGCCGGTCGCATCCGGGCCGAGCGCGGGCTTGGCCTGCGCCGGCAGCCGCGCCTGCACCTGGTTCAGGTACTCGAGCACGCGCGACCGCGCCCAGTAGAGATCGGTGCCGTCGTCGAAGATGATGTAGACGAAGGAATCGCCGAAGAACGAATAGCCGCGCACCGTCTTCGCCCCCGGCACCGAGAGCATCGTGGTGGTGAGCGGAAAGGTCACCTGGTTCTCCACGATCTGCGGCGCCTGCCCCGGGAACGTGGTGCGGATGATGACCTGGGTGTCGGAGAGGTCGGGGATGGCGTCGAGCGGGGTGCGGGAGACCGAGATCACGCCCCACGCGGTCACGAAGGCCGTGGCGAGCAGCACCAGGAAGCGGTTGGCGATCGACCAGCGGATCAGCGCCGCGATCATTTCGCGTGCCCCGCATGCGGGTCGGCCGCCGGACGCAGCGCCGTGATCGCGAACTCGCCGCCGGGAGCCTGCATGAAGTCGAAGCTCACCGCGGCGCCCGGGGCGAGCCCCGCGGGCGCGCCTTCCTTCGGCAGCTTGAATTCCATCGTCATCGAGCCCCATCCGAGCGAGGCGATCGGCCCGTGGGAGAGCGTGACGCTCCCCTCGCCGATCGCCTCCACCTTGCCCTCGCCGGTATGGGTTGCCGATGCCGCGCCGGGTGCCAGGCGCGTAGTGGTGGCCTTGAGGCTCGCTTCGGAATCGATCAGGAACTGGCCCGACACCACGACCTTCTGCCCGGCATCGATGCCCTTGCGGATCTCGGTCATGCCGTTGGCCTCCGCGCCGATCTCCACGTCCACGGGCGTGAGCTGCTGCTTGCCGTCGGCACTTTGCGCGGCGAGCACGACGACCATGCGCTTGCCGGTCTGGATCACCGCCTCGGTGGGCACGACAATCGCCTGGCGGCGCGCGGTCGCCGAGAAATCCACCGTGGCGAACATGCCCGGCACCAGCGCGCCGCCCGGATTTGCCAGCTCGACACGCGCCTTCAGCGTGCGCGTCGCCGCATTCACTTCCGGAAGGATCGCGCTCACCCGGCCCTTGAACGTGCGCCCCGGAAACGCCGCGGCATGGGCCTCGACCGCGTTGCCGGGCCTGACCTGGGCGGCCAGGTTTTCCGGCACCTCGGCGTTCACCCAGACGCTGCCGAGGCCGTTGATGCGGAACAGCGGCGCGCCCGACATCACCGTCATGCCATCGCGCACCGCAAGTTCCGTGACCACGCCATCGATCGGCGCCACGAGCGTGAACCGCGGGTGGACGCGGCCGGTGGATTCCACCAGCTGGATCTGCGCGTCGCTCATCCCCGCAAGGCGCATGCGCTGCACCGCGCCTTCGCGCAATGCGTCGAGGCCGGGCCCGCCCATGCGGCGCACGCCCAGATACTCTTCCTGTGCCGCCACCCAGTCGGGTACGTAGAGGTCGGCAAGCGGCTGGCCCTTGCGCACCGCATCGAGCGGCGCGCGCACGTGCAGCTTCTCGACGAAGCCGTTGGCGCGCGCCTGGACCACGGCCACGTCGCGCTCGTTCCAGGCGACGCTGCCGGTCGCCTCCAACACGGGCGCCACGTCCCCGAGCGAGGCTACGGCAGTGCGGATGCCGAGGTTCTGCTGCACACGCGAGCTGATCGACACGCCGCCCTGGGCTCCGGCCTCGTCGGCATAAACCGGGACGAGTTGCATATCCATGAAGGGCGACTTGCCGGGCTTGTCGAACTTCGTGCCCGGGGACATCGGATCGTGCCAGTAGAGCACCTTGCGCTCCTGCGATCCTTCGGAGGCGCCCGCGGACGCGGCCGTTTTCATGCCCTGGCTCATGCCGACGGAGTAGATGCCATAACCGGCCGCGGCGATGATGCCGGCCGCGACGAGCGCCACGATCAGGGTGCGTTGCTTCATTTCACGTTCTCCGGAATGAGGAAGTTCAGCTGCGCCCAGAGGCGCGCGGTGTCGGACTGAAGTTGCAGCGCCTGCAAACGCGATTCCAGCTCCGCGCGGCGCGCGGCGAGCACCTCGCCCTGGTTTGCCTTCCCGCCTCGATAGGCGGCCACGGCCGCGTCGGCGCCGGCGGTGGCGAGCGGAATGATCTCGCGCTCGTAGCGCACGAGCCGCGTGCGGTTGCTCTCCCACTCCTGCACCATGGACTGCACCTCCGCCGTGTGCTGGCGCAGGGCCTCGTCGCGCTGCGCCTCGGCCTGGCCCGCCAGGGCGAGCTTCGCGGCGGCCTCACGGTTCTGGCGGTTGGGCCGGTCCCACGGCAGCGGGACCGACACCCCGATCGAGAACATGTCCCCGAAGCGCGATGCGCGATCGCTGTAGGCGACTTCCACGCTCCAGTCGGGCCGCTGATTCGCGAGCGCGAGGCGGGCCTCGGCGGCGGCGATTTCCCGGGCGCGCGCGAGCGCCTCGATCTGCGGGTGCCGGGCGAGCGCCTCGGCGTGCGTCGGGAAGGCGAGCGCGCCGATGTCGGGTCGTTGCGCGGCAAGCGGCGCGCGATCGTAACCCTCGCCGATCCAACGCGCGAGCGTCGTGCGGGCGGTGCGCACACGCCGCTCGAGTTCGGCGGCTCGGTCGTCGAGCATTGCGAGGCCGGCGTGCGCCATGAGCACGCCGGACTGGCTGCCGCGCCCCGCGCGGTATTCGGCCTCGGCGGCCTGGACTTCCTGCAGCCCGCGCAGGCGCTGCTCGGCGAGCACGCCCGCCATCGCCTCGGCATGCCACGCGTCGAGCCATGCGAGCGCCACGTCGCGCTGGATCGCGGCGCGCGTGGCCTCCTGCTCGGCCTCGCCCTTGCGCGCCTCGAGTTGGTAG
>JBBREI010000265.1:0-2795 GCA_038203035.1 Burkholderiales bacterium
GCGATGATCGCCAGGGACTGACCCTGGTTTTCGCCGTGGCCCGGTTCAGGTCCGTCCCTGGTCCTCAGTACCGCTTGGTGAGGGTGAGGATCTGACCCTCGCGCCGCATCTCCGTGCG
The DNA here is from genome assembly GCA_038203035.1 of Burkholderiales bacterium. Lineage (GTDB taxonomy): Bacteria > Pseudomonadota > Gammaproteobacteria > Burkholderiales > Usitatibacteraceae > Usitatibacter. The sequence continues at coordinate 119 of JBBREI010000265.1, forward strand.
GCTGAGGAAGCTCATTCCGAGCAGCGCCGCGCCCATGTCGCCCTCGCTCACCGACGCTTCCACGCCGAAGATCGTGATGTCGCCCAGCGTGACGCTGTCCAGCTTCACGCGGTACGAGGGCACCTTGCGCCCGTCGGCCACGATGGCGTAGCCGCGCTGGCCGTTGCGGTAGTCGATGCCGATGCGGCGCGCGTCCGCGGCGGACATCGAAACCAGCGTGGCCCCGGTGTCCACCAGGAAGCGGATGTGCTGCCCGTTCACCTGCCCGTCGGTGATGTAGTGCCCCTGGGAATCGGAGGACATGGTCACGGTGCCGCCACCGGAATTGCGGGAGGCGGAGGTGGCGAAATGTTGTCCCATCTCGAGGGTCTGGCGCTTGCCGTCGATCTCCATCACCGCGGAGTTGCGGTCCGCGGAGATGAGCTTCACGCCTTCCGCGGTGGCCTCGCCGGCCGACAGGGTGCGCGGCGAGCCGCGGTTGATGACCACAACCGCCTTGTTCGAGAACAGGCCGATCACGTTCACGTCGGTGGCGAACGCGCCCGCGCAACCGAGCGCCGCGGCCGTTGCCAACACTGCTGAGAATCTGGGGGAGGGCATCTTGAAACCCGTCGCGGTATTCCGCTTTTCAGACACCGAAGGGCCAGGCCATTTTGCCACATTCCTCGACGCCAACCGGGTGCCCTGGACGCTGGTGAAGCTCGACGAGGGCGCGCCGGTTGCGCCTTCGGCCGCGGACTTTTCAGGGTTGGCATTCATGGGCGGGCCGATGAGCGCCAACGACGAGCTGTCGTGGACGCAGCCGGTGCTTTCGCTGATGCGTGACGCCGTCGATCGCGGCGTCCCGGTGATCGGGCACTGCCTCGGCGCCCAGCTGCTGTCGCGCGCGCTCGGCGGGGTCGTGAGCCGCAACCCGGTGAAGGAAATCGGCTGGAACCCGGTGCGCATCGAGGATTCGGCGCTCGCGCGTGAATGGTTCGGCGCGACGCCCGCGGACTTCATCACCTTCCAGTGGCACGGCGACACCTTCACCATTCCGCCCGGGGGCGAGCGCATCCTCACCGGGATGCACTGCCCGAACCAGGCGTACGTGGTCGACGGCCGCCACCTGGGAATGCAATGCCACGTGGAGATGACCCCGGAGATGATCGCCAGCTGGATCGGCAGCGGCGCGGGCGAGGTGCGCGAGAACCTCTCGAGTCCCGCGGTGCAGCCGGTGGAGGCGATCCAGGGCGAGATGCCGGCGCGCCTTCCGGACCTTTCGAGAGCCGCGGAGCGGCTCTATGCCCGCTGGACCCGGGGCCTCGCGACCTAGAGGTCGAGCGCGAAGACCACCACGCCCGGGTACGCGTTGTTGTTGCTAGTCGCGGAAGTTGTCGAACTTGAGCGGCACTTCGGTCACGCCGGCCCGCACCAGCTGCATCGTCGCCTGCAGGTCATCCTTCTTGTTGCCGGAGACGCGCACCACGTCGCCCTGGATCGACGCGGTCACCTTGAGCTTCGCGTCCTTGATGGACTTCACGATCTTCTTCGCCAGGTCGCCCTGCACGCCGTTCCTGACCGTGATCTTCTGCTTCATCTTGTCGCCGCCGATCTTCTCGGCGTCCTTGAACTCGAGGAAACGCGTGTCGACGCCGCGCTTCGACATCTTGCCCATCAGCACGTCGCGCACCTGGCCGAGCTTGAAGTCGTCGTCGGCGAAGGCGGTGATCTCGTGCTCCTTCTCGTTCAGCTCGAAGCGCGCATCCGAGCCCTTGAAGTCGAAGCGGTTGGCCACCTCCTTGTTCGCGGTCTCGATGGCGTTCTTGAGCTCCACGGCGCTGGCTTCACACAGGATGTCGAATGACGGCATGTTTCCTTCTCCACGCTTTCCGATAGCTGGATTCTATCCCGCCGATCGCCGCGGCCTTCCTCACGTAGAATTCCCTGTTTCCCACCGCGCGCGCAAAGAACTTGTCCACCATCCTGCAGACCCTCCCCGCCGGCGAAAAGGTCGGCATCGCATTCTCCGGCGGCCTCGACACGAGCGCGGCCCTTGCCTGGATGCGCGAAAAAGGCGCGATCCCCTACGCGTACACCGCCAACCTCGGCCAGCCCGACGAGGCGGACTACGAGGAGATCCCGCGCAAGGCGAAGCTCTACGGCGCGGAAAAAGCCGTGCTGGTGGAATGCCGCCCGCAGCTCGTGGCCGAGGGCATCGCCGCGATCCAGTGCGGCGCCTTCCACATCTCCACCGGCGGCATCACCTATTTCAACACCACGCCGCTCGGGCGCGCGGTCACGGGGACCATGCTGGTGGTGGCCATGAGGGAAGACGACGTCCACATCTGGGGCGACGGCAGCACCTTCAAGGGCAACGACATCGAACGCTTCTACCGCTACGGCCTGCTCGCCAACCCCGGCCTGCGCATCTACAAGCCGTGGCTGGACCAGCGCTTCATCGACGAGCTCGGTGGCCGCAAGGAGATGAGCGAATACCTCATCAGGCGCGGCTTCGACTACCGGATTAGCACCGAGAAAGCCTACTCGACCGACTCCAACATCCTCGGCGCCACGCACGAGGCAAAGGACCTGGAGTTCCTCGACAAGGGCATGACGATCGTCCAGCCGATCATGGGTGTGGCGTTCTGGCGCGACGACGTGGCGGTGAGGGCCGAACGCGTATCGGTGCGCTTCG
>JBBREI010000266.1:0-2576 GCA_038203035.1 Burkholderiales bacterium
CCTGAGTTATTCATCGGACCGCCGGGAATGCCAGCTGTTCCAGCCCCAACCGCGCGAGTTCGCTCGCCCGGCGGGCATGCAGGCTGGCGCGCCGGTGGTCCCGGGCTGCCGCCGCCTGGCGTGCTACAACCAAATCCTCCCACGCCTTTTGCCACAACGCCCGCTTGGCGCGCGCCCGGTGCACGTCGGTTTCGGCCTGCGCCAGCAACGACCTGGACTCTTCGGCGGCATGGTCGACAACCGGGGCTTCGGGAACCTGAACAACAGGAGCAGGAGCAGGAGCCGGTGCGGGCGCCGGAGGCGGAGAAGCTTCAGGCGGCGGCGCGATGACTGCGCAACCTGCCGCGATGGCCGCCACAGCCAGGCACCAAATACGTGATCTTTCAAGCATTTAACGAACTTTAACGGCAATGGCGACCAGCGTCAACGAACTATGTCACACAACGCGCGGGCGGCCCCTTCGGTTGTCCGGTGTGGGGGCGCTCTGTATAATCTTGTTTTGTGGCGAAGGGTTTTGAGAATGCGCGTCATCCAAAAAGCGCTCACGTTCGACGATGTACTGCTGGTTCCCGCCCACTCCACCGTCTTGCCCCGCGAAGTCCACCTCTCCTCCCGCCTCACCCGCTCCATCCAGCTCAACATCCCGCTGCTGTCCGCCGCCATGGACACGGTGACGGAGTCGCGCCTGGCGATCGCCCTGGCGCAGGAGGGCGGGATCGGCATCATCCACAAGAACTTCCCTCCCAAGATCCAGGCCGCCGAAGTCGCGAAGGTGAAGCGCTTCGAAAGCGGCGTGGTGAAGGATCCGATCACGGTCACGCCGTCCATGACGGTGCGCGAGGTGGCGGAGATCACCAGCCGGCACCGCATCTCGGGCCTGCCGGTCCTCGACGGCAAGCGCGTCGTCGGCATCGTCACCAACCGCGACCTGCGCTTCGAGGACAACCTCGACCAGCCGGTGAAAAACATCATGACCCCGCGCGACAAGCTGGTCACGGTGAAGGAGGGTGCGAGCCTCGAGGAGGCGAAAGCGCTCATGCACCGCCACCGCCTCGAGCGCGTGCTGGTGATCAACGGCGATTGGGAGTTGCGCGGGCTCATGACCGTGAAGGACATCCTCAAGTCCTCGGAGCACCCCAACGCGTGCAAGGACCAGTTCGGGCGCCTGCGCGTCGGCGCCGCCGTGGGCGTGGGCGAGGGGACCGAGGAGCGCGTCGCGGCGCTGGTGGAGGCGGGGGTCGACGTGATCATCGTTGATACGGCGCACGGCCATGCGCAAGCCGTCCTCGACCGGGTGAAATGGGTGAAGAAGACCTTCCCGCAGATGCAGGTGGTCGGCGGCAACATCGCCACCCGCGACGGAGCCAGGGCGCTGGTCGACCACGGCGCGGACGCGGTGAAGGTTGGCATCGGCCCCGGATCGATCTGCACCACGCGCATCGTGGCCGGCGTCGGGGTTCCGCAGATCACCGCGATCCAGGACGTGGCGGACGCGCTGGAGGGCACCGGCATACCGTGCATCGCCGACGGCGGCATCCGTTATTCAGGCGACATCGCCAAGGCGCTCGCCGCCGGGGCGGGCAGCGTGATGCTCGGCAGCCTCTTCGCGGGCAGCGAGGAAGCGCCCGGGGAGATCGAACTCTTCCAGGGCCGCTCCTACAAGTCCTATCGCGGCATGGGCTCGATCGGCGCGATGCAGAAAGGATCGAGCGATCGCTACTTCCAGGACGCCGAGAACAATGCCGACAAGCTTGTCCCCGAAGGCGTCGAGGGCCGCATCCCGTACAAGGGACCGGCCATCGCAATCATCCTGCAGCTGATGGGCGGCGTTCGGGCCAGCATGGGATACACGGGCTGTCGCACGGTTGATGAGCTGCACAGCAGGGCCCAGTTCGTGGAGATCACCTCCGCGGGCATGCGTGAATCCCACGTCCACGACGTGCAGATCACCAAAGAAGCCCCCAACTACCACATCGATTGAGGGTCGGAATGGACAAGATCCTCATCCTGGATTTCGGCTCCCAGGTCACCCAGCTCATTGCACGCCGGGTACGCGAAAGCGGCGTGTATTGCGAGCTGCATCCACACGACGTCGATGCGCGGTTCATCCGGGATTTCGATCCCAGGGGCATCATCCTTTCGGGCAGCCACGCTTCGGCGACCGAGCAAGAAACCGCGCGCGCGCCGCAGGCCGTGTTCGAGCAGGGTGTGCCGGTGCTGGGCATCTGCTACGGCATGCAGACCATGGCCGCGCAGCTCGGCGGGGCGGTCGAGCCCGGGAAGGTGCGCGAGTTCGGATACGCCGAGGTGCGCGCGCGCGGGCACTCGAAGCTTCTCGAAGGCATCCACGATCGCGTCAATGAGCAGGGCGAGGCCTTCCTCGAGGTGTGGATGAGCCACGGCGACAAGGTCACGGCGCTGCCGCCCGGCTTCAAGCTCATCGCCTCGAACGACGCCTGCCCGATCGCCGGCACGGCCGACGAGACGCGCCGCTACTACGCGGTGCAGTTCCACCCCGAGGTGACGCATCCGAAGCAGGGGCGCGCGATCTACACGCGCTTCGTGCACGAGATCTG
>JBBREI010000267.1:0-2569 GCA_038203035.1 Burkholderiales bacterium
CGGGCACTCATCGCGGCGTCGGTGACTTCCGCGCGCGAGGGCAACCCTTTCTTGGCCAAGCCTTCGAGAACCTGCGTCGCCCAAATCACGGGGACGTGGGCCGCCTCGCAAATCCAAAGGATGTCTTCCTGCAATTCAGAAAGCCGTTCCCAGCCCGCTTCAATCGCCAGGTCGCCCCGGGCCACCATCACGCCCAGGGGGGAGCGCTGCATGCCGGCCAGCAGAATGCGGGGGAGCTGGCGCAGGGCCAGCCGCGTCTCAATCTTCAGCACCACCGCCATATCGGGACGGCCCCGCTCCGCCAGTTGCTTGCGGAGCAGCAACACATCTTCGGGCCGATGGACAAACGACAAACTCACAATGTCCGCGTGTTTCACGGCAAATTGGAGGCTGGCGAGGTCCTCGGCACTCAGGGCGGGAACCGATAGATCCGTGTCGGGCAGGTTGATGCCTTTCTCCGGACGGAGCTTCGACCCTTGCGCGGCGGCGCGCTGGATGATGACGCGGAGGCGATCCGGATGCGTGGCGCGAATCACCCCCTCGATTTTGCCATCATCAAAGAGGATGCGATGTCCGACCCGGGCATCGCGGAACACGGCCTCGAGCGTGCAAGGAATCTGAGCTGGCGCGGCCGGTCGCCTTTTGGTGGCGGCACGAGCGTTGCGCCCCGTCTCCGCCTCGGTGGTGACCCACAAGGTATCTCCCACGCGCAGCACGATGGGCCGCGGCTGGGCCGGCAGCTCGCCGATGCGCGACGTGCTCAACACCACGCCGTCGCGCAGTAACTCGATCGGGGTGTTCGCCTCGACCCAGGTGGAGGCCAGGCACTCGCTCCGCAACATGCCAGCCGCCTCCCGGGCGGTGACGCGCAATAACCGTCGCCGGTGTCGGCTGTCTTGAAATCGGAACTCGTCGTCCACTCGCGCCCGATCCACCAAATCGCCGGTAATGGGCAGAACGGCATCCAACTTCTCCCGCATCGGCAGGACGGCCCCCGGGCGGTGCAGCAGGATTTGCGCGGGCGCGATGGGCCAGCGGCGCTCATCCCTTTCCGGCTTGAAACTTACCAGGGGCGCTCTCAATTCCACGGCACCGGTACGGAGCTTCGGACCGGCCAGGTCCATCATGATCCGACAGCACCGGCCCAGTTCCTTCTCCGCGCGCCGGAGGTTCGCAATGATGCGCCGCCAGGTTTCCGGCCCGTCGTGGGCGCAATTGACGCGAGCCACGTCCATGCCGGCGACCATCAACTCTCGCACCACGGCGTAATCCTGCGCCGCGGCGGCCGGCATCGTCACCATGATGCGCACCGAGCGGCCCCGAGAAGAAGACCGGCCAAAGAGCGAGGTCTTATTCCGACGCAACCTGGCGGCGCCGGTCTCCAGAGGCATCGGCGCCTGCAACGCTTCGCTGCGAAGCCCGGTCGCGCCGGCCAGGCGCGCGAGCACCGCCAGCAACACCTCCAAGGCCGGCAAGACATGGGATTCGCAGCGTCCCAAGGACGACAACCCGCGCACGGAGAGCTCGCGCTGAACATCCCGCAATTCCTGCTGGCGGAGGCCGACGTAGTGCAGCAGGTTTCGCGCACCGGGCTGAAACGCCGGATGCACCTGTCGCAACGCCTCGGCGCAATCCTGCTCGATCGCCAGGCAGCGGCGGTGGATGGCTTGAATGCGCCTCGCCAGGGCGCGGTTCGAGGCTTTGTCGAAAACAGGCGAGCGCGGGCGTAAAGCGCGCTGCCGTGCTGGCCGGTTACTTGCCTGGGCGCTGCGTTTCATGAATGACTGTCTTTTCTGGCCAGCATCCACTTCTGAGTTTCCACCAAAACTAACGCGACCGAGCCTGCGCCCAGGATGCGCAGCCATTCGTCCCAGCCGATGGGCACGGTGCGAAAGACGGTGTTGAGGAAGGGCGTGTGGGTCAACGCCACCTGCAGGAGCAACGTGCCCAGGATGCCCAGCCACAGCCAGCCGTTGCGGAACAGGCCGACGGAAAAGACCGAGCGGTTCAGGGACCGGCAGTTCAGGAGGTAGAAGGCCTGAATGACCGCCACGGTGTTGAGGGTCACCGTGCGCGCGGCCTCGAGACCCGCGCCCCGGGCGAGTTCCCAGTGGAACAAACCGAAAGCGGCGACCAGAATGATCAGGCCCGCGAACGCCACTTGCGCCAGCATCCGGCCGGTGAGAATGGGCGCATCGGGTGCGCGCGGCGGACGATCCATGATGCCCTGTTCCTTCGGCTCCAGCGCGAGCAGGAGTCCGAGCACGCCGCCGGTGGTCATGTTGACCCAGAGCACCTGCAGGGGGAGGATGGGCAGGGTGGTGCCCGCCAGCGCCGCGGCCAAGATCACCAGGCCCTGGCCCAGGTTGCTCGGCAACGCCCAGGTGATGATCTTGGTCAAGTTGTCGAAGACGTTGCGCCCCTCCTCGACCGCGGCGCGAATCGAGGCGAAGTTGTCGTCGGTCAGCACCATGTCGGACGCCTCCTTGGCCACCTCGGTGCCGGTGATGCCCATGGCCACCCCGATGTCGGCCTGCTTGAGCGCGGGGCCATCGTTGACGCCGTCGCC
>JBBREI010000268.1:0-2456 GCA_038203035.1 Burkholderiales bacterium
TCGTGAGGCGCCTGTGCACGCTGCTCGGCCATGACATCTCGGTGGTCTCGCAGCCGGGGCGGGGCACGACGTTTTGCATCGCAATGGAAGCGTCGACCGCGCTGCCCGCGCCGCCCGGTCCCGAGCCACGCGAGGCGGCGCTGGGCGGAATGCGCGTGGTGGTGATAGACGACGAACGCGACGTGCGCGACGGCATCGCGGCGCTGCTCGGCGGCTGGGGCTGCGTCGTCGGCACCTATGCCAGCGTGGCGGAAGCCTGGGCGGCGCAGGCGTCGAGCCCGCCCGACGTTCTGGTGATGGACTACCAGCTCGCCGCGGGTGCCACGGGAATCGATGCCGCGCGCGAGCTGCAGGCCGCGTGGGGGCGGGCGATTCCGGTGGTGATCATCTCAGGCGAATCCAGCGCCGTGGAGCTCGCGAAAATCCGCGACAGCGGCCTTCCGATGCTGCACAAGCCGGTGCCCCCCGCCAAGCTGCGCAGCCTGCTCGCGCACCTGCGCACTACTTGCTGAAGGCGATCTTCGGCGTGCCCACGATCTTGTCTCCCTCCACTTGCGCGATGACCACGGCGCGGCGCACCACGTGGCCCTTGCCGTCGCCGCTGGCTTCGCCGAGCTTGCCCATCAGGACGGCGACGCGCTTGTGCGCGCCAATCGCATCCTCGGAGCGGCCGCCCGCGTCGTAGGCGGCCTTGCTGCCCAGGATGTTGAAGAAGGCCGCGAGCTTCGCGCGCATTCCCGCCTGCTCGGCGATGGCGAGCATCTGCTGCTGCACCGCCTCCGAGAAGCCCTCGCGCTCGAGGTGGCGGCGCGACTGCGCCAGCACGCGTCCCTCCGCGCGCAGCCGCGTGCGCTCGCGCGAACGCTGGCGCGCGCGCAACTCCTGCTCCATGCGCGCGGTTGGCACCCGTACCGGCGCTCGCTCGCCCTGCGGATTGTCCACGGGATGGATGGAGGGATCGCCCAGCAGGTAGAACTGGGCGATGGTCTTCAGCTTGGTGGGCTCGACCAGCGAGTGGGACCTGAGATAGGCGAGGCGCGCCTCGAGCGCGGCGCGCCCGAGCGAAGCGCCCGCGCGCACGCGCTCGGCGAACACGCGGCAAATCACGTCGGCCCAGTCGTTGTCGTCCTCCGGGCCATAAGCCGTGGTTGTGCTGCCGAAGACACCGAACGCGCCCTGGCGCAGGTACTCGAGGCCGATGCCGAGCTGGCCGCGGGCTTGCGCATCGCTCGCGCGCGGATCGTAGAGCTGCGCGCCGTAGCAGCATTCGGCGACCAGCACGGTTCCTGGCGTGATCAGCTTGTCGAGCTGCCGCGAGGTGAGCGACCGGGTCTGCTCGTTGCCGTTGTCGCCGTAGTACGCCGGATTGTTCAGGCCCCCGTGGCAGTTCACGAAGTGCAGGCGCGGCGCGAGGTCCCGGGCGCTCCACCGGCGGCCCTTGGGCGGACTGAGGTTGAGCCCCTTGGCGCTACCGAAGATCGCTTTCAGCGTCTTCGTGGTCGAGCGGGCCCAGGTTTCGGTCGAAAGGCCGAACCACGCGTCGTAGGCGGCTGCCGGAAGCGGCTTGGCCCTGGCCGCGAACCTGATGAGGCGCACCAGGTAGGCGGGTGTGCGCGCGCCGGGTATGTCCGGCACCCGGCCCACGACGCGCGACGGGCCCTGGAAATCCGCCGGGTCCTGCGAGTAGCCCACATCGCAGGCATAGGGAAGGTCGCTCATGATCTGCGCGTCGTCATCACCGTCGCCGTCGTCGGCGAGCATCATGCCCATGAGGTTATCCAGCGGTTGCATCGGCACGACATCGGGCCCGCCGAGGATGAGGATGTAGTGAGGCTTGAGCTTGCGGTCGATGGCGTCGATCGCCTTCTTGGCACCCTTGTGGTCATCGACTCCCTCGACCTTGCGGCCCCGGAAGGAGGCCATGGCGCGCGCGTCGTCGATGGCGATCACCCGCGTGGCGAGGCCGCGTTTCGCGTCGGCCGCGATGAGCGCCTTGAGGGCCGAGCGCACCCTCGCCATGCCATCTCCATACTTGGCCTTGAGCGCACCGATGTTGGTGACGATGACCTTGGTGGAATCCATGGCGGCCTCCGTGGGGTTGTACTGGATTCTAGGCCCGTGGCGGAATCTCGGTGCCAGCGGCTCGACGAGCGACAGATGCCGTTTGTCATTCTCCGGCCTGCGTTTCTTGCCCTGGTGGTCACGTTGCTGCGGCAACGCTTCGGCGATCGATCCATCGATCGCAACGTCGATACGGTGCGTACGGCCCGGTGATCCCGCAGATGATCGTGATCGGGCGGCTGCTCGACCAGTCGCTGCCGCGTCAGCGTTTCACTTCACCACGGCGTACTGGAAGACCTGCTCCAGCGGCGTGCCGAACACCTCGGCGATGCGGAATGCCGCTTCAAGCGACGGCGAGTACTTGTTCGCCTCGATCGCGTTCACGGTCTGGCGCG
>JBBREI010000269.1:0-2411 GCA_038203035.1 Burkholderiales bacterium
TGCTCGGAATGAGCTTCCTCAGCCGCACGGAGATGCGGCGCGAGGGTCAGATCCTCACCCTCACCAAGCGGTACTGAGGACCAGGGACGGACCTGAACCGGGCCACGGCGAAAACCAGGGTCAGTCCCTGGCGATCATCGCGTAGGCCGAGTGGTTGTGGATCGATTCGAAGTTCTCGCTTTCGACCACGTAGCCGTCGATGCGCGCGTCGCCGTTGAGCTCGGTGGCGATGTCTCGCACCATGTCTTCCACGAACTTCGGGTTGTCGTAGGCGTGTTCCGTGACGTATTTTTCGTCGGGGCGCTTGAGCAGCCCCCACAGCTCGCTGGATGCCTGGCTTTCGACGCGGTCGATGATGTCCTCGATCCACACGAAGGCGTTGATGCGCGCGGCCACCGTCACGTGCGAGCGCTGGTTATGGGCGCCGCGTTCCGAGATCTTCTTCGAGCACGGGCACAGGCTCGTCACCGGCACCAGCACCTTGAGGGTGAAGGTTTCCACGCCGGCCATGATTTCGCCCACGAAGGTGACCTCGTAGTCCATCAGGCTCCTCACGCCCGAGATCGGCGCCTTCTTGTTGACGAAATACGGGAACGTCATCTCGATGTGGCCGCTTTCGGCCTCGAGCTTGCCGACCATCTCGCGCAGCATGAGGCGGAAGGTGTCCGGGGAAATCTCGCGCTCGTGGGCGTTGAGGATCTCGACGAAGCGCGACATGTGTGTGCCCTTGAACTGGTGCGGCAACCCCACGTACATGTTGAAGTGCGCGATGGTGTGCTGGATGCCGCCGGCGCGTTCCTGGATCTTCACCGGGTGGCGGATCGACTTGATGCCCACGCGGTCGATCGCCAGCCGCCGGGTGTCCGGGCTGCCCTGCACGTCGGGGATGGCGACGGCCTTGTCGCGTTGGTTCATGGAAAACGGTCCTCCATTGGGAACGCCAATTATAAGGCCTGGGGCAGGGGCCCGCGGTTTCAAGGCAGGCGGCCGGCAACCACCATGCGATTGATCACCAGGTGGATCGCGCCCCAATGGAGCACGTCGTCGAAATCCGGTGCGGCCTCGTGGGAAACGAAGACCGCGTCGCCGTCCAGGTTGCGCGCCTCGTCGCCGCCCGCGGCGGGATCGAGGGCGCCGTTCAGCCCGGTGGAAAGGAGCACGAAGGCCGCACGCCGCGTGGCCTGGCTTGCCGCCGGGCCGCAGCCCGAGGCGTTGGCAAGCGCGCCGCTGGAGCACACGAAGAGGTAGTGGGGCGCGGCGCCCAATCCCTGCAGCGTCGCCATCTGCATTCCGTTGGCGCGCGTGAGCGCCCGCGAGACGCCGTTGATGGCCCCCCCGAAAACGGCATAACGCACGCGGTTGCGCTCTCCCGCCCAGGGATCGCGCACCAGCCCTGCCGCGTCCAGCCCCGGCAGCGCCAGCGCGGCCCCGGGAAGGAAGCCGGCGTGGAAATCGGCGCAGCCGCCATCGTTGCCGTCGCTGCCCAAGCCGAACGCTTCCTGGCCCAGGCTCGCCAGGGTCGCGGGGCAGGGCAACCGGCCGTGGGCAACGGCGAAGCCGAGCACGGCATCACGCGCCTCTTCCAACTGGCGCCGGGCGTCGTCCATCCGCCGCAGTTGCACCTGTGCCGCAAGCGGCATCGCGGTGCCGGCCAGGAGCAGCCCCAGCACGAGCATTGCCAGCAGCAGCTCCAGCAGCATGAAGCCGCTCGCGCTACGGGATGGAAACGACGGCATCGGGGCGGCCGCGAACTCGCGGCCGGGTTTCGATGCGGGTGCACCCGTCCGCCGCGCATTGCATGCGCTCCAGCGGGCATTGATCGGGCGATTGCAGCGCTATCACCGCCAGGCGCCGGTGGCTGGCGAGCGGGCGCCCCTCCTCATCAACCACCTCGAGGCCGGCCGGCGCCGCGCGCGCGTAGACGATAAACGGCTTCCATGCCGTCCACCACGCCGGCTCCTCGGCGCGCAGGTTGCATGTCGAGCCGGCAAACGCCGCGGCGTCCAGGCGCCCCGCATGGGCGCCGCACGCCGCGATCGGCGCGGGCAGGGGTGATGAAAGCCGCAGACAATGCGCCGCCTCGAGGGCGATCCGCGCCATCACCCGCGGCATGAGGTCGGCATATCCGACGGCGGCGAGACGGTCGTTGACCACCGGGACGCCGTGCGCACCGGCGATTGGCCCCTGGATGAACCCGTCGCGATTGCCCGCGCGCGCGGCGCCGTCGTTGCGGTCCACGAAAGCGGCGTTATCTTCCGCGCCTGCGCTCCCGGGTGCGACGTCGAGGTAGTTGCGTGGGTCGCAGCGTGCGGCGCGGTAGGCGGGCTCGGCGATGCAGCGACCCCCGCCGTCACATTCGCCCGGCACGCAGGCCCGGCGTTGCTCGTGCCCGTCGGCGCGTGTGATCGGCG
>JBBREI010000270.1:0-2400 GCA_038203035.1 Burkholderiales bacterium
GCTGCTGATGGGTTACTTCCGCTCGATCCCCTTCGAACTGGAGGAGTGCGCGCTGATCGACGGGGCCACGCGCTGGCAGATCCTGGTGAAGATCATCCTGCCGCTCGCGGTGCCGGGGCTGATCTCCGCGGGCATCTTCGCCTTCACGCTGTCGTGGAACGAGTTCATCTACGCGCTCACCTTCGTGTCTTCGTCGGAAGTGAAGACGGTTCCGGTGGGCGTGGTCACCGAGCTGGTCGAGGGCGACGTGTACCACTGGGGTGCGCTGATGGCCGGCGCACTGCTCGGGTCGCTGCCGGTGGCGATCATGTATTCATTCTTCGTCGAGTATTACGTCTCGGGCATGACGGGGGCGGTGAAGGAGTAGGCGCACTCAAATGAAAGTTGGCTTCATCGGACTGGGCGCGCACAGCGCGGGCAACAGCTGGATGTTCGAGAACCGCATGGCGCACGTGCTGGCGGGCGAGATTACACGCCGCTTTCTGCCGTCGACATCTTCGTGAAGGACCTGGGCATCGTGCCCGATACGGCGGGCGCGCTCCGGCGGTTTGTTTCACCACAGAGGACACAGAGGCAACACAAGAGGAAAACCCAACCATGATCGTGATTCGGGCAGATGGATGCACTACCCCGAACCCACGCATGTTTTGCTTTCCTCTTGTGTTGCCTCTGTGTCCTCTGTGGTGAAAAGAGCGCCCGCGGATCCCGGCTCATGGACAACATGAAATGCAACTAGGCTGCATCGCCGACGACTTCACCGGCGCCACTGACCTCGCGAACAACCTGGTTCGCGCGGGCATGCGCGTCGTGCAGACGATAGGCGTTCCCGCCACTGCACTGGCTGATGATGTCGACGCCTTGGTAGTAGCCCTCAAGTCGCGCACCATTCCCGCCGCGGAAGCGATCGAGCAGTCGCTGGCCGCGCTGCGTTGGCTGCAAGGGCAGGGCGCGCGGCAGGTCTACTTCAAGTATTGCTCCACCTTCGACTCGACGCCCGCGGGCAACATCGGCCCGGTGACCGAGGCAATGATGGATGCGCTGGGCACGGACTTCACCATCGCGTGTCCGGCATTCCCCGAAAACGGGCGCACGATCTTCAAGGGCCATCTCTTCGTGGGCGACGTGCCGCTGCACGAATCCGGCATGAAGGACCATCCGCTCACGCCGATGACCGATTCGAACCTGGTGCGCGTGCTGCAGGCGCAGTGCAAGCGCAAGGTGGGCCTGATCAACTACGTGACGGTTACCGCGGGTGCGCGCGCCATCGGGCGCCGGGTGGAGGCGCTGCGGCGCCAGGGTGTCGGCATCGCGGTTGTTGATGCGGTTTCGGATGAAGACCTGCATCGCATCGGCCTCGCGCTCAGGGGTTTCCCGCTGGTGACGGCGGGCTCCGGCGTGGCCATCGGGTTGCCACGCAATTTCGATATCGACGCGAGCCCCGCCGCCGCCGAGCTGCCGAAGGTCGCCGGGCCCGCGGCCATCGTCTCCGGTAGCTGCTCCACCGCCACGCTCGCGCAGGTAAAGAATTTCCTCGACGCCGGTGGAACGGCGCTGGAGATCGATCCGATGATGCTTGTGGACGGCGCGCAAGACGCGGCCCTTGCGCGGTTGGCGCCGCGACTTGGCGAGGCGCCGGTGCTGGTCTACTCGTCCGCCGCGCCCGATGTGGTGCGGGCGGTGCAGGGCAAGCTGGGCGTGCAGGCCGCCGGCTTGAGGGTGGAGCGTGCGCTGGCCGGCATTGCGCGCGGCCTGGTGGAGCGCGGCGTGCGCCGGCTTGTGGTGGCGGGGGGCGAGACGTCCGGCGCGGTGGTGCAGGCGCTGGGCGTGGAGAAGATGCGCATCGGCCCCCAGATCGATCCCGGCGTGCCGTGGTGCGCGGCCGAGTCACCCGCGGCGGGGGGTACCATTCACCTCGCGCTCAAATCCGGCAACTTCGGCGCACCCGATTTCTTCACCAGGGCCTTCACCCATGGATGAGCAGCACCTGCGCAGCGAGATCTGCCGCGTCGGCAAGAGCCTCTTCGACCGCGGCTACGTGCACGCAACCGCGGGCAACATCAGCACGCGGCTGGACGATGGCTACCTGATCACGCCGACCGACGCGTGCCTGGGCTTCCTCGAGCCCGGACGCCTCGCCAAGGTGGACCGGGAGGGCGCGCCGATGCTTGGCGAGCGCCCCAGCAAGACGCTGCAACTGCACCGCCGCATCTACGCCGCGGATGCGAATGCGCGCTGCATCATCCACACCCATTCGACCCACCTGGTCTCGCTGGCGCTCTCCGGCGTGTGGAACAACGACGACATCCTGCCGCCGATCACGCCGTATTACGTGATGAAGGTGGGGCACGTGCCGCTGGTGCCGTACCACCGCCCCGGGGACCCGCGCGTGGGAGACCAGGT
>JBBREI010000271.1:0-2281 GCA_038203035.1 Burkholderiales bacterium
AGGGCTCGCTGGTGGACGAGGACAAGACGCGCTTCGACTTCAGCCACAACGCGCCGATGACCCCGGATCAGATCCGCCGCGTCGAGGCGATGGTCAACGCGGAAGTGCTCCGGAACGAGGCCACCAGCGCCCGCGTGATGCCCATCGACGACGCGCAGAAAACCGGCGCCATGATGCTTTTTGGTGAAAAGTACGGCGATGAGGTGCGTGTCCTCGACATCGGCTCGTCGCGCGAGCTCTGCGGCGGCACACACGTGGCGCGCACCGGCGACATCGGCCTGTTCCGCGTGTTGTCGGAAGGAGGAGTTGCCGCGGGCGTGCGGCGCGTGGAAGCCATCGCGGGCACGGTGGCGATCGCCCATGCGCAGCAGGAATCGGACCGGCTCGCCCGCGTGGCGGCCACACTCAAGGCGCAGCCGACGGAAGTGGAATCGCGGCTGGCGCAGGTGCTCGATCATGTGCGCGCGCTGGAAAAAGACGCCGCGAAGGCCAAGCAGAAGATGGCCGCGAGCCAGGGCAGCGACCTCGCATCGTCCGCGGTGGACGTTAAGGGCGTGATGGTGCTGGCGGTGAAGCTCGAAGGCGCCGACGCCAGGATGCTGCGCGACACCATGGACCAGCTCAAGCACAAGCTCAAATCGAGCGCCATTGTCCTGGCCGCCGCGGAGGGCGAAAAAGTGAGCCTCATCGCGGGCGTGACGTCGGACCTGATCGCCAGGGTCAAGGCCGGCGAGCTGGTGAACTTCGTCGCCACGCAGGTGGGTGGCAAGGGCGGGGGACGTCCCGACATGGCGCAGGCCGGCGGCACCGACTCGAAGGCGCTGCCCAAGGCGCTCGCCTCGGTGCACGACTGGGTCGCGGAGCGGCTGTGACGCCACCCCGGACGCCGCGCTTGCGGCAACGGTCCGGGCCCCGATCCGCTTGAGCACCGAACCGTTTGTGTTCTGCCCGCGCTGCGCCAGGGCGCTGGCGGATCGGCCCGTCACCGATATCGAGGGCGTGACGTCCACGCGCCGCGCGTGTGAACCGCGGTGTGGCTATATCCAATGGAACAATCCCGTGCCGGTCGTGGGCGCGCTGGTGGAGCACGAAGGCGAAATCATCCTCGCGCGCAACGCCGGCTGGCCGGAGGGATTCTTCGCGCTGGTCACCGGTTACCTCGAGGCCAACGAATACCCGCCTGCCGCCATCGGGCGCGAAGTGAAGGAGGAGCTGGGGCTGGACGCGGTGCAGACGCACCTCATCGGCAACTACATCTTCGAGCGCAAGAACGAAGTCGTCCTGTGTTATCACGTCGTCGCCACCGGCACCGTGGCCCTTGGCAAGGAGCTTGCGGAATACCGCAGGCACAAGCCGGCCGAACTGCGGCCATGGCGCCGCGCCACGGGCCTGGCGGTGGCGGACTGGATGCGCGCACGCGGCCTGCCGTTCGAGTGGAACGAACGTCCCGCCCTCACCGCGGAACACGACCGCACGTGAGCGAAGCGCGCAACCGCGTCTCCGACTACCTGCGCATCGCGGGCCTGGAATCCCTCGGCCGCCGCCAGGAAGACGTGGCGCGGGCGGTGCGCGACCTGCTGGAGGCGATGGGTGAAAAGGTCGCCATCGGCGACGCGGGCTCGCTTTATTCTTACCCGGTCCCGATGATGACCGACGACGGCACCTGTTCGGTGGTCGACGAGATGGCGCCGGTTCCCTACGACCTCGCAGCGATACTGGGCGGGCGATCGGAACAGGCCACCCGGCGCCTGGCGCTGCTCGAGCGGCTGGTGGAACGCGCGCAGGAAACCACCGGCGCCGACTGGATCGGCATCTACCAGCGGCGCGTCAATTCCGCCGGCGTGCCGGTGCTGGTGAAGCTGTCCTATGTGGGGCGCCCGAGCCGCGCCGAATTTCCGCTCACCAACGAATTCGCGCAGCGCAGCACCAACAGCACCGTGGGCCTGACCGGGCGCGCCACCGTCATCGACGATGTCGGAAAATACGTGGAGGCCGGTGGCGGCTTCTACGTGTGCGACGACGGCGTGCAATCGGAAGCCTGCGTGCCGATCCTCGACGAAGAGCGCCAGGTGGTTGGCATCGTGGATGCCGAAGCCCGGCCGAAGGCCTTCTTCGGCTGCGACCGCCTCGCCGTCGTGGCCGCGCTGGCGATCGCGGCCGCCGCGGTCCTGCCCTAGGGAAGCTCTGAACAAGTACCCGGGATCTGCGTTGCGGCAGGTGCGGATGGCTGCAAAGCGGACGTCGCCGCGAATGTCGACAAACATAGCAACGCGTCCAACGA
>JBBREI010000272.1:0-2241 GCA_038203035.1 Burkholderiales bacterium
CGAGATCGCGTCGAGCGAGGCGCCGTGAAAGGAATCCCACATCGAGACCGTCTTGTGCCGCCCGGTGGCGATGCGCGCGATCTTGAGCGCGATGCCGATGACCTCGGTGCCGCCAGGGGCGAAGAGCACCTTGTCCAGGTCGCCGGGGGCGAGCGCGGTCAACTTCGCCGCGAGGCCCACCGCGTGTTCGTTGGTGAACCGGCGCGGCGAGAAGGGCAACGTGTCGAGCGCGCGTTTTGCCGCCGCCACGACATGCGGATGGCCGTGGCCGACCTGGTGCACGCTGTTGCCGTGGAAGTCCATGATGCGCCGCCCTTCGAGGTCCTCGAGCCAGATGCCGGAGGCCGAGCGCAGCGCGTTGAAGCACGGCGTGGAAAGCGACTGGTGCAGGAAGTGCTTCGCATCCTCGGCGAGGAGCGCCTGCGTCTCGGGCCCGAGGTGGTCGGCCTCGAAGCGCTTGCGGCGCGGCGAGAGGTTCACGTCGCCTTCGGAGGAGAGATCGCGCGGATTGTTCATGGCTTGTCCGAGGGCGTCATGGAAGGGGGTTTGCGGCGAAGACCTGCGGGCGGCGCTCGCCGGTGTCGAACACCCGCTCCCAGGCCGCGCAGAACTGCAGCACGCGCTGCTCGTCGAAGCGCGCGCCGACAACCTGCAGTCCCACGGGCAACCCGGATTTCGTCCAGCCGCAGGGCACGCTCGCCGCCGGCTGCCCGGTCACGTTGAAGGGATGCGAAAACGGCGTCCACCGCGCCCAAGGCACCGGCGGCGCGCCATCCATGTCGACCGGTCCGTCGGCTTGCGCGGCGAAGGGCTCGATCGGCACCATCGGAAGCAGCAGCAGGTCGAAGTCGCGGAACGATTCGGCGACCGTGCGGCAGAAGACCGCGCGGGCCTTGAGGGCCTTCAGGTGGTCCTCGACGGCGATGCGCGAGGAGAGCTCGACCTGGCGCGCGTATCCCGGATCGAGGAGCGCCATCTTCGCCGGCTCGAGGTCCTTGTAGAGCGAGGCGCGCGCGACCCACAGCGCATCGAAGATGCCGATGGGATCGGGCCAGTCGAGCCGCCCGGGCACGACCTCGACGCCCGGCATCGATCGGATCCGCTCGAACGCGGCTTCCACCACCGCCGCGACTTCGGGCTGGACTCGCTGGCCGAACATTGTGGGCGCCAGTACGCAGCGCAGCCTTCCAGCCGGCGCGTGGAGCGTGGCGAGATAGGACACGCCGCTCGCGGGCAGCGAGTTCGGGTCGCGCGCGTCGGGGCCCTGGAGGACGTCGAGTGAGAGGGCGAAATCGGCCACGCTGCGTGTCACGGGCCCCGCGCACGAGAGTTGCTCCGCGGGGCTCAACGGCCAGGTGGGAATGCGCCCGAGGTGCGCCTTCATCGAGAAGACGCCGCAGTAGGCCGCGGGAATGCGCAGCGACCCGCCACCATCGGAGCCGAGCGAAATGGGCACCGTCCCCGCGGCCACCGCCGCCGCCGAGCCGGAGCTCGATCCGCCCGTGGTGCGCGAAGGATCCCAGGGATTGCGCGTGACGCCGTAGAGGGGCGAATTCGACGATGCCTTCCAGCCCACTTCGGGTGTGGTGTTTTTTCCGACCATGATGGCGCCCGCCGCGAACATGCGCTCGACCACCGGGGCGGTCTCCTTCGCGAGGTCGTTTTCATACAGGTGCGATCCGCGCCGCGTGCACGTTCCGGCAACCTGGAAGAGGTCCTTCACCCCGATGGGGACGCCGTGCAGCGACCCGAGGAAGCGGCCCTGGCGCGCCTCGGCATCAAGCGCCGCGGCGCGCGCCAGCGCGGCCTCGGTGAACACTTCGCACCACGCGTTGATCGCGGGGTCCGTGACCGCGATTGCTTCGAGCGCGCAGCGCACGAGCTGCGTGGCGCTGGTCTCGCCGCGCCGAACCATCGCCGCCATCTCCCCCGCGTCCAGCGTTGCGTACTTCCGCACATCCATCGTCATGGTCCTTGCGTCTCCTGTCGAACCAGGTGCGCGAGTGTGGCGGCGAGCACCCGGGCGCCGGCCACCAGGTCTTCGGGGCGCGTGAACTCGGATTCATGGTGGCTTACGCCGCCCGCCGACGGCACGAATACCATCGCGCTCGGGCACACGGACTTCATCGGAATCGCATCGTGGCCCGCGATCGTGTTCAGGCGCATCGAGGCAAAGCCGCACTCGGAGGCCGCGCGCTCGATCAGGTCGCGCAGCGTCGGGTCGAAAGTCCCGGCCTTGCG
>JBBREI010000273.1:0-2175 GCA_038203035.1 Burkholderiales bacterium
ACGCCGTGCACCTCTATGTTGGCGTGCGCGCTCGGCGTGGGCTGGCGCAGGACCACCTCGAACGAGTCGGCGATGTCGACCTCGCCGCCGTTCACCGCCACCGCGCCCACGGAGATCAGCGCGTCGCGGCTCGCATCGAGGCCGGAGGACTCCACGTCCAGCACCACCCAGCGGCCCGTCGAGGGCGGCCGCGAGCCCGCGGGTTCGGGCAACGCGCGCCACCGCCGCACACGCTCGGCCAGCGCGGGATCGAGGCCGGGACGCAGGCGCTCCCAGAACCACGGCGCCATCAGAGCTTGTAGTCCAGGGCCACGCGGTTCTGCAGCTTGCGCGCCTGGCGCAACGCCTCGCGCAGGATCCGCCGGTCGAGCGGGTTGAGCGCCGCGAGGTCGATGCGGTTGGGATGCTCCAGCGCGATGCCGCCCTCCTCCTGGCGGCGCAGCCGCAGCATCTGCACGAAATGGAACGCCTGCACGCAGGCCTCGACCTCCCCGGGGTCCATGCGCACGACGGGCCCGGCCTCGCGCAGTCGCGCCGCGGTGGCCGTAGCCTCGGTCCCGGCGGCGAGCGCGAGGATACGCGCGCAGTCGACGAAGGGGCGCGTCGCGTGCATCTTGAGGTCGAGCGGCTCGCCGCCGGCCAGCACCTCCTCGAGCAGGCCCACGGGTGGGCGCACCTGCAGGGCGTTCACCGCCATCTGCCGGAGGAAGGCGGGGCGGCTGCCGCCGTGCTCGCGGACAAAGGCCCGCAGCGCCTCGCCCAGGGGGGCGTGACCGGCAAGCGGGCGCAGGTCGAAGAAGATCGCGGCGTTGAGCAGCGCCTCGGGCTGCGTGTTGCGCATCCAGGAATCGAAGAGCCGCGTCCACTCCGCCAGCGGCAGGCACCACTGCGGGTTGCGGGCCATGATGTTTCCCTTGCACAGCGGGAAACCACAGGCGGCGAGCGTGTCGTTCACCTCGGTCGCGAAGGCTAGCAGCCGCTCGCGCGAGCCCGCGGGCGCCGTGTCGGCGAACACGATCGCGTTGTCCTGGTCGGTGGCGAGCGTCTGCTCGCGGCGTCCCTCGCTGCCGAGCCCGAGCCAGCAGAACTCGCCGGCCGACACGCCATGGCCCGGGGCGGCGAGCGCGACCGCGCGTTCGACAATGGCGTCGTTCAGGGCCGTCACGAGCTGCATCAGGGCCTCGGCGGCGATGCCCTGCGCGAGCAGCGAGCCGGCAATGCCGCGCGCCTCGCGCGCCGCATGCGCAAGCCAATGCGGCGAATCGGCCCGCGCGATCTCCTTGCGCAACCCCTGCACCGATCGGCGTTGCAGCGCGAAGAGGTCGCGCTCCGAGATCACGCCCGCAAGCCGCCCCTCGTCGTCCACCAGCAGGTGGCGGATGCCCAGGCGCGCCATGGTCTCGGCGGCGTGCGCCACCGTCGACGATGCCGGCAGCGAAACCGGCGCGCGGGTCATCACTCCGGAGACCGGCGCGCCGAGGTCGCCGCCGCCCAGTGCCACGCGGTCCAGCACGTCGGTACGCGTGAAGATTCCCTCGGGTTGCCCAGCCTCGCCGGTGAGCACGACCGAGCCGACGCGCCGGTCGCGAAGGCATTCGAGCACCGCGCGCACCGAAGCCGTCGAGGGCAACGTGACCGGGGCGTGGCGGACCACCTGCGCCAGCGTGGTTTCCATGCCGAGCTCGGCAGACGCGCGGCCCGCGAACGACTCCCGGACCGCGCTCGCCGATCGCTCGAGCAGGTGCGCGAGGCGCCGGGTGCAGAAGGCGTGGAACTCGCGGCTCGCCGCCATCACCTCGAGGAACCGGGCCTCGCCGAGCACGTAGACGAAGGTGTCGGTGGCGGCGGTGTATTCGAGCGTCGTGGCGCGGCGCGCGATCAGCGCTCCCACCGGGAAGAGCTCGCCCTCCAGCAGCGTCGCGGCCTCGACCTGCGAGGGGTCAGTGGAGCGGCCGCGCACCTCGCCCCGCTGGACGATGAAGAGCTCCGTGACCGGGCCCCGCGCCGGCGCAAGCAGCACTTCGCCGCGCGCGAAGTAGCGCACGCGCAGCCGGGAGGCGAGCAGGTCGAGCTCCGCGGGCGCCATCGCGTCGAACGGCGCATGGCGCCGCAATTCCTGCGTGGTGGCCGCGATCAGCAGGGCGGGAGGCTGGCGGTCGGTCATGGGCCGGTTAT
>JBBREI010000274.1:0-2051 GCA_038203035.1 Burkholderiales bacterium
TGTCGCCCCGATCGAGGACACGCCGGCCTATCGCGCGGGGGTGAAGGCGGGCGACCTCATCATCAAGCTCGACGAAGTGTCGGTGAAGGGCATCTCGCTCTCCGATGCCGTCAAGCGCATGCGCGGCAAGCCGAACACCGAAGTGAAGCTCACGGTGCTGCGCAAGAACGAACAGCAGCCGCTCGAGTTCGTGGTCAAGCGCGACGTGATCCGCGTGAAAAGCGTGAAGGCCCGCATGATCGAACCGGGCTACGGCCTCATCCGTGTCACGCAATTCCAGGAACACACCGGCGAAAACCTGGTGACGGCGCTCAACGACCTCTACAAGCAGTCCAACGGCGACATGAAGGGCCTGGTGCTGGATCTTCGCGGCAACCCGGGCGGGCTGCTCAACGCCGCGGTGGCGGTTTCGGCGGCATTCCTGCCGAAAAACGCCCTCGTCGTCTACACCGACGGGCGCACCGAAGACGCGAAGATGCGCCTGACCGCCACCAAGGAAAACTACGTCCGCGGCGGCGCCTTCAAGGAAGACTATCTCTCGAAAGTGCCCGCGGCCGCCAAGACCGTGCCGATGGTGGTGCTGGTCAACGGCGCGTCGGCATCGGCCTCCGAAATCGTCGCCGGCGCGCTGCAGGACCACCATCGCGCCACCATCGTCGGCGTGCAGACGTTTGGCAAGGGCTCGGTGCAGACGATCCTTCCGCTGCCGAACAACCAGGCGGTCAAGCTCACCACCGCGCGCTACTACACGCCGGGCGGGCGTTCGATCCAGGCCAAGGGCATCTCGGCCGACATCGTGGTGGAAGACGAAGCCACGAAAGTCCTGCTGCGCGAGGCCGACCTCCAGCACCACCTCTCGATCGAGGACGACAAGAACGCCTCCAAGGCGCCGGCGCCATCGGGCAAGAAGGCCCCGCTCGACAAGATCATCACCGGCCCCGCCACCGGGCAATCGGCCGCGGCCACCGCCCCGGTCGTGAAGGGTGATGCCAAGGCGGGCGCCAAGGATGCGCCGAAGAAGGACCCGAACGCCAAGAAGGAAGACGTGCAGCTCAACGCCGCCGTGGCGCACCTGAAGGGCCTTCCGGTCGCCGCGACGACAACCGCCAGCGTCGCGAAGTAGCGCCGCGCGCGGCCGGGCGTCCGTGGACGACAGCCAGCGCCTTCGGTACAGCCGCCACCTGCTGCTGAACGAATTCGGCGAGGACGCGCAGGAGCGCCTCCTCGCCGCCCACGCCCTGGTAGTGGGCGCGGGTGGCCTCGGTTCGGCCGCGTTGCTCTACCTCGCAGCCAGCGGCATGGGCCGCATCACCGTCTGCGATGGCGATGTGGTCGACCTCACCAACCTGCAGCGCCAGGTGATCCATCGCGAAGCGTCGATCGGAAAGCCCAAGGCGTCCTCGGCCGCGGCGACACTGGCCGGGGTCAACTCCACCATCCGCGTCGAGGCGCTCGACGAGAGGGCGGGCCCGGATCGCCTGGCCGCGCTGGCGCGCGGCGCGGACGTGGTGCTCGATTGTTCGGACAACTTCGCCACACGCCACGCGATCAATCGCGCATGTGTGGCGGCGCGGCGCCCGCTGGTCTCGGGGGCCGCGATCCGTTTCGACGGGCAGGTTGCGGTTTTCGACCTGCGCTCGCGCGACAGCGCCTGCTACAACTGCCTGTTCGCGGAAAGCGCGAGCAGCGAGGAAGAGCGATGTGCCACCATGGGTGTGTTTGCGCCCCTGGTGGGCATCATCGGGACTTTCCAGGCGCTCGAGGCGATCAAGCTGGTGGCCGGGATCGGCGAGTCGATGGCGGGACGCCTGGCGATGTTCGACGCGCTGGCCAGCCGCTGGCACGAGGTGCGCCTCGCGCGTGATCCCCATTGCGAAGTCTGTGGAGCGGCCCGCGCGGCCGCATGAGGAGGAAAGACATGAAAGGCACCATCCTGTGCGCAACCATGGCGCTTGCGCTGGCCGTCGTCGCCGATGCCGGCGCGCAGACGCTCTACAAGCTGATCGACAAGAACGGCAAGGTCACCTATTCGGAAAAGGTGCCGAAGGACT
>JBBREI010000275.1:0-1751 GCA_038203035.1 Burkholderiales bacterium
GCCCTCGATCAGTACATCAGGCGCCAAACCCGCTACGCATGAACCCTGCCGCCCACACTTTTGCCACTCTTACGCCCCTGCACCTTAACCGTAAGAAAACTAATGGGTTTCCAAAGGCCGTCGGCCTTTGGCGGGTCCAGGGCAGAGCCCTGGCCTGGGCTTTCTCTATCGGTCATTCATTAGAGGGTTGGTATTAACCGGAGCTTAACCGGCACGCGCCAGACTGCCCAATCTATCCGCGCGGGCCGGCGAATGCTCCCAGCCGGGCCACGCACGGGCTGGCCTTGATGGCGACCCCAGTGGTGGGGCACCAGCCACCCTGCGGTCGCGTGGTGCGCGGACTGTCGTGCGCCGCGAGCGGGATCGGCCTTCGGTATCATTTTCGTTAATGATGGGTATAGACATACCATTCGTCTCAGCGTAATTAAATCGTGATTTTCTCGTTCACGCGGCGTTGAGTATCACGAGAAATCCACCCGACCGGGAGAAGGCGGACCATGAGGAGGCAGCAGGAACCCATGGATGCCCTTTTTCTGGCGGAAACCCTGGCTGCCCGGCTGTGTCACGATCTGAGCGGACAGGTGAACGCCTTGGTCGGTGCGGTGGAAATCATGCGCGACGAGCCCGGCCCCGACACTGATGTGATCGGTTTAGCCAACGATGCCGGCGAGGCGTTGGTGCGGCGGCTGCGCCTGGCCCGTGCGGCATGGGGGCGCGGTGGCGGGGCCATGGGCATGGATGAATGGCGCGCGCTGGTCGAAGGCATGCCGCGGCGCGGCGTGCGCATCGACCTGGACGGTGTCAGCACCACCGGCTTCTTCGCCCCGGCGGCGGCCCGGCTGACGCTGAACGTGATGCTGCTGGCAACCGAATCCTTTCCGGCCGGCGGTGTGGTTCAGGTGGCCGGGCAGCCCGAGCTGGATTTCGTCGTACGCATCCACGGGCCCCACGCCAGCTGGCCACCGGGCTTCGCCGGCATGATCGCCAACCCCTCCGCGGCACTCGAATGGCTGCGCGATCCCGATTTGATGGTCGCCGCACGTACCCTGCAGGCCGCGCTCACCGCGCTGATCGCCCACGCCGCCGACCTGCGCATCAGCCTGCTGATGGGCGCGCAGACCGAGGACGCACCGCCGCTGCTCGTCGGGCTCACGCCGGTGCAGTAAGCCGTGGATGCGGCGGGCGCCGCACCGGTTCCGTACACAAAGTTGGTGAGTGGTGGTGGCACAGGGCGGCGTCGGCGTGTGCCGGTCCTGCGCGGCCGGATCGTCGCGGCGCTGGGCAGCGCTGGGGCGGCGCTGGGTAGGCTGCCGACGCATCCGGGTCGGAAATGGCCACGGCGCGCACAAAACCGCTGCACGTTTACGATTTCTTCGCCCCGGCCCGACCACAGTGCCGACCGCAACGCGCATCCGCCCCAACCGGTCCCCCGGCATCGGCGCGCATCACGGCACCGGAGCGACGGATGGACGATCTTCTTGCCGACTTCCTGACCGAAACCAACGAGAGCCTGGCCGACCTGGACACCGCCCTGGTGAAGCTGGAGCGCAATCCGGGCGACGAGGAAACCCTCGGCCTGATCTTTCGTCTCGTCCACACCATCAAGGGAACCTGCGGCTTTCTGGGCCTGCCCCGCCTGGAACGGGTGGCCCACGCAGCCGAGAACGTGCTTGGCCGGGTGCGCGACAAGGTGCTGGCGGTCACGCCCGAGATGATCACCACCACCCTCGCGGCGCTGGACCGCATCAAGG
>JBBREI010000276.1:0-1724 GCA_038203035.1 Burkholderiales bacterium
CGCAGATCGCGGGCGCCGAAACCACGGTCACCCGCACGGAAGCCGAGGCGCTGCTGGTCGAAAACAACCTGATCAAGAGCCTCAACCCGCGCTACAACGTCGTCTTCCGCGACGACAAGAGCTACGGCTACATCCTCATCACCGGCCACAAGTACCCGCAGATCCGCTTCTACCGGGGCGCGCACACCAGGGGAAACCGCTACTTCGGCCCGTTCCCGAGCGCGTGGTCGATCCGCGAAAGCATCGGCCACCTGCAGCGCGTCTTCCGCCTGCGCACCTGCGACGACACGGTCTTCAGCCACCGCTCGCGCCCGTGCCTGCTGCACCAGATCGGGCGCTGCTCGGCGCCGTGTGTGGGCAGGATCGGCGTAGCCGAATACAACGCCGACGTGGATACCGCGGCGCGTTTCCTCGAGGGCGGCGAAAGCGTTGTGGTGGGCGAGCTCACGGCGAAGATGAACGCGGCCGCGGAAAAGCTCGATTACGAGGAGGCCGCGCACCACCGCGACCAGATCCGCACCCTGCAACGCATCCTTTCCGACCAGGCCGCGGAATCCACCGGGGCGGCCGATACCGATGCCATCGTGGCGGTGGAAAGCCAGGGCCTGTGGTGCGTGACGCTCGCGATGGTGCGCGGCGGCCGCCACCTGGGCGACCGCAGCTTCTTTCCGCAGAACACCGCGGGCGCGGACGCGGCAACCGTGGTCGAGGCCTTCATCACCCAGCACTACGCCGCGCAGCCGGTCCCCGGGCGCGTGGTTTGCGACCAGCTCGCCACGCCGCCGGAGCTGGAGGGGACCCTTTCGGGCATCGCGGGCCGTCCGGTGAAAGTGGTCTCGCGCCCGATCGGGGAGTCGCGAACCTGGATCGACATGGCGCGGCGCAACGCCTCGCTTGCCCTCGGCCAGCGGCTTTCGACACAAGCCACGCAGGAGGCGCGCGTGGCCGCGCTGCAGGAGTTCATGGGGGTCGAGACCCCGATCCAGCGCATCGAATGTTTCGACATCAGCCACACGATGGGAGAGGCGCCGATTGCATCGTGTGTCGTGTTCGACAAGGGCGCGATGCAGAACTCCGAATACCGGCGCTACAACGTGAAGGGTGTGGAGCCCGGCGACGACTATGGCGCCATGCGCTTCGCCCTCGACAAGCGCTACCGCAAGCTCGCCGACACCGGGGAGGGCAGGGCGCCCGACCTCATCCTCATCGACGGCGGCCTGGGCCAGCTCAACGCGGCGCGCGCGGTGATGGCCGACCTCGGCCTGCACACGATCCGCATGATCGGCGTGGCCAAGGGCGTGGAGCGCAAGGCCGGCATGGAGCAGCTGGTGTTCCCCGACGAGGAGGTGCCGCGCCGCCTGCCCCCCGACCATCCCGCGCTGCACCTGATCCAGCAGGTGCGCGACGAGGCGCACCGCTTCGCCATCACCGGCCACCGCGCGCGCCGTGGCAAGGCGCGTACCGCCTCGCGCCTGGAGGAGATCTCGTCGGTGGGCCCCGGGCGGCGCAAGAAGCTGCTGGAGCACTTCGGCGGATTGCAAGGCGTCATGGCGGCCAGCATCGACGACCTGTCACGGGTCGAGGGGATAAGCCGTACACTCGCGGAGCGGATCTACCAGGAACTCCACTAGGCCTCCAGAACCACCGTGACGCTGAACCATCGTCGTGTCGGCCACGATCACTCCGCCGGGTCGCATCCCCGCAAACGGGGCCCCTGCTCCGCC
>JBBREI010000277.1:0-1603 GCA_038203035.1 Burkholderiales bacterium
CTCAAGAATCACGTTGGATTCCATAAAGTGAGCACACAGCTATTGCTTGTCACCTTCTCAACCCATCCTCGCGAATGGATCAATCCGGTTTACGCGCCAGCCAGCACCCACCTCTATCGGCTGTAACTTTTTAAAGAGCGATGGCAATCCCTTGCCGTGCGGTACTCCAGGGATTGGTTGCGGGGGCAGGATTTGAACCTGCGACCTTCGGGTTATGAGCCCGACGAGCTGCCAGACTGCTCCACCCCGCGCCAGGTCGACGATTTTGATGCCGTCGAGAGGGGAAATTATCGCATTCCGGCTCACCTGCGTCAACGAGTAGTGACGCCTCATTTCCATTACACCTACAAATCAGACGCTTAGGACAGACGTTTTATTTTGCGTTGTCCAGGCGCACCTGGACCTTCTTGCCGCGCAAGGTGCTTTTGCCCAGCGCCTTGATCACCTGTTCGGCCACCTCCGCGGGCACCTCGACGATCGAGAACCGGTCGGTGATCTGGATCGCGCCGATCAGCCCGCCGGCGACCCCGGCCTCGTTGGCGATGGCCCCGACCAGGTCCTGCGGCCGGATGGACGCCTGGCGGCCGGCGCCGATGAATATCTTCACCATGTCGCCCGCCGGGTTCAGCCCATAGGGGGCGTCGACACGCTTTTTCTTCGGCGATGCAGGCTTCTGCTGGAGCGCGGAAGGCAGCGCCGGGGCATCGATGTCTTCTTCGTCGCCCGCATCGCCCACGGTGGTCTGGTGGTACAGCTTCACCGCCGCCATCGCAATCTGCATCGGGTCGAATTCGTTCGACAGCGCATCCACCACGACGCGGAAGTGTTCGTTGTCATCGGCCACCAGCACTTCCCGAAGGGTCGCGCGCGTGAGCTCCAGCCGGCGGGCGCGCAGGTCCGCAACCGTGGGGACCTTCGCGATCTCGATCTTCTGCTTGGTGATGCGTTCGATGTTGCGAAGCTGGTGGTGTTCGCGCGGCTCCACAAGCGTGATCGCGACGCCCTCGCGCCCCGCCCGGCCCACGCGCCCGATGCGGTGCACGTAAGCCTCCGGGGCATTGGGCAGGTCGTAATTGATCACGTGTGTCAGCCGGTCGATGTCGAGCCCGCGCGCGGCCACGTCGGTTGCGATCAGGAGTTCCGAAGCGCCCGCGCGCAGGCGTTTCATCACCTTGTCGCGCTGCTCCTGCGTCATGCCCCCGTGCAGCGCCTCGGCCTGGTAGCCCTGGCCGTTGAGGGTCTCGGTGAGCTCGTCGACCTCGGTGCGCGTGCGGCAGAAAACGATCGCCGCCGCGGGCGCCTCGATGTCGAGGATGCGCCCGAGCGCCGCCATCTTTCCGCTGCGCGGCAGCAGGTACGCCTCCTGCCGGACCTTGGGCACCTCGCCCGCCTTCGCCTGCGCCTTCGCGATGCGGATGCGCACCGGGTCGCGCTGGTTGCGCTTCGCGATGGCCTCGATGCGCGCGGGCATGGTGGCGGAGAAAAGGACGGTCTGGCGCTCTGCCGGCGCTTCCTTCAGCACCGCTTCGATGTCCTCGGCGAACCCCATGTCGAGCATCTCGTCGGCTTCGTCGAGCACGACCACTTTGATGGAGCCCATCGC
>JBBREI010000278.1:0-1591 GCA_038203035.1 Burkholderiales bacterium
CATCTTCGTGGGCTCGCGCGCGCCCTGGGATCACATCGGCGGCGATGCGCCGAGGTACGAAGAGGGGGCGCCGACGGAACGTGCGGCGCCCGCCCGATAGCACTCAGCGCGGCCCCATCGGCGGTGCATCTGGCCTGCATCGTCATCGGCGCGCCGGCGTTCCCGGGAACTCCGACACCTGCTGGTGGGTTTCCTCGGGGATCTGCCGGCTGATGGGGTTGGCCGACGCGTGCCAGCCCGTCCCGCCTCACGCCACCGTGGCGAGGTATTCCTGCAACGAGCGCCCCGGGCGTCCCATGATCTTCTGGAACGTGTCGGTCTTGTGCCCCGGCGTGCGGTTGTCCGCGATCTCGCCGAACAGCCGTGCGACGGCATCCGAGTGCCAGGCGTTGCGGTGGAACGGGCGGATCGCCTCCTGGAAGGCTTTCGGGTCGCAGTCGTCGTAGGCGACCTTCTGCCCGATGGCCTCGCCGATCGCCTGGGCGATCTGCTGGAAGTCCATCACCGGATCGGGGCCGGTGATGTCGTAGCACTGGCCGTGGTGTTGCGCGGAATTGGCGTCGGTGAGGATGCGGGCGATGAACTGGCCGGCATCCTCGTTGTCGGTGAGCGCCACAGTGCCCTTGCCCATCGGCATCGACAGCTTGCCGGTCGCGCGCGCGCCCTTCTCGGAGCCGCGGAAGGTCTGCCTGTAGAAGCTCGGGCGCACGAAGGTCCACTTCAGGCCGGAGGCCTTGATGGCGTCTTCGGCCGCGATGTGCGCCAGCGGAATCGGACTGGTCGTGCCGCGCACCGCTTCGGGCGATGAGAGCTTGATCAGCCAGGTCAGGCCCGCTTCCTTCGCGCTGCGGGTGAACGCGAGCTCGGTGCGCTCCTGGGTCTCGCCGTTCGGCATCACGAGCAGCGCCCGGTCGACGCCGGCGAGCGCGCGCTTGACGGCGGCCGGGTCCTCGAGATCGCCCTGCACGAGTTCGACGCCCTGAGCTGCCCACGGCGCTGCCTTGCCGAGGTCCCGCACCAGCGCGCGGAAGCGCACGCCCGTCTGGATCAGTGCCCGCGCCGTTGCGCCACCGATGTTGCCGGTAATTCCCGTGATCAGGATCATGCTTGCTTGCCTCCGCGTTTCGGCCGCAGCCGACGATCTGTCGGCGGGCTGCAGTATACGGATCGGACGCGCCCATGGCGCCAGCACCGTGGCCGCGGGCAACGCGACTGGCCCGGTCGTCAGGCAGCGCTTCGCGCCGAAGCGACGCGCACCGGCATCCGCCGGTCCCGGTAGACTCGTCCCACGCCTCGAACTCCCGCACCGGGCCTCGGCCCGTGCCGCTCATGACCTTGCCTGATCCTGCCTCCTCTTCTTCGATCGACGACTGCCTGCACCGCGACCAGCGGCGGCTGCGCGGCGAGCGTGACCGGCTGCGCGCGGAGCGGCAGCGGGGCAACGACGTCGCGGCCGCCGCGGCGGCGCTGGCGCAGCGGATCGCGGCCTCGGTCGCGATGCGAGCCGCGCGTGCCGCGAGCGTCCCGGTCCTCGTCTACCCCCAAGACCTGCCGGTCTCCGCGAATCGCGACGAGATCCGCCGCGCGATCG
>JBBREI010000279.1:0-1515 GCA_038203035.1 Burkholderiales bacterium
AGCTGAAAGCGGGTGTGAAAACTGGTGTCAGAGACGACTTTTGCGTTAGGCGCAGAAACGCCACAGCAAAAGTCGTCTCTGACACCAGTTTTCACACCCGCTTTCAGTTCATCAGGTAAAAAGCCGCGAAGGTCGAGATCATCAGGCAGGCGATCACCACCTTGAGCACCGAAGCCACCAGCAATCCCACCCAGGTCCCCAGGCCCACCTTGCCCGCCAGCATCATCTTGCGGGTGGCGATGAGCTCACCCGCGACGGCGCCCACGAAGGGGCCGAGGATGAGGCCGGGGATCCCGAACAGCAGGCCCACCAGCCCGCCCAGCGCCGCTCCCACCAGGGCCTGCGCGCTGGCGCCGACGCGTTTGGCGCCCAGGATGGTGCCGAAGAAATCGGCCACGATGGAAAGCGCGCCCAGCACGCCGATGATGGTGAGCCCGACGAGCCCGACGTGTGTGAACCCGTCCGCCCACGCGGCGATGAAGAGTCCGGCAAAAATCAGCAGTGCACCGGGTATCACCGGCAACACGGTTCCGGCCAGTCCCACCACCACGAGGACTGCCGCGAGTACGTACCAGAGGGTGGGTTCCATCCGGTTATGATTACAGGATGAGCGCCTTACCAGAAGCCCCCGTTGGTTCGCGGCCTGCCCGGCAGGCGGAAATCGCCGCGCGGTTGAGGCAATTGCTGCCAGCGGCATCGGTGCTGGTGGAGCAAGAAGCGCTCCTGCCCTACGAATGCGACGGCTTGTCCGCCTATCGCGCCACGCCGCTGGTGGCCGCGCTGCCGTCGGATGAGTCGCAGGTTGCCGCGGTCCTGGCGGTTGCGCGCGAAACCGGCACCCCGGTAGTGGCGCGCGGCTCGGGCACCGGCCTTTCGGGCGGCGCGTTGCCACTGTCCGACGGCATCCTGCTCTCGCTCGCCAAGTTCAACCGCGTGGTGGCGGTGGACCAGGCCGCCCGCCACGCGCGCGTGCAGCCCGGGGTCACCAACCTGCGCATCTCGCAGCAAGTGGCGCCGCTCGGGCTCTACTACGCGCCCGATCCCTCGAGCCAGATCGCCTGCTCGATCGGGGGCAATGTCGCGGAGAATTCGGGCGGCGTGCATTGCCTCAAATACGGCCTCACCGTCCACAACGTGGCGCGTGTGCGTGCCATCGGCATCGAGGGCGACCTGCTCGACCTCGGCTCGGATGCGCTCGATGCGCCCGGCTACGACCTGCTGGCCCTGGTCCACGGCTCCGAAGGCCTGCTGGCGGTGACGCTGGAGGTGACGGTGAAGCTGTTGCCCAGGCCCGAGACGGCCCAGGTGGTGATGGCGTCCTTCCCGGATGTCGAAAGCGCCGGGGACGCGGTCGCCAGCGTGATCGGCGCGGGCATCATTCCCGCCGGCCTCGAGATGATGGACAAGCTCGCCATCAGCGCCGTGGAAGGCTTCGTGCACGCGGGCTACGACATGGATGCCGGCGCCATCCTGCTGGCCGAATCCGACGGCACCCGCGAAGAAGTTGCGCACGAG